>JAKSCO010000322.1 GCA_022360575.1 Bacteroidales bacterium | reverse complement strand
GGACTTACAGCTGCGGGTACAGCTCCGGAATCTTCAACAATATTGAATCACCGGATTCCCATATTAAGGTTTTTCCTAAAAGGAAAAATCCACCAAAACGACGTAAAAGTATAATTTAATTATTAGTCTTCATAGTAATAAATTGATTTTATATTACAATGCCTACTCGTGTTGACCTACACACCCATAGATTAAAAATCATTAAGATTCACGAGTGGGATAAGCTTCGGAATTGTGGGAACGAGTAGCTAATTGGTTCTTTGATCTCAAAGAACAGAAAGAAAAATACATTATGTTCTAGTACCCTGAAATAAAAAATCGAACTCAGGTTTATCAGGCTCTCCGCGAAAGCGAATATTCAAATATTAAATTCGATAAAATTTTATGCATAAAATTCTTTGTACAGTGAACTAATTGCCGATTTTGAATGTTTTGTTATTTTAACGTTAAACGATATATTTATGAATAAGCTAAAATTTTTATGGGGGGTATTTATTGTTAGTGCCCTATTTTTAACGTCGTGTAAAGATGATGATTCGGTAACTCCTGAAGTACGAAAGGAGAAACTGGTTGGGGTTGATTTCGTGAGATCATATTCGACTGAAGAGGCACGTGGAGCGTTTACTTTATTACAGGAAACTTATCCTAATTTTTCGCAGTTGAGCTCAAAAGTAAAAACCGGGATTGATGTTTATAAAATAGTTTATAAAACTCAATTTAAAGAGCAAACCATTCAGGTATCGGCTATAGTCGCAATTCCTAACACAGACGGAGAGTATCCTATTGTTAGTTTCCAGAACGGAACAAATACATTACACTCTAATGCACCCTCGGTTAATTTAACCAATACTCTTTATCAGAATTTATTGCTAACAGCTACTACGGGTTTTGTTGTGGCTATTCCTGATTATATAGGCTTTGGAGCATCAGACAATATTACTCCACATCCTTATTTCCATAAGGAATCGACCATACAAACTGTAATTGATATGCTTAAATCAATACGAGAAATAAAGTCGACTTTGCGTAATCCGGTAGATATAAAAAAGGATGTATTTCTTATGGGATACTCGCAAGGAGGTTGGGCTACTTTAGCATTACATAATGCTATTGAAACAAATTATAGTAGCGAATTTAACTTACGCGCCAGTTTGTGTGGAGCAGGAGCCTACAATATTTGGGCTATAAACCAACAGGTTGTAAGCTTACCATTATACTCGCAACCTTACTTTGTGGCTTATTTGGTGGCTGCACATAAAAGCTTAAGAAGTTTTACAAATCCTATTTCGGATATATTTAAAGCTCCTTACGATGCCAGAGTATTGAATTTATTTAACGGAAAAAATACTGGCGATCAAATTAATGCTCAATTAACATTTTCGATCCCGGATTTATTTACCGATGAGTACCGTACGGGTTTAAATGAACCTAAATTTTCGACGGTAAAAAGTACTCTAATTAGTAATAGTGTAGCACCTTGGAATACGTCAATTCCTGTTCGATTTGTTCATGGGACTACCGATACTGCAGTTCCTTTTACTAGTTCGCAAGGTATGTATCAGGCAATGCAAACAGCAGGTACTGCTGCTAATAAAGTTGCGTTGGTTCCACTAGCAGGCTTAGGACACTCTGAGGCTATAATCCCATCGGTATTAAATGGGTTTTTATGGTTTAACGAGCTAAACCAATAGTATAGCCCAATTATCGTTATATTATAAAGAGGCTGTCCAAAAAGTAAAGGACAGCCTCTTTGTTCTTTAATATCTCTATTTAGACAATTCGATTAAAGATAAACAACATTTATTTCTCTTGTAAATGGTTCATTATTTATCATTTCATCATAATTACGATATTCTTTATAAAAAGCATTCAACTCTTTACTTAATCCTTCAACCTTAAAAGGCAAAGGAGACCTATAAAACTCATTATTTGGAATATCCAATGTATTATATGGTTTGTATAAAATAATTTCTGGCATTTCAAATGTATCAATACATTTTAACAATTCTTCTTTATTAGCCAAAACTCCTTGCATTTTTACACTTTCTTGTAAACTTATTTGAAGAAACAATTGCATATCTTTTAAACTTTCCTTCGAAATAGATTCACAGAATTGATTAAAAATATCAATTGCTTTACTAAATAATTCACCGGGAGAATCTTCTATAGTTTCGCCCAATTCATCTATATGTATGCTTTCAAAATAACTATTTTCATCTAGCCTTTTTAATGCATTATTAATCCATGTTTCAATTTGCTCTTTCATATTTATAGATTACATAAACTTCATTAACCATTCTAAAATAGAATTCGAAATACCACTAAAGTTAAGTTGTATAGTGTTTTTTAGGGGATATTATTTGATATAAAACTTAAGATTACTACCGAGAGAAGAATTTATAACAATAAAAAACACAAGCAAACTGCTTGTGCTAATTGAGAAATTAATGTCTGTTTATTAAGAATAAACTCAGAGACTGTTGAACTCCGATTCCTGAGCAACTATGATTTACTGATATTATT
>JAKSCO010000046.1 GCA_022360575.1 Bacteroidales bacterium | reverse complement strand
TAATGAATTCTTTTTTCCTAAACTATTAATAAATATGCTATCGGCTTTGTCGTAATACTTTTTACTCTTTTCGAACTTTTTTATAGCCGAATAAAATGTAGCATAACTCATATACACAAGACCTAACCTGTAGTGGTTTTTTCCTAAATTTTCTGTGTGTAAACTTATTGCCTTTTTATAACAAGGTTCTACTTTATTATACTGCTTAAGTAGTTGATAAACTAATCCACACGAGTAATATATATTTCCACTTGATTTTATATCATATTTTTTTGCTATTTCGATTCCTTTTAATGCTGTTTGTAATGCCAAATCCAATTGATTTGCATTGTAATAAGCATAACTTTGATTGTTGTAATTTCTTACAATACGTTCGTATTTATCTTTTCTGTTACTTTTTTCTAATATAGATAAAGCATTTTGTAGGTAAAGTATGCCTTGCGAATAATTACCAACTTCGGAGTAGACATTAGCTATATTAGAATAAATAAGAGCTTTATAATAATCGTCAGTAGCATGTCGTAAAGCTTTTTTATAAAAATAAATAGCCTTACCCAACCTCTCTTGATTTTTGTATATTAAACCCAACCAATTGTATACTTTAAAATATTTAGGGACAACATCGTCAGTATACTGATTTTTAAACTCTAAGATTCGATTAAAATTTAGAGTTGCATTTTCATAATCGGCATTTCGATATTGTTTTATCGATGTTTTGTACAATTTTTTTATATCATTGCTATTTTCTGCATTTTGAGCCTTTGTATGTTTGCAAAATAGAACAATAAATAAAATAAAAATTAACTTACTAAGCTGCGTTTTGGGCTGAAGCATCGAAACAAATTCGTTAAATTTAATATTATTAGAATATATTGCTTTAAAAATACACATTTGTTTAACTAAAATTAATAGAAATCATGAAAACTTTGAAAAAAACACACTCAACAAACATTCAGAAACATTTTATCCTTAATTCAAGTCAGTTATCTAGAATTAAAGGGGGAGAAGAAGACCGAAT
>JAKSCO010000258.1 GCA_022360575.1 Bacteroidales bacterium | reverse complement strand
TACAATCAATTGATTGCCCCATTGTTGTATAATACACTCCTACCTGTACACTTAATCTTGTTGCTGCCTTATACTGAACATTTAATCCTCCTGTATAAGACATAGTAGGAGTCTCAACATCGTTATAATATTCTTGAGTCTTATTTGAACCTGTTATATTTCGATAAGAATATAAAGGAGAAAATTCTCCACCAATCAACCACTCATTCTTTTTATTTTCACGATTTTTTTCTATTTCGAAGCAATTCAGGGCTATTAATGTATTTATATCTAGAGCATAGTCCAAGGCTTGTTCTCGTTCATTATCAACTACATTTAACAACTTAGGATTTATCTGCTTATTTTTAATAAAAATAGGAATTGATTTTATCTGCTTATTGATCTCTTTTATATACTTTTTTTCTTCTACATATAACGAAATCTCTTGTGTTGGATTCTTTTTATTTTGAGATATGGATTTAGAGGTTGAGATTTCTTTCTCTAAAACTTGAGCTATAACCTCATTCTTTTGGACTATTTTTTGTTTTTTGACAACTTCTTCTTGTTGTAATGTATTTTTAATTTTATTTTTTTCGACAAAAGTTACTTCTTTTTTTATTGAAGGAAAATTTGTTTGATTAAATAAGAAAAATAAAGAACCTAATACTGCTATTACAGCAACACTAGCAGCTATTTTATAATAAAATAAGATTCGTTTTTTCTGAGCATTTGGTATTTGTAAACTTATTTTATTCCAAGCATCTTCAGGAGCATGCACAGAATGATTTTTTAGCTTATTGCTAAAATGTTTATCGATATGTTCAAAATCTTGTCTCATTACATATAATTCACACTAATCTTATTATATTCATTTACTTTCTCTTTTAGAATCTCCCTCGCTCTTGACAAATTTGATTTCGATGTTCCTTCTTTTATATTTAATTTTTTACTTATCTCTTTATGCGAATATCCTTCTATTGCATATAGATTAAAAACTGTTCTGTACTGAGGAGATAACTCTTGAACCATTTTCAGTAAATCATTAGCTGATAATTCGCTTAATATATGGTCGTATTCATTATTTCCTTTTTCATAACTATTTTCCATACTTACAGCAAACAAATAATTTTTATTACGAAAACGTTCCAAAGCTGTATTAACAATTATTCTCCTTATCCAACCTTCAAAAGAACCTTTATTATTAAACTTTTTTAAATTACAAAAAACTTTTACAAAACCATCTTGTAATATATCTTTAGCTTCATCAACATCACTAACATAACGCAAACAAACTCCAAACATCTTATCGGCAAATAAGTCGTATAACTTTTTTTGCGCAACAGGATCTGCTTTTAGGCAAGCTTCTATTATATTAAGATAATTATTCAAAAACGTTATTTACGTTAATATTCTCTTACAAATTTAAGAATAAATTAAGAACTAAAGCTTGCTAAGCTGCTTCCTTTTTAAACATAATGGTAGATGGGGAAAAAAGAGAAAAGGTTGCGTAAGGATTAACAACCTACGCAACCTTTTTTTATTAATATACATCTTATGTTCGTGTTATTAATATTTTGATAAAATAAATTATATAATAATGAGTTTAAAAACAAGAACAAAGACAAAATTTTATAAAGATTTAAACTTAGGAGTAGTTATAATTTTCTTGATAGTTACACTCGCTTTTGTTATATCATTATCTAAAAACTATAGCAAAGGATTATTTAATCATCAAACTGAAATTAGGAAATAATATCTTGTGCATTAAATACGAAAGGTTATTCAAAAAAAGGAAGGATGAATCAGGGCTCATCCTTCCTTTTTTATTTGTATATTTTTAGATGTGTATAACTTCATCGTAAGCTGCAGCTGCAGCCTCCATTATAGCCTCGGACATCGTTGGGTGAGGATGTATTGATTTTATCAACTCATGACCTGTTGTCTCAAGTTTTTTAGCAACAACCAATTCGGCAATCATTTCAGTTACATTAGCTCCTATTAAATGAGCTCCAAGCAACTCTCCTGATTTACTATCAAATACCAACTTAGCAAAACCATCTTTCTCGCCTGCTGCACTGGCTTTTCCTGAGGCAGTAAAAGGAAATTTTCCAACTTTTACATCATATCCTTCTGTTTTTGCTTTTTCTTCGGTAATACCTACCGAAGCAACCTCTGGATTAGTATAAGTACACGCAGGAATGTTTGTGTAATCGACTAAATCGGGGTTTTGACCTGCCATTTTCTCTACACAAGTAATTCCTTCAGCTGAAGCAACATGGGCTAAAGCAGGACCATGAACAATATCGCCAATAGCATAAACTCCTTCTATATTGGTTTGATAATAGTCATTAACTTTTACTTTTCCGTCTTCTAATTCAATACCAAGCTCTTCGATTCCGATATTTTCGATATTAGGAGTTACACCTACGGCTGATAAAACAACATCAACCTCATGTGTTTCTTCTCCTTTCTTGGTTTTTATTAGCACTTGGCATTTTTCACCACTTGTGTCGACAGACTCGACCGATGACCCAACCATTACTTTTATACCAGCTTTCTTAAATGATCGACCTAATTGTTTTGAAACCTCAACATCCTCGTTAGGTACGATGTTAGGCAAGAACTCAACTAGAGTAACTTTAGTTCCAATTGCATTGTAGAAATTAGCAAACTCACTGCCTATTGCTCCCGAACCCACAACTATCATTGATTCTGGTTGTTTAGGTAAAGTCATTGCTTTTCGGTATCCTATAATTTTATTCCCATCTTGTTTTAGATTAGGAAGCTCTTTTGATCTTGCTCCTGTAGCTAAAATTATATTCTTAGCAGACAAGGTTGTTTTATTTCCTTCTGAATCGGTTACTTCAACTGTTTTATTATCTTTTAGTTTTCCGAAACCTTGAATATGTTCAATTTTATTCTTTTTAAATAAAAATTGTATTCCTTTACTCATACCATTGGCCACCCCTCTACTTCGTTCGACCATTTTAGCAAAATCAGCTTTGGCTTCGCCTTCGATAACAACACCATAGTCAGCGGCATGTTTCATATAATTAAAAACCTGTCCACTTTTTAAAAGAGACTTTGTAGGAATACATCCCCAGTTAAGGCAAATACCTCCTAATTCTGATTTTTCGACAACACCAACTTTCATTCCTAATTGAGAAGCACGTATTGCCGCGACATAGCCTCCAGGTCCACTACCTATTATTATTAAATCGTAATTCATATGTTTAAAGTTTTTATATAGCAATCATTAGTAAAATTTGTACGAAAATATATATTATTTATCTTTTTTAAAACATTTCATTTTTTTGATTACGAAGTATTACATTCCTCTTTATCAACTGAATTAACTTGGCAATAAGAAATATCATTACCAAAGAAAAAATTATTGACGCTCCTGAAGGTATATTTATTTGATATGACACAATCAGTCCCAAAAAGGATCCGATTAACCCTATCAGAATTGATAACATAATTATATACCTAAATTGTTTTGTAAAGAGATTTGCTATTGCCTGAGGTATTGTTAACAATGATATAACTAATATAATACCTACAATTTTAATATTTAACACAATAGTTAATGCAACTAAACCTATTAAGAGATAATTAATTACATCAACAGCAATATTATGAGTACGGGCAAATTCCTGATCGTATGCAACTAATAGTATTACTCTGAAAAACACGATGAATACTACAAGAAGAATACTACACAATATTGTCATTAATACAATATCGAGTTTTGATACGGTTAATATACTTCCAAACAAGTATGACATTAAATTAGGAGCATATCCCGGGGTTAAAAAGACAAACATTATTCCGACAGCCATACCTAACGACCAAATAATACCTATAGCAGAATCTTCACGTAGATTTGTTCGTTTTGATACAAATTCGATTCCTAATGCCGAAAAAACTCCAAATATAGCTGCTGCTATTATTGGATTAAATCCTAAATAATACCCTATACCGATACCTCCAAACGAAGCATGAGTTATTCCACCACTTAAGAATACCATTCGTCGGGTTACAATATATGTACCTATAATACCACAACTTACACTTGCTAATATACCTGCAAGTATGGAATTTACAATAAACTTATATTCTAATAATTCTGCAATCATTTAATGTGAGTGTTTTTTTAATACTGTGTGAGGAACTTCGCCATGGGTTATTAACTTTATTGGGCAATTGTATGTATTTAATTGCTCTTCGGTAATTTTATTTGACTGATGATAATGTAATGTTCGGTTGACACAAGCTATTGTTTTTATGTAACTTGATATTGTTCCTATATCGTGAGAGACAATTATAATTGCCATTTCGTTATTTAATTGTTTTAATATTTCATATAATTCGCCCTCGAACTGGTTATCGACAAATGTATTGGGTTCGTCTAAGATTAGTAATCGAGGATTACTAACTAAAGCTCTAGCTAATAAGACTTTTTGTATTTGTCCTCCAGAAAGCTCACCTATTGTTTCATTTTTTAAATCGATTATACCTAAACGATTTAAAGTTTCTGATGTTTTTATTTTTTGTTGCTTACTATATCGCCCAATGCAAGATGTACCAAAGAGGTTTCCTGAGAGGACAACATCAGTTACACTTATTGGAAATTTGCTATCTATTTTATTTCGTTGTGGGAGGTATCCTATTTTGTTGTTTTCACCAGATTTAATATCATTAAAAAAGGCAACCGATCCTTTAAGAGGTTTTATTAATCCTAAAATAACATTAAGCAAAGTTGTTTTTCCTCCTCCGTTAGGACCAATAATACCTATAAAATCATCATCATAAACTTTTAACGACACATTTTTAAGAATAACCTCATTGTTATATCCAGCAAAGACAGAATTTAACTCTAATATTTTGGCCATAAAATTTATTTAGAATATGATTTTACTATTTCGTCGGTAATAAACCGAACTCCTTGATCCCAGTTGTATGCTAAAGGATCGACTCGTTTTACTTTACCACCTATTTCTCGGGCAATTATTTCGGCATTGCTTATACTAAACTGCTTTTGAGCAAAAACTATTTTTATTTTTTCGTTTTTTGCTGTACTTATTATTTTTTGAATGTTAGCTGGTGTAGGTTCTTTACCGTCAATTTCTATTGAGATTTGTTGCAAACCATAATCGCGAGCAATATAGGTTAAAGCTGGATGAAAAATTAGAAACTTTCGACCCTTATAGTCTTTAAGTTGAGATGTCATATAAGCATCGAGTTGTTTAATCTCATTGGAGAATTGATTGTAATTAATTTCAAATTGATTTTTATATTCGGGTTTGGTTTTTACCAAGTAATCGTAAATAATTTTAGCTTGCTTTTTAACCTCTTTAGGCGACAACCATATATGAGGATCGACACCATGATGGTGGTGGTGGCCGTTGTGAGTATGCGAGTGATCATGATTATGTTCGGGCTCTATGAGGGTTGCATTTTTCGATAAATCGATTATATCCATAGAGGCATTTACTCCTTTAAGTTTTTTAATCCATGATTTTTCGAACTCGATATGTCCTATTCTGAAATATACAAACGAATTAGACAAAGCTCGCATTTGTCGAGGAGTAGGGTCGTAAGTTACCGGACTTGCTCCTGGAGGGATCATTACATCTACATTAAAACTATCTCCTACTATTTTCTCAACAAAATATTTCTGAGGTAATATACTTACCATAATGTTCTGCATTTTCTTATTGTTTGTTTCGCCCGAACTACATGCGACAAATATTATTATTGGTATTAAAAATTTTAGAGTTTTCATCTTAATTTTATTTAGAATAATTTAAAATAACAAAATAAGTAAAAAAGTAAGTAAAAAACTATTCTGGTATAAACTTACATATTTACAATCATATTTAAATATACTAATATATTAGTTAAGTTTCTTATTTTACAGATATTTACGTAGATTTTTCTTGCTTCTGTTTTTATCAGATTGAATTAAGATATAATAACCTAAGGCTGATTATTAATACCCTAAGAACATGTTAAAACTTCGGACAGCTTTTTATTTTTAACGATTTTCGTCGAATGGGTATCCAAGCTGCGCTTGTTAGTGTCTTTTTTAATAATACTCGCGTTTTATTTATCAAGAAATCTCAACAATAATTAATTTTATTTAAGAGCATATCTAATACCTAAAGAACATCGAAATGGGTGATAAAAATATTTCACATTGAAATTCATTTGGTATAATGCTTAAAAAATACTGTAATCTTTATTAAAAATAGTTACATTTACGATAATTAGACAACTGTAAATGCTTGGATTAACACGAAATACAAGAAAATTTTTGATATTTACGATATGCTATTTGTTAGTTTGTATACATTGTAATGATATAAGTGCACAAGAATATATTAATGATGGACCTTATATTTTTTATAGGGGAGATAAATTAGAGGTAAAATGGATAAAAGACAATGCACTAAGAACAAAAATAACAGATACTGCGGATTATAAATTTTTTAAACGTCGATTTCGGAACAAGCATCCTTACAAATTTACAAATCGCAACTACACTGACACAAATTATACAGAATTGTATAAAGGCATTAATAAATTTGCAGCTATTAGCGATATACACGGACAGTACAGAACATTTATTAAGCTTTTAAGGAAGCATAAAATTGTAGATAGAAAATTAAACTGGACATTTGGGAATGGACATTTAATTGTTTTAGGCGATGTTATGAATAGAGGTCAGGAAGTTACAAAAGCTTTATGGTTGATATACAAACTTGAGCAACAAGCTACAAAATACGGGGGTAAAGTTCATTTCCTTTTAGGAAACCACGAGCTTATGATATTAAAGGGAAATCAGAAATATTTAAATCAAAAATATTTGAAGGTTTCGAAAATTTTAAATACTGAATATTCTGATTTGTTTACCAAAAACTCGGTATTGGGAAACTGGATCAGAAACAAACCAGTTATGCTAAAACTTAATAATTTTTTATTTGTACACGGAGGTATTTCTAAAGCGTTTATTGAGAAGAAACTATCGATAGCCGAGACCAATAGGCTTTTTAGAGAAAAAATTATTGCTCTGCCATGGCAAGATATATTAGCCGACTCAACTCTTGAGTTTTTATCGGGAGATAAAGGAATATTATGGTATAGGAGTTATTTTATTAAACCATTAGTTCCGGAATTGTGTGTAGAACAAACCTTAAATTTATTTGATGTTAATTATATAATAGTAGGACATACTTCGTTATCGAATATTGTATCGATATATAACAATAAGGTTTTAGGTATTGATTCGAGTATAAAGCTCGGGAATTATGGTGAGATTCTTATTTTTAAAAACAATAAATTATTTAGAGGAAACCTTTCTGGCAAAAATATTGAAATAAAATAATCGTTGACACTATCTAGCTATCATTGTAAAATGACCATCTATCTTTGTAAAGTTTAGTCCCCACAGTGTAAAAATGACCTCCCCTCTCTGCGAAAGTTCGTCTATCTTTGTAAAACAACCTCCCCTCTTTGTAAAATGAGCATCTATCTTTGTAAAACTTTGTCCCCACAGTGTAAAATGACCTCCCCACTCTGCGAAAGTTCGTCTATCTTTGTAAAACGACCTCCCCTCTTTGTAAAATGACCGTCTATCTTTGTAAAATTTAGTCCCCACAGTGTAAAATGACCTCCCCACTCTGCGAAAGTTCATCTATCTTTGTAAAACGACCTCCCCACTTAAAAGTGCTTATGTGTACTAATACCCAAAGAACATCAAAATGAGTTTAAAGAACAATACTGTATTAGAGCAAGGTAAAAAATTGCATGGAGTATTGTTCTTTGAGAATTGTTAAGTGATGAATACTTATAAAGCTGTTTGGTTCATTTCTGTTAGTAATTTTTCTAAAATCGAATTAAATTCTGTTGGTTTTTCTATCATTGGATAATGTCCGGTTGCAGAAATTGTTTTTACTTGGAAGCTATTTTTACAATGTTTTTTTAGCCCTGTTTCGTTTGTTGGAGTAGCATCGCTATTTAGTAAATATAACTTATAGCTAAGTTGTTCTAACCTTTGTGCGTCGTTATAAGCATATTGCATTTGTTTCATACAAGTTTCGTAACCAATATGAGAATCGCTATTTGCAAAATCATTTTTCACTCTATCTTTCACTTTATTTGAAGTTGTTGGGTGAAAAAGCATCATATCGGCATATGCTGGAGCTGAATTTTTAAAATCTTTTTTAAGCATTAAAAAGAATTCGTCGAATTGCTTTATCTGTTCTGGTGAAAATTTAACATCAATTAATTTGAAGTTATCAATACCTACAATTCAGACTATTTTAGGATTGTTTGTTAATGCTGATTGCAGCATAATTTCGCCTGCCATAGAGTGTCCGATGATTACAACATTTTTAAGGTTCATTGTTTCAATAAATGCAGTTACGTCATTGGCATATTCTTCAACTGTCCAGTTTGTTCTTTCGGCTTTTGATTCACCAAATCCTGGGAGATCGATTGCTACAACACTATAATTTTGAGAAAAGTAATCTATTTGATTGCTCCAATAAGTTTTATTGATACACCAGCCATGTAGAAAAAGAAGAGTTGTGTCGCCTTGTCCTTTTTGAATATAGTTAATTTGAGCTTGATTATCTCTGATTGTGATTTGTTTTTCTATCATTTTTCCTTGTGTTTGAGCCTTGTTTACACTTACTAAAAGTGAAGCAATGACGATTAATAAAATTGTTTTTCTGTTCATTTTTGTTTGAATTTGAAGCAAAGGTAAAATGCCGATAGGACAACCTTATGTCAGGGGTTTTAAAATAAAATTATTCATTTTTGCAAATCACTCATTTTGAAATCCATTTGGAATAATATTCTTATTTTTTGTATTTGTTGTTTTTATTCTTTTAAGAATTCTTGTAATTCAGAGAAGTCTAAAAAGTAATTAAACGTTCCACACGCATAGCAATCTATTTGATAAGGATTGAAGAAAAAACCAACACCTTTGCTTGTTAGATAAATATTACCAATACTCCTCTCAAAATCTTTGAGTTTATGTTCCTGATTATCTTTCTTAAACAATAATTTTGCAATACCTGGTTTTGCATCAGATTTAAAAATATCGTTAAATTTAAGTCTTGTCATATTTGTCAGATCGAAAATAAAATAATTCTCAAAACCGTATCCATGTGCTCCACCCTGATATATGTATCCACTTGTCTTGTAATTTAAAATACTATCAGAAATACTAACCACAATTCCACTAATATCTACTTCAAAATATTGAGGATATTTATCTGAAAAATCACCATTTAAATATTCAGTATATTTGTTAACTGTATATTTGTTGAAATAATTCCATATTGAGCTATATGACTCTTTTTTTACACCAAGGATTTCGGGAATAATTAAGTTAACTAACTCCTTATTTTCTTTATAATATGGAACTTTTATTGAAATCTGTATCGGGTATTTATGTTTTTTTCCATTATTAAATGTGTGTGCTAATTCCACTTTTTGGTTAAAAATTTCCCATTTAATATCAGAATTAGTTTCTTTTAAATTTACATTGAAGACTTTATTATTTGACTCCCAATTACCACTATAATATTCATTTAAAACAAACACTCCTCCAGGCTCTGATTCCCAAGTACCTTTAATATCATATAGCTCTTTCAATTTTAATTGTTTACCTACAAACTCACCAGAAATATAAATAGGTTTTCCATATTTTTTGTAAAAATAATAGCCAACAACTTCTGAGCTATCGCAGTTGAGAAACATCTGAATTGGATATTTATCAATAAAACCATCAAGAACTTTCACTCCTTGTCCAAATATTAAGTTAAAACTGAAGAGTAAAATAATTATTACAGGAATTGCTTTTTTCATATTATATATTATTGTTTTGATTGTATATAGATTTTTAATTGAATCTTCTTTTATTATCGACTTATCAAGTATTAATAAAAGTCCAAATTTAGGGGTTTTTCAGAAAACAGACTTAAGGTTTCGAATAAAGATTAATACCCAAAGAACATCAAAATGAGTGATAAAAATTATTTGTTTTTATAAATCACTCATTTGGAAATTCATTTGGGATTACTCGCTTTTTAATCTTTTCAGGAATTTTTTATTTTCGATCTCTTTATAAAAATCTTTAATATAATAAGAAGTCCACTTTCGAGATCTTTTATCTAAGAAACGACAGGTATCGATATAAGATAATATCTTGTTTTTTTTATCCAAAAATATTTGAATAACTTTTTTATGCTGCTGATCGGATCTAAAAGGACCAACATAATACCGCTGGGTTACTTCTTTTATATCAATAGGCTCGGCCGGAGCAGCGTAATAGGTATTAACTAATCCTGAGAAATCGAAATCGTATGGCACAGGCAATAGCATGGGTTTGGATAAATCGGTATGCTTTATGAGTTTTAAGTTGTGTCGTTTTCTTACAGCAAGGTCAGTATTTCCGATCATGTACTGAAAAAGATACATTATATCGGCGGCTAAACTATCGATATGTTGCGAACTAAAATGGTTGAATTTTATGGGTAAAGCATTGTTTCGTTGTGCAACAAACATTTCGGGTTCGAGAATAAAGGCTTTTTCGTTGTGAGTTGAATTTTTACGACCAGTATCGACAATTGTAAGATCGACTAATCGCACTCTGAAACTAATGTCAGTAATTATATTATATAGTTTATAAGCTAAATATTCGCGCATTAGATAATGCTCGTGTAGTTTATCTTTTTTACATATAGTTACTAGTTTTATTTTTTTAGAATTGGCAATATAATCGTTATTAATTTCTGAATTTTTAATATTTATCCACATTGGAGGGATAAAACAAACTCTTAGTCTGGAATCGCCACGAGCTTTTATTCTTATATTTTTTTCTACCCGATTGTTGTTTAAATAATAACTAAGCTTAGCTGGGAGATATTCGCTTTTAGATTTTTGTTTCTGAAATTTCTTAAAGTCGAACATTAATTGGAGCTCAAGAGCTTGTTGTTTATCGAAAAAATCCGGAATAAACAAAATAGTATCAGGCTGTATTTGAGCTTTTACAAATAAGACATTGAATAAAAAAACAAATATCATTAGTTTGCTAAGCATAGGCATATTAATATCTTGGGGTATCGTAAAATCTTATTCCTTTAACCTCTTTAAAGAAAATAACTAGCTCGATGCTATCTTTAACTAAATCGGCAGGCCCAAGATCGGCTCTTACGACCTCGACTCCAAAACGCTCTGATAAATCTTCTAACAGCTCGGGATGTTTTTCGGGTTTTGCAAGATCAATTCGATCGTAGATAACACGTTTTCGTTTAATGCCCGAGCCCGAAGTTATTGCGAACTCAACAACAAAAGCCAACAGGATAGTAAAAGCATCGGTTACTATAAGTTCGGCAAAGCTTATAACTTCGTTTGCTACTGCATTTTTTACAGATATACCTATAACTAAGAACAAATATGTCATTTCGCGAGGTGGAATAGGATTTGTTCTGTATCGTAATACTCCAAATACGGCAAATAAACCCAAGGCAAAACCTATACGAAGGCTAACTGAGCTAAGCATTACACATATTTGGAAAACGACCATACTTACAATGATGAAAGTAAATAAGTATTCGCGAAAACCTTTTTTGCGTCTGAAGTACAGAAAATACGAAGGGATAAATACCCAAAATAAGTTATAGGTGAATTTTAACAATAGTTGAAAAAATTCTTGACGATGAAAAAGGTCTAATCCGAATATCTGTATAGATTCGCTTGTATCTGCAACAATATTTAGTATCATATGAAATTCTTATTTATGGTTCGCACTTTGTGTTTGAATAAATTATGTTTTATTTTGGGTGTTAATAAGATATTCCCCAGCACATATTTACTTATACCAAAGGGTTTTAGATTATTATTACGTAGATTTTCTATAAAAAAACTTTTTACATTTCCTTTGCTTCGTTTTACTTCGATAACAACCATATTTGGAACAGTAAGTATTCTATTTTTATTCTTAAAACAAATATCTGTGTCAATAGTTATTCGCTCGGGTATATTTTTTCCAACAAGAGTTATTCTGTTGAATAAGGTCCACAGTATTGGGTTAAGCTCAATAAAATTATAGTTGATATGTTTTTTTATAAACTCGAAATGTTTTGTTTTTAATTTATTACATAATTCAAACTGGGTTCTTTTCTTATTTGTACGGGCGAAATTCTCTTTCAGCTTTACTTCGAGAAAAGAGTCGCCAGTTTCGATATACTTACGGAAACGTATTTTATACCTTAGTCGTTTTTGTTTGTGGTGGTCGAAATATGTTTTTAACTGAGGAGTATCGAAATATAAGGACTGATATCTACAATTTCGTATTTTATTGGTTTGGCAAATATAATAATGCTGAATTGTTGGTTTTAAAATCTGCGGAAGCAAACTTATATGACAAATAAATTTTGTATCAATTCGGTTTAATAACTTAGAATTATTTAATTCCGAAAAATCAATTGGAGTATATTCATTTATTAGCTTTTGCAAGGACAAACCCATATTATGAATAGTTGATCTCGATCTGTAAGATAATACAAAAGAGAATTAAACAAAAATAAAAAATGACCAACCCATGGTTAGTCATTAGCATATATATGATTGTGTTTGTATTAATTGATGTTTGTAAAGACAGCCTGAATATCGTCGTCTTCTTCGATTTTATCTAACATTTTTTCGATATCAAGTAGTTGTTCTTCAGAAAATTCGATAGGCGAAGTAGGTATCCGTTGCAAGCTAGCTTTTTTAAGCTCCATACCTTTTTCTTCGAAAATCTTATTTAGAGTTCCGAAATTGGTATAATCGCCATATACAAAAATAGTTTCATCAATAAGCTCGATCTCTTCTAAACCAAAGTCAATAAGTTCAAATTCAAGTTCTTCGATATCAATATTTTCATTTTTTTCTAACTCGAAAACAGCTTTTCGCGAGAACATAAATTCTAACGAACCACTAGGGACTAATGAACCACCTGCTTTATTAAAGTACGATTTTACATTAGCAACTGTTCGAGTTGAATTATCGGTAGCACACTCTACAACAACCAATACACCATGCGGGCCTTTACCTTCGTATACAATTTCTTCGAATGTAGCTGCATCTTTACCCGAAGCTCTTTTTATAGCTGCCTCGATATTATCTTTAGGCATGTTCTGAGCTTTAGCATTTTGTATTGCTGTTCGTAGCTTAGCATTCATATCTGGATCGGGGCCTCCTTCTTTAGCTGCTACAGTAATAGCTTTACCTAATTTTGGAAACAATTTAGACATCTTATCCCATCTCTTCTCTTTAGATGCTCTTCTATATTCAAATGCTCTTCCCATTTACTTTAATATTATTAATTTTTGAAAGGTCAAAAATACAAAGATCTTTACATTAGATAAACACCCTGAATGATTTATTTAATTTTTTCATCTCTTTTTCTTTTAAAACATTTATTTATTAAAGCATAAAAAAACCATCGAGCAAAGCTCGACGGTTTACTATATTTTATAGCTTTTACTATTAAAATTTTTTAGCAATACTACGCGGAAGAGTTTTTTTGTTAATCATTATATCTGTTGCTTTATATTTAATAAATGCCTCAGACATGTATATGTATCCATCGTAAATATTATCAACATCCCAGCTATTTTTCACTTTATAAAATTTATTTCCGGTTTGATCGTAAGCTATACCAACAATGTGCATTCCATGATCGTCGGTAGTTTTGTAGTTATCGAAAGCTTTCTGACGTAACTCAGGAGTAATTTCCATTTCTTTTACAGGTTTCTCGAACGAATATATGATTTCGTTTTTCTGTTTTGTGTTTAACCCTGTTAATCTCTCTTTATCCGTTCCGCTAGTTACTTCGTACTCTACATCAGGAATAATAGCAACACCTTTTCTCCAAGAGAATCCTTTATCGCTAACATCACCAGCCCAAGCAACACTATGACCCATTTTAATTGAGTTATCAATAATCTCAATAAAATCATCTAAAGTAACATTATATACTTCTTTCATAGCCCAGTTATCGGGCACTTCTAATATAAATTTAGTATAATAAGGATGGTGAGTAAACGAACTTACTTCGATATAATCGTCAGGATTTATTCCTGTATACTCAGCAGCAAAAGTTTTTGGAGTATACTCTTTTCCTTTGTAAGTAAAAGTTTTTATTTCTTCGCCAAGATATGAATCAACAATCCCTTGAAAACCTCGATACCATGCAGTGGTTAATCCTTTGTTACGATTACGCACAACTTGCTCTACATAACCTTTAAGAACAGCATCAAACTCGCCATGAACAAATTTCTCTGTTCCGTAATTTAATCCTGCATATATTTCTTCAGGAACAATTCCGTATTTTTTAATACATGTTGTAACATCATGGAAAGCACCACCTCCGGCAAAATTTAAGCTCCCGTGCCAACGAACATAGGCTTTTGCTTTATCTAAATACGAATGACGAACAATCCATGCCTCAGATAAATTTATCTCAGGTTTTCCTGATTTTAATATTTCGGTTTCGATAAAAGATAATGCTGAAAAGCTCCAACATGTTCCAGACCGGAATTGATTTTTTACAGGAGTAGTTTTTATTTCTTTCTCCATTTTAAATTCATAGCCATTTGCTTCTTTTTTGTTTTGAGCAAAAGCCGATACCAAAATGCCAATTGCCAGTACTAAAGATAAAATCCCCTTTTTCATTTTTAATGTATAATTTAGTTAATATGTTTATTTCCAAAATTAGATGACTCTAATTCTATTAGGTTTAAATAAAGGCTCAAATATATAAAAAACAAAGGCTACCTAATAATTAGATAGCCTTTTGTATATATTATTTTGAGATTAAACTTCCCAAGTAGTTCCGCTTCTTAATAAATCGTCCATACATTTAAAAGAAGATTTTTCTTTTACATCTTCAACTTGTTTGTAAACAGCCTTATCGTAAGTTTCTGCTTTTACATTTCGGATAACACCAAATGCTACAGGATACTCAGGATAAGACATATTAGCCAACATTAAATGTAAACCTGGATTTACTTCTTCAGAGTTATGAACTAAAAGATCTTTTTCGGTATACTCGTTGCCAAGCTCAACTACTTTTAGCTTTAAGTGCTCGCCATCAAGAACTAAACCTTTATCTTTGTTTTTACCAAAAATCATAGGTTCGCCATGACGAAGTATTATTGTTCTGTCTTCGCGATGTTCTCTATCAGAAATAGCTGCATGAGTTTTATCGTTGTAAATAACACAGTTTTGTAGAACTTCAACAACCGAAGCACCATCATGTTTTGCTGCTTTCTCGAATATTTCCTGACTAAGTTTTAAATTACCATCAATAGAACGAGCAAAGAATTTTCCTTGAGCACCAATTACTAATTCGCCAGGATGAAAAGGATGTTCAACAGTTCCGTAAGGCGAAGTTTTTGTAACCGAACCAAACTTAGATGTAGGAGAATATTGACCTTTGGTTAAACCATAGATCTCATTATTAAACAAAATAATGTTTATGTCAATATTTCTTCTTATGGCATGAATAAAATGATTTCCACCAATAGCCATAGCATCACCATCTCCTGTTATTTGCCATACGCTAAGTTTAGGATTAGCAACTTTTACACCTGAAGCAATTGCTGACGCACGTCCGTGAATACTATGAAAACCATAAGTATCCATATAATAAGGGAAACGCGACGAACAACCAATCCCTGAAATAAATGCGAATTTTTCTTTTTTGTAACCTAATTCAGGAAGCGCTTTCTGTATTGCATTCATTATAGCATGATCACCACAACCAGGGCACCATCTTACTTCCTGATCACTCTTAAAGTCTTTTGCTGTTAAATTATTCTGAATATCTGACATGATTACTCCTCCAATAATTTTGTAAAATGTTCTTTTAATTCGATAATTGTAAATGGTAATCCTTGAACTTTATTGTATTGTAAATACTTAAATTCAGGATTTGTCATTCTTAAATAATCAGCAAACTGACCTAAGTTATTTTCGCAAACGACAATTTTCTTGTAGTTAGCAAATACTTCTTTTACATTTTTAGGAAGAGGCTTTATATAGTTAAAGTGAGCTAAGCTTACACTTTGACCTTTTTCTCTTAATTCGTTAACAGCAGTAGCTAAATGACCGTAAGTACCACCCCATCCAACTACCAGTAAATCTCCTTTTTCGTCACCTTCAACTTCTAATTCAGGAATAAAGTTACTTACACGTTGAACTTTACCTTCTCGAATTTCAGTCATTCTTTGGTGATTCATTGGATCGTGAGATACAGAACCTTTTAATTCGTCTTTTTCTAAACCACCAATTCGGTGTTCAAGACCTTTAGTTCCGGGCACAGCCCAAGTTCTTGCTAATCTTTCAACATCTCTAGCATAAGGATTCCAATCTTTTGTTCCTTCAGGAACAATTGGAGCTTTTATCTCAGGATAATCAGCCATACTTGGCACTTTCCATGGTTCAGAGCCATTAGCTAAGAAGCCGTCTGTAAGTAAAATAACAGGAGTCATATGCTCAACCGCAATCTTAGCTGCCTGAAAAGCATAATGGAAACAATTTGAAGGAGTACTAGCAGCAATAACTACTACAGGACTTTCTCCATTTCGACCATATAAAGCTTGCATTAAATCAGATTGCTCAGGCTTAGTAGGTAACCCTGTAGACGGACCACCTCTTTGAACATCAACAATAACTAAAGGTAACTCTGTCATTACAGCTAAACCTATAGCTTCTCCTTTTAGAGCTAAACCAGGACCAGAAGTAGTAGTAACAGCTAAATCGCCAGCAAAACTTGCTCCAATAGAAGTACAAATTCCAGCAATTTCATCTTCAGCTTGGAATGTTTTTACCCCCATGTCTTTTCTTGCCGATAATTCTTGCAAGATTTCTGTAGCTGGAGTAATAGGATAAGAACCACAAAACAACTCTAAGTTGGCTTTCTCTGCAGCAGCAATAAAACCCCATGCTGTTGCAGTATTTCCACTAATGTTTCGATACGTCCCTTTTTCGATATCAGCAGGACTAACCTTATACGATGGAGTAGTATGCTCCATAGTTTCGGCATAATTATAACCTGCATGTAATACAATTTTATTTGCTTCAATCACCAAAGGTTTTTTCTTGAACTTACGCTCGAAGAAAGATTCTGTATAATTTAATGGACGATTAAAAATCCAATAAACCATACCTAAAGCAAACATGTTTTTACTTCTTAAAATACTTTTAGGATCTAATCCTGTATCTTTCAAAGCTTCTTTTGTAAGAGACGAAATAGGTGCCTGAATAATATTAAACCTATCCAATTTATCTTCTAATATTGGATTGTCAGTTTTATACCCAGCCTTTTTAAGGCCTTTTTCATCAAAACTATCTTCATCTAAGATGATAGTCCCACCTTCTTTTACCCATTTGGCAGTTGCTTTTAGAGCTGCCGGATTCATGGCAACTAATATGTCAGCATAATCACCTGGAGTTTTTATTTGAGTTTGGCCAACATGAACCTGAAAGCCAGATACTCCTCCTATAGTTCCTTGTGGAGCTCTAATTTCTGATGGATAATCAGGAAAGGTAGATAAATCATTTCCGATAAACGCTGAGGTATCTGAAAATAATGTCCCCGTAAGTTGCATGCCATCACCTGAGTCTCCGGAGAACCGGATAACTACATCTTTTCGTTCGATGACATCTGCTTTTTTACTCATAACAATTTTAATTTAGTAGATTTAATTTAACAGACGTTTAAAATTATAAATGCACATGGAATAGTCTCCTATTTCATATGCATTCCGTATGTTTATTATTACTATTCTGTATTGTTTCTATAACAGTACAATTGATTATTTCTCTGACAAAAGTAAGAATTGTTAATTAATTATTAAGTATTTTTGAATTAAAATTTAATCTATTTTTTATGATTTTTCTCATGATTAAAGATTAAAGCTATTAAAATGTTCAAAAAATAACATTCACTTTATCAAATACTTATTATGGCTCTAATAAAAACTGTTCGAGGATTTACTCCCCAAATTGGAACTAACTGTTTCATTGCTGATAATGCTACAATTGTTGGAGATGTTATAATTGGGAATAACTGTAGTTTTTGGTTTAATTCTGTAATAAGAGGAGATGTAAATTCGATACGAATAGGAGACTATGTAAATATACAAGATGGAGCTGTTCTTCATTGTTTATATGAAAAATCAAAAATTAATATTGGAAATAATGTTTCGATAGGACATAATGCTATTGTGCATGGAGCTACAATACACGATAATGTTTTAATCGGAATGGGAGCTATTGTTATGGATCATGCTGTTATTGAAGAAAATTGTATTGTAGCTGCAGGATCATTAATACTTGATAGTACAATTGTAAAATCAGGAAGTATATACGGAGGAATTCCAGCTAAGAAAATTAAGAATATTCAAAAAGAACAAACACAGGAAATGATTGAAAAAATTGCACGAAACTATAAAATGTATGCAAACTGGTATAAATAAACTATATCGAATAATTATTTACTCTGAAATCAAACTTTAATATCTTTGAAACCATTTTCTCCAAAATTGAAGAATTCCCCGAAGAATAAAAATCATATTGCCCCTCTGTCTTACTATTAATCAAATTGTGTTTTATTAATATTCGTTTTAACTGGGCAACTACAGCCAAAGCTGGATCTATTATTTCTACATTATCAGGTAAGATATCTTTTAGGACAGGAATTAAAAAGGGATAATGTGTACAACCTAAAACCAAATGATCGATATTTGCAGCAATTAAAGGATTTAAAAGTTCTTGAATATATTTCTTAGTTTCGGGCTCGTTTATTAAATCATTTTCAACTATAGAAACTAATCTGTTTCCTACTTTTACATTTAGATTTACATCTTTGGCATATTTCTGACTAGTTTCAATATATAATCGTCCATTAAAAGTCCCTTCGGTAGCTAAAACAGCAATACTTTTTGACTTCGAATTTAATGCAGCGGGTTTTACTGCAGGCTCCATTCCTATAAAAGGAATCTCATAATTTGATCTCAAATAATCTATAGCTGCTGCTGTAGCTGTATTGCAAGCAACAATTATTGTTTTACAATTTTTGTTTATCAAAAAATCAACTATTTTTTTTGACAACTCTATAACCTCAATATTAGATTTAGATCCATAAGGACAATTTGCTGTATCAGCAAAATATAACACATCCTCTGAAGGAAGGCTTTTAATTAATTCCTTAAAAACAGACAATCCTCCTACTCCTGAATCGAATATCCCTATTGGTTTATTTGCTTGCATAGTATATTAAAAAAACCATCCTTAATTGTTTAAGGATGGTTAAATATATTAAATATTATAAATCTATTCTATTCCTAATTCTTTCTTTACTAATGGTAATAAATCAGTACTTGTTTCAGAAAAATAAATTACTCCACCAGCACTTACATCAAAAACATATGTAAAACTATTTGCTTTAGCTACTTTCTCGATAGCTTTTTGAGCTGCATCCATTATAGGTTGAAATATTTCAGCTTCTTTCTGCCGTAAATCTTGTTGAGCTGTTTGCTGAAAACCTTGAATTCGTTGCTGCATCTCTTGTATTTCTGTTTCCTTAGTCTTCTTTACTAAATCAGAATAAGTTTCTTGTTTTTCTAAATATACTTGTACTTTATTTTGGTATTCAAGTTGCATTGTTTCCATTTCTTTTTGCAACATATTTCTATAATTATCGAATTGAACTTTTGCAGTATCTCTTCCAGGCATTATAGATAAGAGTTCAACGGAGTTTATGTGTGCAAATTTATAATTTTTCTGGGCAAAAACTCCCGAAACACAAAAAACAACAAGTATAATTCCTAAAATCTTTTTCATTTTTTTCGTTTTTTTATTTAGATACAAATTTAAAAATTTAATTTTTATAGCCTAATTTTTCAAGGACTTCGTCGCTTTTATCATATTTCGAATTAGTATATAATATAGCAGCCCCAGAAGCTGTATCAAATATCACTGCATATTTTCCTGACTTTGCTATTTCTTCTACAGCTTCATACACCTCATCTTGGATTGGCTTTATTAGCTCCTGTCTTTTAACAAAAAGTTCACCTTTAGGTCCAAAAAATTTATTTTGCAAACTTTTTATCTCATTAACCTTTTGAGCAATTTCTTTTTCACGTTGTTCAATCATTTCCGATGTTAACAACACCTTTTCCGACTGATAATCTAAACGCATTTTTTCAACAAGCTTATACTCTTGCTCCAATTCTTTCTGCCACTCAGTAGAAATTTCATTTAATTTATCCTGAGCAGCCTTATAAGCAGGAATTTTACTTAAAATATATTCGGTATCAACATATGCATATTTCTGAGCAAATACTCCTATTGAAGCAATTAAAAATACAAATCCAAAAATAAATCGTTTCATACAATATATATTTTAGTTTTAAAATTGTTGCCCTATAATAAAATGGATATTTCCTCCATTAGCTCCAGGATCCCCAGGAATATTATCAAATCCATAACCCCAATCAACACCAAGTAAACCAAACATTGGTAAAAATGCTCTTAAACCAACACCAGCTGAACGTTTTAATTTAAATGGATTATAATTTTCGAACGAAGTCCATGTGTTTCCAGCCTCAACAAAACCAAGGACGAAAATTGTAGCTTGTGGCTTTAATGTAATAGGATATCGCAATTCTAAATTTATTTTCTCATAAACATTTCCATCTCGAGATCCATTTGTACGAGATGTTACTGTATTGTCTTTATAACCTCGAAGAGCTATAGTTTCTACTCCATAAAAACTATATCCTGACATCCCGCTTCCACCTAATTCGAACTTACCAAAAGGAGCATACCCTAAATTCTTATTATAATAACCCAAATAACCAAATTCGGTATTTGCTGCCAAGACTAAATCTTTCCAAAGTTTTAAATACCATGCTCCTTTATATTTCCACTTATGATATTCAATCCAGTTATAGCGTTTTGATGTTATTTTATCATCAATAGCCATATCATATTTACGACCTATGTATTCATCATTAATATTGATATGTTCATCATGTTTTATTTCATCATCTAGTTTTTCTTTTACTTCCAACTTATCAGCATCAGTCAACTCCCAGAAATTATCTTTTTTAAATACTGAATATGGGAAGGTTAACTGTAAGCTTAACGAAAAATTACAACCACGACGAGGATATATAGGAGCATCAACAGAGTTTCGTGCAAAAGTTGTATTAAAACTTAAATTGTGTGATGTTCCATTCTTAATAAAGAAGTAACCACCCCAATCTTTTAATTCGTATCTTTGAAAAGAAATTGAATTAGAAATAGTAAAAAAGTCATCAGGCCATTTTAATCTTTGTCCTATACCAATAGATCCTCCTGTTGTTTTCATGTATTTATCTGCAACTTCGAAAGAAAAATAACTCTTTGCTTGTTTTCTTATTGAGTGAAATGCAGACACAGAAAGAGAAATTGGTTTTTTTCCTCCTAACCACGGTTCTACAAAATTAATACTATACGAAGAATAGTATCTTCCGTTTGTTGATGCTCTCACACTTAAATTCTGTCCATCACCAGAAGGAATTGGTCTCCAAGCATCAGCCTTAAACATATTTCTTAATGAAAAATTACTAAATCTTACACCTAAGGTTCCGACAAACATATTGGCACCCCAACCTCCAGATACCTCTAACTGATCTGTAGATTTTTCAACAAGAGTATATTCTAGATCAACCGTTTTTTCTGCCTGATTAACATTTATAGGTTCAACACCTAATTGCTCCTGATCAAAGAAACCTAATTGCATTAATTCTCTTTGAGTTCTTATAATATCCGACTTACTAAAAAGCATTCCAGGTTTTGTTCTCATTTCGCGACGAATAACTCGCTCATTTGTTCTGTCATTCCCCTTTATTATTACATTACGAATAGTTACTCGCTCGCCTTCGCGCACACGTATTAATAAATCTACTGAATCATTTTCGATATTCTGTACAACTGGCGTTAATGACGAAAACATATACCCTTCATCTAAATACAAGCCACTAACAGCATCCTGATCAACATTTAAACGTTCGTTTAATAGCTCTGGATTGTAAGGATCTCCTGATTTAATTTTTAAGAACGCACTTAATGCTCTGGCTGGATACTTTGTATTCCCAACCCATTTTATATCACGGAAAAAATATTGATCACCTTCATCTATTTCCATGTAAATACCTATTCGTTTATTGTTTATTGAATAAACACTATCTTTTATAATTTTAGCATCTCTATAACCTTTTTTATAATATGCTGAAATTATATTTGATTTATCTTCTTTAAAATCTTTTTCGATAAATTTCGATCCTTTGAATATATTCCAATCTTTCTTATTCGTTTTCTTCATCAAACGATTTAATTTAGCCGAAGAAAACTGCTCATTTCCTGTAATATTTATTTCCTTTATTTTTACTTTCTCTTTCTTATCTACATAAATATTCAAGATTACATTATTTGTTCTATTTGATGCTGTATCGTCTCTCATTACAAGATCAATTTCTGCATTTAGATACTTCTTATCAATTAAGAAATCCTTAATTATCCTTTTGGTATTATTGAATAGATTTTCGGTAACTTGTTTTCCTCTTTTGATATCTAAAGCTTCAATAATATCTTCTTTTTCGGATTTTTTTAATCCATGTATTTTAAAATCCGAAAGTCTATTTCTTTCTGACAAATCGATATTAAGGGTTATGCTATCTCCTACTACTTCTGTAGCTGTAATATTTACATTAGAAAAAAGACCTTGCTCCCATAATTTTTCTAAAGCTGAAGTTACTGGTTCTCCTGGAATTTCTATCGCTTGTCCAATGGTTAATCCTGATAAATTGATAAGTATATTCTTATCAAGATATTTCACTCCAGAAACTGTTATATCTTTTATCACATAATCTTTCGGTCTTTTATAATCAATTACATCAAGAGTAGAAACATTTACTTCTTGAGCTATTGATAAGACAGTAATAAAAACTAATGCAAAATTAATTATGAGTTTTTTAAACATTCTTTTTACCTATTTTATTAATTCAATTGTTCACTAATTTGTCCAAATCTACGTTCTCTCGTTTGATAATCTATAATTGCCTCATAAAGATTTATCTTTCTAAAATCTGGCCACAATACTTTAGTAAAATAAAGTTCGGCATAAGCAATTTGCCAAATTAAAAAATTACTTATTCGGTATTCTCCACTTGTTCGGATTAACAAATCGGGATCTGGAATATTTTTTGTATTTAAGTAAGATTCAAAAAAATCTGCATCGATTTTATTTACATCAAAATCTTCTTTTTTGTTTTGTTCAACAATGTTTTTTATGGCATTTAATATTTCCCATCTTGCACTATAATTTAAAGCAAGAATTAATGAGAGACCTTTATTTTCGGATGTTTTATCAATAAGCTTATTCAGATTTGCTGCAACATCTTTAGGTAATCCATTAATATTACCAATCGCTAATAAGCGAACATTGTTTTTCATTAAAGTTTTCTCTTCAGATTCAATTGTCGATACCAACAAGCCCATAAGAGCATCAACCTCTTGTTTTGGTCTATTCCAATTTTCTGTAGAAAAAGCATATAAAGTCAAATATTTTATATTCAACTCAGCAGCTCCTTCAACAACATCTCTAACAGCTTTTATTCCATTTTTGTGTCCAAAAATTCGTTGATTCCCTTTTTTCTTAGCCCACCGTCCATTGCCATCCATTATTACTGCAACATGCTCTGGCAATCTACCACTATCAATTTTATCCTTAAAATTCATCTAATTACGTCTAATATATCGGACATTTTATCTTATCTCTAAAAATTTTATATGTCAGAAAAATTCCACAAAATGCATACCAATCATCATTATGAATTATAGGTTCATTAGTTTTATCCTGAACATTAACTACTCCATCTAATTCATCATTAAATGTTTTGCGATAACTCCAATCTAACCCAAGAGTTAAGCGCTCAAAGATATTATATTTAATTCCTAATCCAAAGGGAATTGTAACTGGATTTTTAAAACTATCTGAACTTAATAATACATTAGCTCCTAAACCAAGAAATACAAAGGGAGTAAAACGTTCGTTATTTTTCTTTATATATCCAGAACTAGTATATGGCAAAAAGTTAAATTCTACCACCATAGATAAATCAATTAAATCTGAAGAAAATGATGCATTTCTTAATTTATTTTCAATTTCACCAAAATCTGCATCATCAGCTTGAATTCTTCCATACACACCCTCTAGCTTCACTGATAAATGTTTGTTTAAATTAAATTTAAAAATCCCTCCAAACGACATAGCTGGAGAATAAAACATTTTTGACTTATTAATATCTCCCTGATAATAACTAACTCCTAATCTTCCCCCTAACTCTATTTTACTCTGTCCAAATCCTATTGAGGAAATTCCAAAAACAAGCAAAAATAATATTCCATTTTTCATAAAATATAAAACCGAAATTACGTCTACGACTAAACTTTTTAATTTTAAAAGAAACGTTTATTACCTAAAAATAGTATACATTAAAATGTTTTGACTACACTGAATCAAAACTACATATATAATCAGAGAAGATAGGTTCTCGACCAAATTCGCATCCTCTTTTTACATTAACTGAATTTAAATTAGCTTTTAATACTTCTTTTCTAAACATTTCGTAACGACCCCCGATCGCAAAAACCAAAAAAGTATCGTCTATAATTCAAGTCTGAAAACATTAATGAATTTGTGTATTAATTCCTCCAATATCTTCAAAATAATTAGCTACATTTAAACCTAAGATACGAATACTTTGAAAAAACTCCATCTCCCTGAAAAAAAACATAACATGGAAAAGCAATATAAATTTTACACTTTAACACAATACATTTCATAATTGAAAACTCAAAATTGTTTATACTCGTCAAATATAAAATATATTATATAAAAACCCTGTTTGACGTAAGTTTTTTTAAGATACAAGTTCAATTCACTTTATTTTAATTCAGAGAAGATTTTATTCGAAAAGAATAAAAATCAACAAATCTTGAATCATCTCGTATTAATATTTCCATTCATTCTCTCTATTCATAGAACTTTAAAAAGCATGAAAGGGACTTTCTCACTATCGGCAAACTCCCGTGGTGATACGGAAACTTGCTTCTGTACAACTTGGAGTTACGATAAAACAACAAAGCTCGTAATTCATCTAATTACGCGTATCTACTCCCCACATTAATTTATTTCTCAATGTTTTATAAAAACTAGTATCTTGCAATTTTATTATCTTAATCGTAAAATCAGCTTTACTAATATAAAGTTCTTCAATATTTTTTATCATTATCGAACGATGATCTAAGGATGTTATATAATTCAGAGCTCGCCCTTCTAATTTTAATCTTAGCTTACTTGTATCAGGTAAAACAATAGGACGCATAGTTAAGTTATGTGGAGAAATTGGGGAAATAATAAAATTGCCAGAACTAGGAATTACAATAGGTCCTCCAACACTAAGAGAATATGCTGTTGAACCTGTAGGTGTTGATATAATTAAACCATCAGCCCAATATGTATTTAAAAACTCATCGTTAACATATACGTGGATCGTTATCATTCCTGAGTCTATTTTTTGCACAGTTGCTTCGTTTAAACCATAAGGGAAATCACCTAACACATTCGATGATGTTTCTAACTTTAATAAAGTCCGCTCTTCTATTTCATAATCTGAATTAAGAATTGCAGCTAAAGCTGACTCTATATCTTCTTTGGCAATACTTGCCAGAAAACCGAGTCGTCCTGTATTTATTCCAACAACAGGAATATAATTATCTCGAACATAATTAATCGCACTTAATATTGTACCATCTCCTCCAATACTAAACAACAGGTTTACGTTATCCTTTAAATCAGTATATTTTGTAAATATTTTTAGCCCACCAACATCTATCCCAATTGTTTTTATCAGAAATTCAGCAAAATCTTGATAAATTAAAACATCTACATTGTACTGCTTTAATATATCAAAGAATTTTTCTATATATTTCTTAAAATCTAAGCTAAAATTTCGACCGTATACTGCTACTCTCATAATTCTTTCTTATAAAACAAGATGTAAAATATTAAGTATTCAAATATCGCATAAATAAATCATATCGATCATTAAAAAGATCATTTTGATCATCGTAATTCATAAATGAATCTTTTATCTTGTACTCATACCTATTAAATGTTTGGGTTATTGAAGTTAAATCAGTTATATTTAATTTTATACTTACTTCTAACTTTGTTGAATTGGGCAATGATTTCACATACATACTTAAAATCTTAGCATCATTCGATTCAACTATTTGAGAGATTTCAGTCATCGAATAATTACATTCGGGCATTTCAAGAATAATTATCCCCCCTGGTTTTTCAACAGCAGATAATTTAGAAAACTCGTGCAATAAATCACTCATCCCAATAACACCTAGGAATTTCTTATCATAATCTAAAACGGGAATTACTGAAAGCTTCAGTCGCGATGTAACTTCTATCACTTCATAAATATGCTGATCATATCTAACAAAAGGCTTGAATAAAGATAATTTATGATTACCTATCGGCTCATCAGGCTTATTTATATCATATATATCGTTATCAGCAATAAGACCTAAAAATTCATTATTATTAACAATTGGCAAATGCGAAATACGAAATACTTCCATCCAATTTAAAGCTTCAACAGCTGTATCTGAAGTTCTAAGTACGGGAATTTCATCTGACATTAAATCTTTTGCTAACATATTTAAACCACTTATAAAAAATACTTGTATTTTTGCTCAATTAACAAGCAAAGCTAATAATTTGTTTATTTTATAGTCAAGATATAATATAATTATGACCAGATTAAGTGTAAATATAAATAAAATTGCCACATTAAGAAATGCTCGTGGCGGAAATCATCCTAATGTCCTTGATGCTGCTATAAACTGTCAAGGCTTCGGAGCAGAAGGTATTACTGTTCATCCTCGTCCAGACGAAAGGCATATACGTTATCAGGACGTTTTTGACATCAAACCGATTATTACAACCGAATTTAATATCGAAGGATATCCCTCAGACCAATTTATAGATTTAGTTTTAGATGTAAAACCTACTCAAGTAACACTAGTCCCTGATCCTCCAGAAGCATTAACATCAAGCTCAGGGTGGGATACAATTACTCATAAAGACTTCTTGAAAGAAATAATTGATCGTTTTCATAAAAATGGAATCCGAACTTCTATTTTTATAAACCCAGAATCCGAACTAATAAAACATGCTGCCGACACAGGGACTCAACGTGTAGAACTCTACACGGAACCTTATGCTACAAATTATCACAAAAACAAAGAATCAGCAATCGAGGCTTTTGTTAAAGCTGCCGAAACTGCTCAAAGTGTTAATTTAGGATTAAATGCTGGACATGACTTAGATTTAAAGAACTTAAAATATTTTAATCAGAATATTCCTAATTTATTAGAAGTATCGATAGGACATGCTCTAGTATCTGATGCTTTATATCTTGGATTAGAAAATACAATCCAAATGTATTTACGTGAATTAAAATAATTTAGCATGGATCTCTTTTTTAGGAAATTCGGAAAAGGACAAGCTTTTATTATTATTCATGGTCTTTATGGCTGTTCTGACAATTGGGTAAATATTGGAAAACAACTGTCAGAACATTTTGAAGTTTTTATTATTGATCAGAGAAACCATGGACAATCGCCCCACTCGATCGAACACAATTACAATGTATTAAAAACGGATCTTAAAGAGTTTATTGATAAACATTCTTTAAAAAACATTATTCTTTTAGGTCATTCGATGGGTGGAAAAACAGCCATGTTTTTTGCTGCAGAATATCCTCAATATATAGATAAACTAATTGTTGTTGATATTTCTCCAAGATCATACAACAAAACAAAATCAACATTACTTGCGCATAAAATAATCATAAAAGCAATGTATGACATTGATTTTCACAACATAAAATCTCGCAACGAAGTTGATCTTATTCTTTCAAAATCGCTCCCAGATATTCGATTGCGAAAGTTTCTTCTTAAAAATATAAAACGATCAGAAAATAACGAGCTTTCTTGGAAACTAAATATTAAAACCTTAAAAAATGAATTAGACAATATCGTTGAAGGTTTTGATAAAAACCATACTGAAATAAAAGGATTTCCTATTTTATTTATAAAAGGAGCAAAATCTGATTATATCAAAAAAAAAGATAAAGCATTTATATTTAAGATATTTCCTTTTGCCCAAATTATAACAATAGAAAATGCTGGGCATTGGATTCATGTCGAACAAACCGATACTTTTATAAAAGCTATAATTAACTTTACGACAGATTAATCTACTCAACAAAGGTAGTAGATTCAATATTTTCGTCAGGAATCAATTCTTTACGTTGGTACTTAAGCATTAACTGAACAATTGCAACAACATCTTTTTCGCAATATCTTACAATACGAACTAGGTCTTTTTCTCTCCAATACACATCAGCTACCATACTTCCATCAATATCATCTTTAGGTGTTGGAATATCAAAAACCTGAGTTAACAAATTTAAAGATGTATAATTTTTATAATCACCAAATTTCCACAACTCCATAGTATCTAGTAACATTACCTCCCATGGTTTTTTCCCAGCGATATCCAGCAACTTAGGGAGTTTTATTGCATTAATTAACATTCGACGAGCAATGTATGGAAAATCAAATTCTTTACCATTGTGAGCACACAAAATTAAATAATTATTTAAAGCATGGTATTTATCAAGCATTTGAGCAAACTCTTGAAGTAATATCTTTTCATCATCTCCAAAAAATGACTTTATTCTAAGTTTTGATTTTTTTCCCTTACTTATAATAATCCCAACTGAAATACAAATTATTTTTCCAAACTCAGCATAAATTCCAGCCCTTTGATATACATCAGCAGAAGATTGATCGTCTCCTCGAAAATACATCGATTTCTTTTCCCAAAACTCTTTAAACGTCTCGGGGACATTTTCAAAATCCGGATATTGAGGCACCGTCTCAATATCCAAGAATAATATATTTTCAAGCTTTATTTTATCAATCATTAACTATGATTTTGATGTCCAAGATGTAATTTCTTTTCGATAATTGTTGACAAAAGATCTATACCTACTTTATTATTCCCTCCTTGCGGAATAATTACATCAGCATAGCGTTTAGTTGGTTCGATAAATTGAAGATGCATTGGCTTTACAGTCTTCTCGTATCGTTCCAGAACCTTATTTACAGAACGTCCTCGTTCAACTAAATCACGTTGAATTACCCGCATCAAACGATCATCGTTATCGGCATCAACAAAAACTTTTATATCCATTAAATTACGCAATTGCGAATTCTGTAATATCAAAATCCCCTCAACAATAATAACTTTTTTAGGATCTACCTGAATAGTTTCTTCAGAACGAGCACAAGTTAAATACGAATATATTGGCTGTTTTATAGGTTCTCCTTTTTTTAATTTTTCTATATGATTTATCAATAAAGGAAATTCTAATGATTTTGGGTGATCAAAATTTATTTCTTGTCGTTCTTCCAATGGTAAATGACTATTATCTCTATAATAAGAGTCTTGAGGAATTATAGCAACCTCATCTTTAGGCAAACTCTCTATAACCTTTCTAACCACCGTTGTTTTCCCCGAACCTGTTCCTCCTGCTATTCCTATAATAAAAGACATATAAATATTTTTTTAATAACTTTAAGCAATTTTTGGTGTGAAGATAATATTTTTTTACTCAAAAAATAAAGCTTATAGTTCGGTATACTATTTATATTCAGGTTTTATTATCCAGAATACAATAATATTTTTTAACTTAAAATGGTAATTTAAAAACAGTTTAATTATCTGAACAAAGCATAAATTTTAATTCTATAAGTTTATGAATAAATTATATCCTTTAAAATTCAATCCTATTTATAAAGAAAAAATTTGGGGAGGACAAAACTTAAAAACTTTTTTAAATAAAAATATTCCAAAGAATAAGCCTATTGGAGAAAGTTGGGAAATATCTGGAATAGAAAACGAAAACTCAATTGTCAATAATGGTTTTTTAGAAGAAAATGAACTTAATGAACTCATCGAAATATATATGGGTGATTTAATTGGAGATAGAGTTTACGATAGATTCGGATGTCAGTTCCCCCTATTAATCAAATTTATTGATGCCAATAAAGATTTATCGATACAAGTACATCCCAATAACAAAATAGCCCAAGAAAGACATAACGATTCAGGGAAAACAGAAATGTGGTATATCATTAATTCTCAAAAAGAATCTAAACTTGTATCTGGATTTAATCGCGAAATAAACAAGACTGATTACCTCAATCATGTAAAACAAAATGAGCTCATAAATATTTTGAATTTTGAGAAAGCAAAGGCAGGAGATGTTTTTTATATTCCAGCAGGACAAGTACATTCTATAGGCGAAGGAATTTTACTTGCAGAAATACAACAAACTTCGGACATTACTTATAGAATATTTGATTGGAACAGACAAGATCAAAATGGAAACCTTCGGGAGTTACATACTGAAAACGCCATTGATGCTCTTGATTACAGCACTAAAAACAATGGAAAAACAGAATATACAATTAACAAAAACTCTAGTTCTAAAATACTTAAAAGTCCTTTTTTTGAAACAAATATCATTTCCTTTGACAAATGCATTGAATTAGATTACAACAATCTAGACTCTTTTGTCATTTTTATGTGCATCACTGGAGAACTTGAACTAGAATATTACGAATCAGAGAAAATAAAATTAACCCAAGGCGAAACAATCTTAATCCCAGCTGTGATTGAATATTTAAAGTTAAACCCAGTCACTCCAAGCAAACTTCTTGAAATTTACATTCCCGAACCGGATGAAAAACGAAAAAATAAAAAATAAAGGAGTCGTATTATTTGATGAACACTGTCTACTTTGCTTAAACAGTGTTCTGTTCATCCTTAAAAGAGATACTTATGATTATTTCCGGTTTGCTAGTTTACAATCGTCAGTAGCCAAACAAATTTTAGATGAATTCGAATATACAAATAATTCTGAATCCATTATTTTTATAAAAAACAACTCATTATTTAAACAATCCGATGCTATTCTCGAAATAATAAAATCTCTTAAATATTTAAGTTTTATTTATTATATAGTAAAAATTATCCCGAAATCTATAAGAGAATGGATTTACAAGCTCATTGCAAAAAATCGGATAAAATGGTTTGGAAAAAATTCAGAATGTTATATCCCGAAAGAAAATGAGAAACTAAAGTTTCTATAACTCTATTTTCCCTTCTTCAATTAATTTATACTTATTACTCAACAGAGCTATTAAATGGCTAACTGCACTTAAAGCAGAAACTGTTTCTGGCGAAATTGTTTTTTTCTGCAATCGCAACATCAAAAGTCCATACAAACCATTAAAACAAGCTTCAACTTCATTTTCAACCGAACCTTTTGATTTGTTCATTAATTCAACAATCGAACTTTTAGCCTTATTATAAGCCTCAATGTAATCTAGGTGATCTGGTGATTTTAAAAGGAATAAATGAACATCATACAAATCATTGATTATATTCTGAATAAATTGCAAATGTCCCGATTGTTCCTTTTGCTCTTCTTTCATTAAATCAATAAGCCCACCATACCAATTTAATATTTGTTTCTTAACAGACCCTGGCTGTTCAAAGCGTACAATTATATTTTTATCTATCTCTGACAAACTTAGCTTATAAGCTCTTATCAAATCTTCAATTTGCCACATATATAAAATATATTCGGCAATATTGTCTTTTTTCTTTTGTTGTGCAATAATCATAAATTTGCTTTCCCTTTTAGTTCATCAATTAATCTTCGCTCTCGTTTGGTAGGTCTACCTACACCTCTATCTCTAATTTCAAAACCAGCATGTTTTTGCATATCTAGTTTCATTAATTCTTCTTCAGAAGTGATATTCTCAACATAATCAACTACAACTTTTGCCGATTGTCTTTTTCCAAGTAAACCTAGAACCCTATATTGATATTCTACTGGAGGTCTTTTAACCGTAACGATTTCACTTATTTTAATTACTCGAGATGGTTTTACCTGAACCCTATCGACTAGTACTCGCCCTTTTTTACAAGCCTCAGCAGCCTGACTTCGAGTCTTAAAAAGACGAACAGCCCACAACCATTTATCAATACGCAAATTCTCTTCGTGTTGCATTTCATTAAAATTAACAGTAAAAATACGAAAAAGTAAGCATAATCGCAGGCTAGCGATTATTAAATTGATTCATTGTACTAGCAATACCTATTGTTCCAAAGCTTTTTACCGCTTCTATTGTCAAATCTACTCGTTCCGACAAAGAAGCTTTCTCTTCATCTGTCCACTCGCCCATCACATGTTTAATTTGGCCTCCACGAGGATAATCATTACCTATTCCGAATCGTAAACGAGCATAATTTTGATGTCCTAATGAAAGGTTTATATCTTTCAATCCATTATGTCCAGCATCAGCTCCTTTAGCTCTTATACGCAAAGCACCAAAAGGCAAAGCAACATCATCAACCAAGACCAACAACTTATCTACAGACAATTTTTCTTTTTGCAACCAATAATTAACAGCCTTACCACTAAGATTCATATAAGTAGTAGGCTTTATTAAAACAAAGGTTCTTCCCTTGAATTTATATTCAGCACGATAAGCCAAACGTCTATCCTCAAAAGAAATATTGGACGCATTCCCTAATGCATCCAATATTTTAAATCCAATATTATGTCTGGTATTGATATATTCGCTACCAATATTTCCTAATCCGACAATAAGATATTTCAAACTAATTAAAAGTTTAAAATGTTAAAATTATTATTCAGCAGCCTCTTCAGCTTCTTCAGCAGCAGCAAGATCACTAGCCTTAACACCTCTTGCAGTTTTAACAAGAACAATAACGTCACTAGCAGGGTCTAACAATTCTAACTTATCAATTGATATATCAGCAACCTTTACAGTTTTACCTATATCTAATTTACTAATATCAATTTTTACATCTTCTGGTAAATCTCCAGGTAAACCTTTCACTTTCAAGTAACGTCTTTTTTGAACCAATTTACCTCCACGAAGTACTCCAACTGAACTACCTTCTAGAATAACAGGTAATTTAACCCAAACAGGAGCATCATTAACAATCTGATAAAAATCAGCATGCATTACTCTATCTGTTACAGGATGAAATTGTACATCACGAAGAATTGTTTGATAGCTAGTACCATCAACATCAATATTTACAATGTATACATTTGGAGTATTAATTAAACTTTTGAATGCTTTTTCAGCAATATAAAAATGAACATTATTGCCTTGTCCGTACATTACACAAGGTACCTGCTCTTCTTTTCTTAGAGTTTTAGAAGTTGTTTTCCCTACCGCTTCTCTTAAGCTACCTTTTACTTCAATTGATTTCATTTTATCTTGTATTAAATATTTTCTTTTTATTTTTCGAACCGCAAATATAAAACTTTATACAATAAAATTCGAACTTATCGACTGATAATTATACACTTTATTAATTACATCTGCAAAAACATCAGCTACCGACAGAACTTTTATCTTATCAGATATTGGTTTTATTGGCAGTGAATCAGTTACAACAACTTCTGTTATTTTCGAATCATTAATTCGCTCATAAGCAGGTCCTGACAATACAGCATGAGTAGCAAAAGCTCTTACACTTAAAGCACCTTGTTCCATCATCATATCAGCTGCTTTGGTAACTGTCCCTGCAGTATCAATCATGTCGTCAAGAATAATTACATTTTTACCTTTTACATCACCAATAACTGTTAACTCATCAACAACATTTGCTTTTTTTCTCGACTTATGGCAAATAACCATCGGTGTATGTAAAAATTTAGAGTATGTATTAGCTCGTTTTGTTCCTCCCATATCAGGAGCAGCAATAACCAGATTATCCAAGTTTAAATCTTTTATATAAGGCACAAATATTGACGATGCATATAAATGATCTACTGGCACATCAAAAAATCCTTGTATTTGATCGGCATGTAAGTCTAATGTCATCACTCGGTCAACTCCTGCAGCTGTCAATAAGTTCGCAACTAATTTTGCCCCTATCGACACCCGTGGCTTATCTTTACGATCTTGACGAGCAAATCCAAAATACGGCATAACAGCAACTACTTTATATGCAGATGCACGTTTAGCTGCATCAATCATTAACAGTAGTTCCATTAAGTTATCTGATGGAGGAAATGTAGATTGCACAATAAACACGTGTGCTCCACGTACTGTTTCCTCAAAAGATGTTTGAAATTCACCATCGCTAAACTCTAGGTAAGTAGCATTTCCTAAGTCTGTACCATACTTTTCTGCTATTTTTTCAGCAATGTATCGCGATTTTGTACCTGAGAATATTTTAATTGGAGGCTGACTCATTGGTTCTAATTTTCAATATTTTTGTGATTCTTTTTTGAATTCGCAAAGTTAAAAATATCATTTAATTTTTCTGAATCTTTAATCGAAAATTTACAACTAGAATCTAAATTTCTACTGATTTATTTATTCTATCAATAAAATCAAGTATTTCGTTACGTCCTAATTTTTGTTCAGAAGAAGTTATAAAGATATTTGGTAAAGCTTCCCACTCTTTCAACATCTCTTTTTTGTAAGTATTAAGATTCTTGTTTAATTCAGAACTTGATAATTTATCAGCTTTTGTAAAAATCATTGAAAAAGGAATTTCTTTTTCGCCCAACCATCTCATAAAAGCTAAATCATTTTGTTGCGGTTTATGTCTTGAGTCGATTAAAACAAATATACACATCAAGTTTTCTCTGAACTCGGCATAGTCTTTTATTAACTTATTAAAATCTTTACGAACAGATTTTGCTACTTTAGCATAACCATACCCAGGCAAATCAACTAAATTCCATTTTTTATTTACAAAAAAACCATTTATCAATTGGGTTTTCCCAGGACTTTGTGAGGTTTTAGCCAAGTTTTTTCGTCCCATTAACATATTAATTAAGCTAGACTTACCTACATTTGATCTTCCTACAAATGCATACTCATGCATTACAGGTTCGGGACAATCTTTATAACTGGTATAACTAGCAATAAAATCAGCACTTTTAATCTCCATCTCTTTCGTAAAATTTATTTACCTATTTAAAAAATACACTAAACATAGCAACAATACCAAAAACAATAATTGCTAATCCTGCTATTTTATTAATCCACCACAGTTGCTTTAATCGAAATTTCTCGCGAAATATATTTATAAGAAAAGTAAGAATAAACCACCAAGCCATCGCACCTCCGAACACTCCCAGCACAATTAGCCACGAGTGAAAAGCATTATCTTGCGACGACACCATACCTATTCCGGCAAATGCAGCAACAAATAAAAATATTGCCAATGGGTTCGATAATGTTAATAACAAAACTGAAAAATAATCTTCAATCAGTTTATTTTTCTTTCGACGATGACGCCGAATTTGTTTGATAGGGTTTGCTCTAAAAATATTCACTCCCAGCAGAATTAAAACAGCCCCTCCTATTAATTGAATATAAAACTGTTGTTCTTCAATAAAATTAATAACAAAGGTTAATCCAAAAGCTGCTACCAATGCAAAAAAAGAATCGACAGTTGCTGCTCCCATTCCTGAGAAAACACCTGATGTTCGTCCTTTATTTATTGTCCTCTGAATACACAAAACACCTACCGGGCCTAATGGTATAGAAGCTAAAAAACCTACAACTAATCCTTTTATAATAAACTCTACATTCACAATTATTAAAGTGTTTTTTTAATTCAAAGTATTCTTTATTTAAAACTTACTAATATTTCAATAATTCGTATTTTTCACCATCAACTTTGGTTCCATCATTTCATGAATTGAATACTTTACTCCCTCGCGCCCGAATCCTGAGTTTTTTATTCCTCCGTATGGCATATGATCAACTCTAAAAGTAGGAACATCATTTATTACAACACCTCCAACTTCTAATTCGGCGAAAGCCTGATTCATTTCATTTATACTATTTGTAAATACTCCTGCTTGTAGTCCAAACTCAGAATTATTTATCATAGAAACAGCATTTGTAAAGTTGCTGTATTTTTCGATAACAACAACAGGACCAAAAATTTCTAAAGCACAAACTTTCATTTGTTGATTTGTATTTGTTAGAACAGTAGGTTCAAAACATGCCTTATTTCTTTTCCCTCCGAATAAAATACGAGCTCCATTTTCAACTGCTTCGTTTACCCAATCCTCTACCCGAATCGCATTTTCCTCATCAATCATTGCCGAAATATCAGTCGATATGCTTTCGGGGGCACCAAATTTAAGCTTTTTTACTTTTTCTATAAATTTATCTACAAAAGTGTCAAAAATATTTTCATGAACATACATTCTTTGTACATGAATACACACTTGTCCTGAGTAAGCAAAGCTCCCTACTAAACACTTTTGTACGGCTAAATCAATATCGGTATTATTAGCAATAACAACTCCCGCATTACCTCCAAGCTCTAATGCCACTTTCTTTTTTCCAGCATTTGCTTTCATTTTCCAACCAACAGCTGGCGATCCGGTAAACGAAAGCATCTTTATTCTCTCATCAGTTACCAATTGATTCCCGGCTTCTCTATCCATAGGCAACACAGATAAGGCTCCTTTAGGCAATTCTGTTTTATCAATTATTTTGGCAAGTTCTAAAACAACTAATGGAGTTGAGCGTGCTGGTTTTAGTATTATTGGATTTCCGGCAGCTATTGCTGGAGCTATTTTATGAATTGCTAAATTTAACGGAAAATTAAAAGGAGCAATTCCTGCAATTAAGCCAATAGGAAAATATTTTACCATCCCCTCTTTGTTCTCTCCTGCAGGGGTCCAATCAACAGAAAAGTATTCTTTTGGCAAACGCTTACTTTCTTCGGCTGCAACAACAAAAACCTGAGCTGCTCTATCTATTTCGCCTAAAGCATACTTTAAAGGTTTTCCGGCTTCTTTTGCTAATATTAGAGCTAAACGATCTTTATCTTCTTGAATAGCATTAGCAATATCCATTAAAATATGATACTTTTTATACGATGAAAGATCACGCATCTCATCCTTAATAAGCAATGCTTTATTTATTGCTTTTTCTAACTCTTTACTACTGGCTAAATAAGTTTCGCCAACCAGCAAATCGTCGTAAGGATTAAAGACCTGAAGCTTTTGATCTGTTGTAACAAATTCTCCTGCTATATAAATCTTATTATCAATCATTTTTCATCTTTTGTAAAAAGTATTGCAAAATTAATTTTTTTAATAAACAATCCTACGCAAAAAATCCTCTATTTGCAAAAAGATAAAACAAACATCAATTTGTTTTGTATATCTTTAGCGCAAATTTAGTGATGTATATATGTTTAAGATCGACTTGAAAAATAAAATTTGGCAATGGCTCACCCTTTTGTTTCTTTCGTTTATATGGGGTAGTAGTTTTATTTTAATGAAAAAAGGCTTACGCTCATACACTCACGATCAGGTTGCAGCTTTTCGACTTTTTATTTCGTTCTTAGCATTTCTGCCTTGGGGACTTAAAAATCTTAAAAAAATAAAAAAAGATAATATTGTCTCTCTTCTTATTGTTGGATTTATTGGCTCGGCCATACCTGCTTTTCTTTTCACAAAAGCACAAACACAAGTAGATAGTGCTTTAGCCGGGATGTTAAACTCAATAACTCCTCTTTTCACATTAATTATTGGATTGATTTTTTACAAAAGCACAGCTAAAACTATAAATGCCATTGGTATAATAATGGGACTAATTGGTGCTAGTGGATTAATATTTTGGGGTACAGAAAACGAAAACATTCTAAATCAGATAAACCTATATGGATTATTTATTGTTGTTGCTACTATTTGTTATGGCATAAATGTTAATCAGGTTAAGTATAAAATAAAAAACCTGAATGGACTCGAACTTACTTCGATGGCATTTATGTTTGTTGGTCCATTTGCAGGAATATATTTATTATTTAGTGACTTCTCAGAAAGTATTAATTCGACAACATATTTATTAGACTTAGGGCATATTGCCATTTTAGCTGTTATTGGAACCATGTTGGCTTTGGTAATATTTAATACATTAATACAATACACTTCGGCACTTTTTGGTTCGTCGGTTACTTATGTAATTCCTATATTTGCTATTATGTGGGGAATTTTTGACGGAGAAAAAATTACTGTTTGGCAATTTCTATGGATTGGTTTAATTTTTATTGGTATTTATCTTGTAAACAAGCGAAACTAATTGAGATCAAAACAACATAACACAAACAACATAGCTTATTCAGAAAATTTGGATGTATGAGCAAATCAAAACTTCTTGGCTTATCCTTATTGAGTGGTTTACTCTTTAGTCTACCGTGGTTCGAAAGCTTTTCGGGAATTATTATTTGTTTTGCTTTTATACCATTGCTTATTATCGAAGACTTTTTTTACAAAACCAAACATATAAATTCGGTTTACACATTTATTAACTACAGTTTTATCTCGTTTTTGCTTTGGAATATTGCCACTACTTATTGGATAAGTAATGTTACACTTATTGGAGCAATATCAGCCATTATGGTTAATACTACTTTTATGTGTATTGTATTAAGCCTGTTTCATCTCACCAAAAGAGTTTTGGGAAATAATATTGGGAATCTATCATTTATTGTTTATTGGATAG
>JAKSCO010000155.1 GCA_022360575.1 Bacteroidales bacterium | reverse complement strand
GAGTAAAGAACCTATCATCGATACGACTTGGGATGCGCGATAAAGCCTATTTCGTAAATTTTATTATAAAAATATCAGCGAACCTTGAGTTTTTGGTTCTTTTGTGTCAAGACAAAAGAACATAAAGAAAAATTTCTTTTCTCTGTTCTTTGAGATTTTAGGATCAAGATATGAGTATCAAGTATTGAGATTAAAAGTAATGAAGGTTGTCTTGAGATTTCTTAAAACAATAACTGTTACTTCATAAATTTCAAGGAAACCCGGTCGCTGAGCCGATGCCTTGAGCTGAGTCGAAAGGGAGTCGAAGCGCCCGGAGTCAAAGACAAAAGAACAATGAAATTATTTAGATTGTGAGTCGATAATAGGTAAGCGAGCTTGGCTGCCTAGATTTTTTCGATTCCTTTTTCATCAGTGGAAAAAGGAAAGAAGAGAATAATTCTGGTCGTAAACTTGCGGCAATCAGATAGGTGATGCATGATGTTGTAAATAAAAAATGTTAACTGCATAAACCATTTAAGGATATATAGCAGTTAACATTTCAGATTATTGCATTTGCAACAGTTTTTGTAATTGTAAAATCAAATATCTCTTAAACGATAAGATATTTTGACACTAATGAAATAAATAAACTAAATAATCAAACAACAATTGCTTTGGTATAAATTCGAAGAAAAATTAAGCAACAAAAACTAAGAAAGTATCTTAATTTTGTCTTTTTCAAAACACACACACTAGAAAAAGACAAATTGACTTACTTATAATTAAACTACTTCACACATTGAGTCAGAAATGTTTCTTTTTTAAGATTACCTTCTGTTTTTGTCACTTTATAATTTTTCAACTTTTTTAATACCATCCCTATTAAATATTATTCTGTACCGATGATAATCGGTTGTTTCTTCGTATTTAAATTCCATTATCAGATTAATATAATAGAGTTTGTCGCCCATTATATTTCCGTATCCTTGCTCGTTTAAGACATAAACAGGAACTTGAGGATCGTCCATATTTTTCAAAAATCGAGATACATTAAATCGGATAATATCATTGATTCCGGTTATTTCGTAATGTTTATACGTACGATTTAGGGCTTTTCTGTTTATACGGATAAGCTTACGATAAAGAATTATTCGTTCGCTGGCACCAATTTGTTCGGTTTCCATTATTTGCGAGCGATTTCGTAGTTTTAGTACTCGTTTAGGTACACTATCTTCCTGAATAAAATCGAAACTTTCTTTACACCATCCTATCTCTTGTTTGTCTTTTACACGAATTGTGTTTTTATGATCGAACAATCGTTTTTTAAATTTACCTGCTAAGTAATATCGCATTAATTCTTTTATTCGATCTTTAAAAATATAGCTAATAACAAGAGCAATAAACAGAGGTATTGTAAAGTTTCCGTATTTCGACTGAAAAGCAAAAGCTACTGATGTAGCAAATATCATCGATAATCCGGCGGCTAATCCATAGAGGATTTGCTCGATAAAAACACCATCTTTTCTTTTGCGCGATTCGAGAAAAAGCTGACTTTCGAAATATTTCTTTAAAACACCCCAACGATAAATAATATCGTGGTTGTTATCTGGCGAGTTTTTCTGAACAACAGCATAACCTGTTTCGTTTTTATAGTCTATCTCGCTACCAATTAAATTGGTGAGGTTTACTTTATTTTTTTTATAATCGTTTATGTATTCTTTTTCGAGTTTTCGTAATAAATGAAATGTATTTTGCTCTACCAGATTACTCATAAACTCATCGGACAAAAGGTAGTAGTTTATTAACTCGCTGGTTACTGTTGGTGTATTAATTATTCGACGTAGCTTACGATATCGCTCTAAAATTTTGGTAACATATGTAATGTATGATGTTATTAAAAACTGACGATCTTCGTCGACAACATTATCAATAATATGTCTTATTTCGTTGCGTAGCGAGCTTTTTAAGATAGAATGAAACATCTTTAACTGATATTCATAATTTTCTTTGTTACGACGAATAGGAGTGTTCGATATTTTTTTAAACGACTCTTCGAGTAGATTTAAAGGCGAATTTTTTCCTTGAGCTATTTCGCGCAATAAATATACAGGAGTAGTTAATCGGATATTTGTTTTTAAATCGCTATAAAATTGGCTTTTTTTATAAGTATATCGATTAATATCGAAACTATACGGCACAAAAAACCATGTATTAATGATATAATCATTAATCTTTTTACTTCGTTTGGTTCCGTATCCTAATTTTATCTCAACAGAAAATTTATCATGTATTTTTACATTTTCATCTATCATATTTAAATTCTATCTTTTTTCGTTTCTTTTTAGGTGTTTAATTTGTTTTTTATAAAAAATTGTTGAAAAACACCCGTATCATAATTCGATACGAGTGTTTAAGTAAAACACACTTTTAAATCATATTTTCAAATTCGATAAGATCCTTTACAGTTCCTATCTGAATAAAGTTAGCTCCTTTGCTTCGGCAAAAGTTGCCGGCAATAACCAATACTTGGTTGTCTTTATCAAATATTTTTTGTTTCGAGTAATGAATTAATGCCTTTTGCAAAAACTCGTGCGAAGTTTTTTGAGGCTCCATATAATCGACATACACACCATACGATAAAGTGAGCTTACGCATTGTTTGTTTGCTATAGCATTGAGCATATATAGGATTTCGCCCACGAAAAGCAGCTAATGCGCGCACAGTACGTCCTGATGTGGTATCGGTAATAATTGCTTTTATTGGTAATTCGTTTCCGGCCATAACAGCTGATTTAACTAAAAAAGCTGATGTGTGGGTCGAAATTACCATTGGCGATAATTCGCGAAAAGTATTGGTGCTCGATTCAACATCGATAGCAATATCCGACATTATTTTTACAGCTTCTATCGGATATTTACCATAAGCAGTTTCGCCACTCAACATTAAAGCATCAACACCATCGTATACAGCATTTGATATATCGCTAATCTCGGCTCTGGTAGGGCGCGGATTATCTATCATGCTATGTAGCATTTGTGTTGCAACAATAACAGGTTTGCGTCGTTCGATACAGGCATTTACGATTTGTTTTTGTATGCGTGTAATCGATTTTGATGGTATTTCGATAGCTAAATCCCCTCGTGCTACCATTACTCCGTAAGCATAATCTAAAATCTCGTGTAAATTATCAACTCCCTCTTGATTTTCGATTTTTGCAATGATCTTGATCTTGCTATTTTTTGATTCAAGAATACTCTTAACCGCAATGATATCTTCTTTTTTACGAACAAATGAATGTGCTATAAAATCTAAATTGTTGTCGATAGCAAAATTGATATATTCGATATCTTTTTGGCTTAATGCTGGAAGGTTGATGCTTGTTGCCGGAACATTAACACTCTTTCGTCCTTCGATAATTCCTGGATTTAACACTCGGCAAAGGATAAAATCGTTTTTCTTTTCGACAACGATAAGCTCAACACTACCGTCATCAATAAGTACTCTTGAATCAATTGATAAGTTATCGACAAAATCAGGGTAAGTAACATATACACATTCTTTTGTCGATATTTTATCAGGTTCGCCTTTAAATTTAATTAGCTCACCTTCTCTTACTTTTATTTCGTTTTCTACTTTCGTAGTTCTAATTTCGGGTCCTTTAGTATCAACTAAAATTGCGATTTTATCAGATACTTTACGAATATTATTAATAACTTTTAAACTATCCTCAAAAGTTTGGTGCGCAGTATTTAATCGCACCACATTCATCCCACTATTGTAAAGTTCCTTAATAAATTTAGGATCGCAATTTTTATCTGAAATAGTTGCTACAATTTTAGTTTTCTTTTGCATAATATCTTACAATTTTTATCTTATAATTATTAAAAAATTCCGAACACACCATTAGGAGTATATCCTAATAATCGAAACCATGTTTCGCCTAAAAACATGAATAATCCCCAGGTTATACACATCATTGTGAAACCATATTTAAATGTGTCGGCCCAACTATATTGATCGGTACTATATAGTAGTAATGCAGGTTTACTATTAAACGGAAGTACATATACATGTTCGATTAATAATGCAACCGGAAATGCTAAACTCAATACAGGATATCCGAATTTTTGAGCTACTCCAATAGCTATCGGAATAAAAATTAGAGTACGCATTGTTTTCGATTGAAATATTAATGCACTAAATAACATTGTTCCTGTTAAAATAATGTATAGTATTCCGAAAGGTGTATTTGAGTTGAATCCTAATCCATCGAATATAGCATTTACACTTAGCGATGGTAAGTCGGTAACTTTAAATCCGGCACCTAAAGTATATGCTCCGGCCGAGAATAAAAGTAAGTGCCACGGAATATCTACTTCGTTCCATTTAACAACACCTACCTTAGGTAGTAATGCAACTACAGCACCTAAAAATGCTACTGCCGTAGGGCTAATGCCGTGATATTTATCGGTTGTCCATAAGGCAAGAACGGTAACAAAAATAACTACCGATCGAATTTCTTCGAAACCTATTCGTCCCATTTGCTTGTATTCGCGCTTTAGACGCTCCATTCCTCCTTGTATTTGAGGTTTCTTTTCGTTTGCTTTTAATGGGAAAATAAATTTTGTTCCGACAAAAAATCCTATAATCATTATCGATAATGCAATAGGGAATGCTACAACTAACCAGTCTGAGAAGAATATATCTGATCCGATAGCTCCTGAGATAAGAGCTGCTGCAAGTAAGTTAGCTCCCGAACCAGTAACAAAAGCACCTGCTCCCATATTAATCTGAAGTAGGTTCTGAAGAACGATATTTCGTCCGAAATTGTTTTTGTTTTTTCCTCCTGTAGCACCATAAACTGCCGAAACAACCATAAATATAGGTAGTAGTATTGCTGCCTTGGCTGTTGTTGCCGAAATAAATGCAGAAAGAATAAGGTTGATTACAATAAAACTGATAAATATGGATGATGCATTTCGCCCAAATTTTAGGATAAACCAAAGAGCAAACCGCTTAGCGACACCTGTTTTAACAAGCATGCTGGCAAGAACAAACGATAATATATTTAACCACATTACTTTGTGTCCTAATTGATGATAAGCATCAACTTCGGTTAATACATTGGTAAGCACCAATCCTATAATTAGAATTAGAGATGTTAAGTAGTTTGGAATAGCTTCGGTAATCCAAAGAATAACAGCAGCTAAAAACAATGCAAGCATCGAAATATTAGTAGCTGTAAAAGCTTCGGGGCCTATTGCATCGTATACAGCTCGGGCTTTCTCGCTTAATGTCGAAGGATCAATGTTGTGCAAAAAGTCGAGTTTTGCAAAATAATTGATTACGATAAAAACAAGTATAGCTAAAGGTGCTCCAATAATTGTTAAAATTTTCTCGATTTTAGAACGCTCTTTTTTGGGTAATTTATTTAAGTTGTAATTACTCATATCTAATGGATCGTATCCATTTTCGTGTTCTATTGTTTCTTGTTCTTTCTGTTCTACTTTCATATAAGGATGATATTTTATTATAGAATAAATTATATTTCAACCGAAAAATAACCTATTAAAGAAAGATAGATAATAGATTATATTTCGGTTGACTTAATAAACTAAATTACCATTTGGTATAAGGATTTTTCATTAACATAGAGTTGTAGTATTTTACATCTCCAGTAACTTCTTCGCCTAACCATTCTGGTTTTACAAAAGCTTCGTCTTCTGATTTTAACTCAACTTCGGCTACAATTAAGCCTTCGTTTTCGCCATAAAACTCATCTACTTCGTAGGTGTGTTCGCCAGCTTCAACTAAATAACGAGTTTTGTCAATTACTCCTGGTTCGCAAATTTCTAATAGCTCTTTTACTTCGTTAGGATCAATTTCTTTTTCCCACTCGTAGCGCGAAGCTCCCGATTTACTACCAATACCTTTAATTGTAATAAATCCTTTTTCGCCTTTAATACGAACTCTAACAGTTCTTTCGGGTACCGACGATAGGTATCCTTGTGTTATTCTTGTTTGTTTTTTTGCTAAAGATTTAAAATCGCCTTTAACCAAAAACTTACGTTCTATTTCTTGTGCCATAATAATTAGTTTGCTAATGGTTTATCAATCATTCCAATAACTCTCTTAATTGCCTGTAGGTAATTAATGTTTTCAACTTCTTCTAAACCAAGGTCAGATAATGTTTTTTTGATATCATCAATCTCTGTCGATTCAGAATTGATAGTAACTACATGGGCTCCGTTAATTAATACATCAGCAACTTCGCATATTGTATTGTTTACCATGTATCCAAAGCGATGCTTGTGTACTTTTACTGCTTGTAAATCAGGATTTGCTTTTACCATATCAATAAACTCATCAAAAGTATATTCGTCTTTATCAAAGTTAGGAACTTCAACCTGAAAAGCAGGATAAACTTCGTCTTTTAATACTTTTGCCGAAATAGGAAATTCTCCTTTCATTAATGGATTCCATTGTTCTAAACCATCAACTGTTTGAACATAAGTTTTGATATCCATTTTTCCATCACGAACTTTAGTATTATTAATATCGTTTGTTCTTGATAGAATGTAAATTTCGTCTGATTCTCTTTCCCAAACTTTTTCAGGTACAGGAACCGACAAACGAGACATTTTGTACGATTCTTCTTCGAAATCTTGACCAAAAGTTCTAAACTCGAATCTTGGTTTTGATATTTCTCCTATTTTCATTTCTGTTTTTGACATTGTTTTTATTATTAAGTTAATACTTTAATTGTTAGGAAGGTTAAATAAATATAGTTTTTGAGTATAATCGCTAACTACATATACAATCCCTTTTGAAAAATCAATAGCAATACCTTCGGCCTGTTTGACATTAATTTTATAATCGTCTAAAACTTCACCTTTCATATTGCATCGATATATCTTAGCCGATTCGTCACTTACAATCCAAAGTTCAGTACCTGTATTGTTAACAAAAACCCCCGAGTAATCGATAGCAAAAAGTAGTTTGGTCGATTTTACCAATTTACCATTAGCATCAAGCTCAACTAACATTCCAGGACTTGCTTCGTTTAATACAAAAACATGCTGATTAACGGGATTTATAGCTATACCCTCAATTCCTTTATTCGCTCTAATTGTTTTAACAGGAACAGAAATTTGTTTTAGCTTTTTTCCATTTAAATCAAATTGAACTGCGTTGCGTTTACCTTCTTCAATAATCCAAATATTATTATTTGTATTGTCATAAGCAACGCCTTCTAAATCATTACATCCGGTTTTAAACGAACCTAAATTTTTACCTTTGGTTGTTATTTTAAATATTTTATCGGAGTTGTCGCTAACTGTGTATAACAAATCCGAGTTAGTACATAGTGTTAAACCCGAAGGTTCGGGTATATTTAAACTATATTCTGTTATTATATCCAACACGCCTTTGTCTTGATCCTCAGACTTAACGCACGATGTAAGTGCGATAGAAACGAGTGCAAAAAATGCTAACAAAGTTTTATTCTTTGATAAATAATTCATCCCCTCTTATTTTTTGAAAAAAGCAAATTCGGTTCAATATAATTACATCGAACCGAATGTATATTAATTGTTGTTCGTTGTTCCTTTTGAGGCAGTACTTAAAACTGTCCAGTTTTCGGCTCCGTCATTTACTCTTCCTACAAGAGCAGTGTGTCCTTCGGGCCAATTAGTTTTTAGTAGTTTGTCAACCACATTATCCGAAGCATCTTTTAAAAAGATATCTTCTCCTTTTGATGATATTTTAAATAAAGTTTCGGTAGCTCCAGCACCCGAGCAGTCTAATACATAAAATCCTTTAGCGCTAATTACTGTTCCGTTAGGAATAGTATAAGCTTCTTCGGGTTTCGAATCGTGTAATTTATATCCACTTAAATCGATATCTGCACTTGTTCCGTTATAAAGTTCGATATAATCAGGATCGCCATCGCCTTGAATTTCGTTTATAACCAATGCTTCTAATATTGTTATTGGAGCTACAGTTAATGTAGGCCATGTAGCAATATCATCATGATCAAACGATTCGCCTTCGGTAGGATAATATGTTTTGTTTTTATTTGCATCTTCAACTCTAAAGTAATATCTGATAACAGTACCTATAGGCTGACCAGGAATGGTTGCCGAGTAAGTTGACTGGTTAGCAGTCATTGTTACTTTTGTTTTTGTATCAATCACCTGATCGTTTAATATATAATACAAACGTACATCACCAGCGTCAATTCCCGATACATCGTATGCATTTAAAGTAACAGTAATATCTTCGTTAGCAGCAGGATTTTGTGTCGAAAAGTTAACCTCCGAAATCATAGGCATTCCATCTTCAACAACAACAGATAAAGATTCTGAAGGGGCTGATTTAGGGAAATATGTTTTCAATCCTGTTTCGTCGGTAGCAACAACGTAATATGTAACCTCGGTTCCTGCAGTATAAGCTGGGATATTGTATTTGTATTTACCATTACCTACAGGAGCAGCTTCGTTAATCGACACTTCGTTTCCTGTTTGGATAAATACTTTAACATCGCGCATGCCACTAGCGTCGCTAGCCGATATATTTAAAGTATATACCTGATTATCGTTAAGCGAAGCAATAGTATCAACACTTAAGTTTGGAGGATTATTTCCTGTACTGTTGGCTGTACCAGGAGTAGGAGCCATAGTGCTCCAAGTGTCACCACCATCAACAGTACGACCATAAGAAATACCATCTTCTAAAGCCCCAAATGATATTTGATCTATGATATTTTTGTTTGTATCCCAAATATAAAATTCTTCGCCACTCGACGATAAACTAAATCCTGTAACAGCTTTATCGCACATAAATTGGTAGTATCCTTTAGCAGGAATTGTTGTTCCTGAAGGTAAAGTGTATTTAACAGCTGGTCCGTCGCTTACAGCAAATCCGCTAAGATCAATATCTGCATCGGTTGCGTTATAAAATTCGACCCAGTCAGGTGCGCCTGTCGAGATAACCTCGTTAATGTATAATTTGATATTAGCATTTGTGGGAGTATCAATCTTAGGCATCTCATCTTCGATACACTGAGTAAATACAACTGCTATTAATGCTATTAGTATATATATGTATTTTTTCATTTCAATTTTTATTTAAACAATCAATTAAAAGTCAATTAAAAGTCAATTTCTATTCGTGCCGATAAAATTCCGAAATCGTCGCCACCTTTGCCTTTAGGTATTTCTACATCAAAAGGATCTTTATGTAAATTGCCTTCAGCATCTTTGTAAATATTTAATTTACCTTTACCATTAGCATATCTGTCATGATCGATGTAAGAATAGTTAAGCATAAGTTTTACATTACTGTTTATATGATAATTAACACCTAAAGTATAAGCGTTTGCAGCACCTCCGTATATTTTGGCATCAAAATCGTTTGCGTTCATATAATCAAAACGAGCAGCAAGTTCAATATCGCCCCAATCTTTACCTCTGTTTACCTGAGTAAATTCACCTTCTTTGTTGTTATATACATAGCTACCACCAAAAATTAACCATCCGGCCTGAACAAATCCACCTTCGAGAGTTACATCTTTAGCGTCGCCTATTCGGTTTATTTTATTAACCATATATTGACTTTGAAACATAAATTGATTCCATGCTCCAGCTAATTCAGCTCCTAATAATAAATTATTGTCAACATCAGTTATGTCATCAGTATCGATATATTTTTTTCTATTTATGCTAGTAAAAGCTCTTGTCGAGAATCGATAGCTATTCGGAACTTCGAGATGTGATTTAGGTGTACGATACGAAGCAGCAGCTCCAATATGTAATACCTTCGATTGCTCTTGAATAGGCATATATACAAAACGTCCGGTATACGAAATACCATCGTTTGTACCCTTATCCTTATTAGCATCTTTAGCTGTATTGGCTTCTTCTAGTTCGCCTGTAGGACGGAAATGGATTCCAGCAATAGCTAAGAAATGTTTTCCCCAGTAGTTACCCTGTAATCCTAAATGACGCGAAGGTGCCATTTTGCTTACTAACGAACGCTCGATGAATGTTAAGTAGCGCGAAGTAGTTGTTGTTTCCATAGAAAACCCTTCTTTGTAATGTCCAACTTTAACATTCCAGTTGTTGCCAGTATACTTAACAATCATGTCTTTCATCTCAACAGTACCTCCGGCAACATCAATATCAAATTCTCCGTACCAGTGTTTCCAAAGGTTTGCTTTAATAGCAAATCGAGCTCTTCTAATATCTACTCCTCTACCAATATCATTTAACGATTCGCCTATTGGTGTCATCGCATCAAAATAAACACGATTATCGAACCAATACTTAAAGTTTTGATCGGCAGATTCGAATACTAAAATCCCATTTTGAGATTCGCCATTTAAAGACGTTCTATTTACTATTTTTCCATACTGATTTCGTCTTACCGAACTAAACAATTCAACTTTAACAAATTGTTTGTTTTGTACATTTAGTTCGTAAGTATCGAAATTCGAATGTGTAAAAATTAATGTATTGGAACTTTTCTCAGGAATAACAATATTGAAATTCCCTGCTTTATCACTTTTTGTAACAACCTCTATTGCTCCTTTTAATCTAATATCAACATTAGAAATAGGGGTGTTATTGTTAGCAGAAGTAACTACTCCCTTTATTGTAATTTCTTGTGCCCAACTATTGAGTGAAAAAACAATAGCTGCCGTTAAAATAACAATGCGTTTTAGTTTAATCATAAGTCTAATTTCAATTTAAAATTAACAAGCTACGAAGTAAGATATTCTAATAATCACTAGAAAATATTGTACATCTATAAAAACTCTACAATCGTTAAATAATAGAAAAAACACTTACTAAAAACACTACAGTTGAAATTTAACTTGTTAATTTATAGTTAATAAATATTCATTGCACCTATATTTTGTTTATAAACTCAGTTAAACTCTCGCCTGTCTCCAGATTCATTTTTTGCCTTAAACGATATCTGTTCATCTCGACGCTTTTGGGCGAAATATTTTGTAAATGTGCAATGTCTTTCGATGATAAGTTAAGACGTAATAAAGCAGCTAATTGTTTATCTTTATGCGTTAAATTTTGGAAGTTTTGATCTAGCTTTAAAAAGAAATCATTGTCTACTTCTTCTATATTCGAGTAAAACGTCTTTCTTTCTTTATCGACATTCATACTCTGATTTATATGCTCTAATAAATTATTTAAGAGTTTATCTTTTTTGTCGATATTTTTCGACGACTTTATTTCCAGTAATTGTTTCTTGATATTTGCAAGAAACTCGTTTTTGTTTATCATGTTTAAAGCCAGAGTTGTAAGTTCTCTTTTTCTAAATTCGATTTCGGCTTCGAGAGATTCATTCAGTATTTTAGTATTCTCTAATTCCGATTCGATATAAGCTTTTTGCGATTGTTCTATCTGGGTAATTTTTTGCTGAAGCTCTAAACCTTCTTTTGACTTTATTTTATAATACAACAAAACGATAATGACTAAAACAACTCCAGAGATACTACCGAATATAAGTAGAAAGTTTTTTGTTAATCGAACAGAATCTTCGTCGTGTTCGATTTTATTTTCGTTGAGTTGATTTTTGATTATCTGATTCTCGGTTATTTTATGCAAAATATGTATGGTGTCTGAGGCCTTTTTGTTATTATCAATTAATTGTGTGCTAATTTTTGTTTTAGGGTCAGACTTAATTACCTCGAGATTTAAAACTGTATTAATAAAAAACAAAGATGCAAAAGATAGTATTCCTGCTATAACGGGAGTTGTAAGCCAACTAATGGCAACGCCACCTATTGCATTAAATTTTATTTCGCGAGCTTGTTTTAACAAGCCTACTCCTAATATTGCTCCAATAATTGCTTGCGAGCTTGATATCGGAACCAAGGGTATTTCGAGTAATCCTAACGATAAGATAAAATCTCGCAGTTGTTCTGACGAGAAAATAAACAATACCAACGAATGAGCCAAAATAACAACCAAAGCCGACTCTGACGATAGTTCTAATATATTATTTCCAACTGTTTTGATTGTTTTTTTCGAATACGTTATGGCTCCTACGGCAATAGCACATCCTCCTAATAGAAATAGCTGTTGTGTTCCGCTTAGAGTTATAAATCCTAAGTTTAAAACTTTCTGTGGAGCTATAGTGGTAACAAACACACTCATAATATTTGCAATATTATTAGCCCCTAAGCTAAATGCACCGAAGGCTCCAACCAACAATAAACCAATTCGTAAATATTTATCGAGTTTTAATAAATGAATTTTGGATTTATTTATGATAAATCGAACAAGCAAATACAATAAAACAGCAAATATGGCAGCTAATACCGGACATAGTATCCATGTAAGTATTATTTTTATTAAAGAACTGTAGCTTGTCGATACTCCTGTATATAAATTCCAACCAACAATGGCACCAACAATAGCTTGCGAAGACGAAGCCGATAGTTTATATCTTGTCATTAGCAACACAGTAATTACTGTTGCTAAAACAATAATAAAAGCTCCACCTACAGCATTTACTTTTCCTAGTTTTATTAAAGTTTCAGATGGTCCGTTGCCTTGTAGTATAGCTCCTAAAATTACGAAAACACAAAAAGCAACAATTGCTTTTCGAGATTTTACCATTTTCGAACTGATTGCCGAACCAAAAATATTAGCAGTACCATTAGCTCCCAAAAACCAACCCAACAATAAACCACTTGATAAAAATACTAATATCATTACTTTTTAAGATAAATAAGTTATACGATTCGTTTTATTGCTAATATTGAAAGAATATCGGCAACTACCTCGGCAGCATCAGAAACATTTTCGATATGAAGAGTAAAATATCGCAGATGTATTTTTTCGCTGAGCTTTAGGTTTTGTAATTCGTGAAATACTTTTCTTTTTATATCATTAGCTAACTTATCGGCTTCTTTCTCAAAAAAATATACTCGATGAATCTTGTCTTTAACAGCAACAGGCTCTTTAAAAAATGCACGGGCAGCCGGAATTAAAGCATCGATTGCCGACACCGAAATTTTAGTAAGCTTTAAGATATCGGTATGCAATTTTTGAGGAATCAGAGGTATTTCAACGTCGAACTGATATAGATTCTCTTTCATTATATCAAGCATATCGTCGCATTTCTCCATCATTCGCAAAACATCGCCTCTGTATTGTGGTAGCAAAGAGTGAGCATACAAATCATTTTCAACTTTGCGTCGTATATTATCAGCTTTGGTTTCTAAATCGTCAATAGCCTTAAGATTATCGTTAAACTTTTCGTTGTCTCCTTTTAGATAGTTACCAACCCCTTCTTTAAAAACTAAAGCTCCATTGTCAATAAGAGAAAAAAACTCATCGATATCTAAAATTAGTTTTTTGGTTATATTAAAAAATGCCATTGTTTAATTTATTAATTTTTTACAAAGATAATATTTGTAGAGGTTTTTTAAAATATAAATAATTTAAAACATGGCACTTAATACTTGAGTGTATAGTAGCGTAAATAGTATCTATATTAAATATAGCTTTAAAAATAGATGTTTGTCCTTATAGGAGAAGTGTTGTTTGTCTTTGCAAGAAAGTATTACTTGTTCTATAAAGAACAAGGTGAAAATAGAAAATGTAATTTTCTATTTTCACCCAAACACCATGCGTAGGTAAGCCCAAACACCATGCGTAGGTAAGCCCAAACACCATGCGTAGGTAAGCGCAAACACCATGCGTAGGTAAGCCCAAACATCTTGGGTAGGTAAGCCCAAACACCTTGGGCAGGTAAGCCCAAACATTTTGGGTAGGTAAATTGCCCTGTTGCACGAATCCCCGCTAATCGAAGTTTATTCATCTCCGATTCATGAAACGTCTCCGCTAAGTTCAAACTTCGGTTTTTATATTTTTAAATCTCTGTACTTGATACTCATATCTTACTACTTATGTCTTGATACTTGTATCTATTGTCTTATATCTAATATCTTGTGTCTTAACACTGAATCTATCTGATAAGCAAAACCAACCCGTTTGGGTTGGCTGTTTAT
>JAKSCO010000236.1 GCA_022360575.1 Bacteroidales bacterium | reverse complement strand
CCTCGGTTTTACTGCAGGTGTTTTTTTAACCAATCGGTAATGTAGGGCATTACTTCATCAAGAAAATCAATAGTGCAATGTTCTGCCTCAGAATAATAGCGAAGTTCTTTTTCTCCATCGGCCCAATTCATTACAGTTTCGGCATGTATTTTAGGATTTGCAATTACCGAATCTTTTCCCGAATGAAAATAAAGAAGAGGTATTTTTAATCTTGGAGCTTTGGTTATATTCATATCAAAGTGTTGCATAGCATCTTTTAAATTATTGCAGCCTGTCATGTATAAAATGCCTCTTTTGTTTAGAGCTTTTAGGTTATTTGCTCCTTTTGTCCCTTCTAAAGTAGCAAAACCACTATTACCTACTACACAACTTATTTTGTTGTTTAACGAAGCGCAATACGGAGCAAGATATCCTCCCAGACTAAATCCTAATAATCCGATTTTTTTTAGGTTAATAGAGTAATTGTTATTTGTTTCGAGCCAATCGATTACGGTATTAAATAATTTTGGATATTCGGTACTATCAAATTTTTTCTGTTTCCACATTTCGCCTTGTCCTAGTCCGTCAAATGCCAGGAAATTAAAGCCATGTTTAAGTAAACCTTGTCCAAAAAAATGATTTTCGGCTTCTTTTATATTATCCATTCCATTAACCTGAATAACCAATGGCATATTGGGTTTGTGGGTTAAATGCAGATATGCTGGTATTTTACAATCGTCATAAGGTATTTCTAGTCGTATAGGTCTTTCGTCTTTATTATACAAAGCAATTGCTTTTTTGTAACAGCTGCGAGCCATTTCTTGGGCTGTTTCTTTTTGCTCGGGACTGATAAAGAAAAAATGTTGCCCAATATGATAACATCCAACAGCATGATGAAAGAGCTCTATAGCTGATTGGATATTTTTTAGCTCTACTTGCCTTGCTGCTATTTCTTCGAGTTTCTTACCCTCGTCAACCCAAACTTTGCACCATTGATACCAATTTTTTATTTTGGGTAATACTCTGGCAATTCTGTTGTAATGTATATTAAATGTAAAAAATCGACCATACCAGTTCTTGTAAACTCTTTTTTCATTAAATATAAAGCGATATGCTATCTTTTCTTGGAGTGTTAATTTATCAGTCATATCTTATCTTTTTTATGTTTGAATAAAGTGTGTATATATATTATACGTAATAAGATGTAT
>JAKSCO010000031.1 GCA_022360575.1 Bacteroidales bacterium | reverse complement strand
TCGGATATAGAGTTCTCGGTTTAAATTGTTATTGTGTATTGTTCTAGATGTTTTAATTTATAACCTGAGTTCGATTTTAAAGAAATACGAATCAATTGTTTCACATTTTATAGTAGCCTTTTTATTTCTGTTCTTTGAGATCAAAGACCCAAAATCCTCTGAAATCGACAAATTTTGATAATTCTATTTCCGTACTTGTAGCCCTAGTTTTTCAATAATGAGTGAGGTTTTGTTATTTTAGTATCCAGATATGAGTATCGAGTATTGAAATTATGATGAGGGTAATAAATTTATAAAATCTACTACCTTCATCTTATACCAAAAGAATATCAAAATGAGTGATAAAAACGTTTCTTTTTGCCTTATCCATTGCCAAAAAAGTTGCAAGGTAACTCGGCTATCTTTTACTTTTTCGTCGCGTCTAATACAAAAATTATTCATTTTTATAAATTTCTCATCTTGAAATCCATTTGGTATTATCACAAATGAATTGGACTTAAGGGGCATGTATTGTAAAAAAGTACAATACGATTAATTATTGTCTATAGAAATCCCTTCAGATCCTTGTCAGAACAGAGGAAAGCCTATTTTAAAACCTCCGTATTCGAAATTAGAACCTTTAAATCCGGCAAATATTTCGGCATTAAATACAAAGAAAATCCGGTTTAAACTGTATCCTATCTCGTAATAAGGCTTAGTGTTGCTTGTTGCTAAATAATTAAAATAAATTGATTCGTTCATTAAGGTTTTATTTAATATAGGGAGTCGCTTAAGAAGAATTCTGTCGCACTCGATTTGAGAGTGAATTTCAACGTATTTTTTATTGGTGCTGTATTGATAATAATCGATAGACCGAAAAGCATCCATTTGTTCGGTACCTATAAGAAAAGGTTTATTGGTATTAAAATGTTTGTAATCGGTAAAATATGTTGATTTCGAATTTAAGAATGCTCCTGATGTTATTTGATATTCGAAATAACCTAATCGTCTGATGTCGTGACCTTGATTAATTGAAAATTCTATCTGATCAAAAGAAACATCGCTTTGTAATAAATTTTTAATCCCTTTGGTATATTTAAATCTGAAATTAGGATATTGAGAATACAAGTTAACTTTTACCCCGTTGATCATCTTGTAATAAAACTCGGGAGTATATGATATTTCGAGAGATGCAATTGATGCTGTATGATCATTAACAAGAGTATAACTTATGTCTTGATGATTAGGGACATTAGGAGTAAACTCTTTTTTAGATAGATTTAAAATATTAAAATTGCTATGGTTTCTTAGTTGCTTTCGCTTAGTATACTCTAAATTGTATTCAATACTTAAACCATTTACTATATCGAACTTATGATGGAAATTAAGATAATCTTTTTGGTATAGTTTTAAATGATTCTCTTTTAAAAATAAGGTAGTTGCAGCATTAAGTATATAGTTAATGCCTGTTTTTGTGTTGAAATCGGAAACTGTTCGTCCTCCTGTTAAATTTACCGAAGCACGTTTTTGTCCGTTGTAACGATAGAGTAGAGAAAGATTATTGTATGTTTTTTCGCGAGCAAAAGCATAGTCGATATCGTACTTTACACGAAATAGTTTCCCTTTATCTGTTTTATACGAATAAGATAAATCGGTCCCGTATTGTAATCCATCTATAGTGTTGTAGTTGAGATGAGCTAAGTTAATGGTTCCTTTGTATTTTATAGAATGTTCTTTGTTTAGTTTGAATCGCCCCCCGGTGATAAGTTTTCCCCATTTAAATCGTTTTTTGTTTCTTTTTATTGAATCGCAATACAATGAGTCGGTTTCTAGTCGTAACTGAATAGAGTCTTTTATTTTATATTCGTCAATTTCGTTAATAGTTAGAGGTATTGGTCGTATAGAGTCCCAGTATGCTATTGAGCGCATATTGGCACTGTCGTTAACATGTTTTGAGTCTTTTATTTCTAAATCTTTTTTAGGAATTGATTTGTGTACCTTTTTGCGAACCATTTTTTGTAGTTTACGTGATTCTTTTTTTGAGATATATTCTTTTTTTACGAGTTCGTGAATTTGGTTATCTTCTTTTATTTGTTGTTTTGATTTGGTTAATAGATTTTGATAAACAGAATGGTCGAGTTGCGAATTTAATTTAACCTGATAGTTGCTAACAGAGGCCACATATTTATAAGAAAATGCAACTCCGAGCATATCGATATCCATATCCATATTATGACTTACAGGCATCCATACATCTTTGGCTACAGGATTATAAATTTGATTGATTTTAAGAGTAAACATTTTCTGTTTTAGTTCAAGCTCAACGCTATGAAGATGCCAAAATCCCTCGACCAAACAAATGTATCCTGAATATAAATCGTATCCTTTGCGCCGAGGAGTTACTTTTATTTTATGAATCAAATAATCTTGATCGTAAAATGAAGAGGTAAGCTCGAACTTATAATATGAAAAGGCATCTCGACAAAGAGGAGATTTCATTTCGAAATCGTCTTGATAAAGAGATATGGTAAGGTAGCTCATTGGCGATATTTGTTCCTGTTTTAATGTGCTTCGCATTGAAATAATATTTTCTTCTAATATATCGGGGAGTTTAAAGTGTATGTCAGTAATGTTTTCGATAACAATTGTTTTTCCTTTTTCAATTCCTTCTTTCTTTAAGGTTTTTTCGATCATTCGAGGAATTTTAGTTACTTTTCCACTTCCTTTTAGATAAATGCGACATTTATAATCTTCGACCTGATTAAGGTAGTAGTAGCTCATTGCAATGGCCTTACGCATGATAGAGTAGGCTGGGTCTTCGCCATTGGCTAAGATTCGGACTTCGGGAATTCGAAACATTTGTTCTTCGAGTTGTATATCGAGTTTTTGATTTGCTTTTGAGTATTGAACATTTATTTCTTTTGTTTTATATCCCAGATATCGAATTGTGAGATGATGTGTTCCGAAAGGAAGATCGAGAGTGTAATTTCCTTCGATATTTGAGGTTGTTCCTTTCGATATTTTGCTGGTATATATACTAGCAAAAGCAATAGGATTGCCTTTAGTGTCTGTAATTTTTCCGTGTAAAAACTGAGCCTTAGTTATGATACTACAAACAAAAAGTAAGATGAAAAGTATTGTTTTTCTCATAATTGTGATAAATTAAAATTAGATACATGAATAGACAAAAGTATTCTTTTGTTTTATATAAAGTAAAACAAAGCTTTGAAAATCATCTTTTATATATTGGGATATGAAATTTTATTATTTACTTTTGTGTTCCTATTTTTTCGGCCCCATAGTTCAAGGGATAGAATAGCAGTTTCCTAAACTGTAGATCCAGGTTCGAGTCCTGGTGGGGCTACAATCTTTTTAAAATCCGGTATTTAATATCAAGATTTAAATCGTTATACAAAGCAAGGGATAATAATTATGTTGTCTCCGAAACCCCAACTGGATGCTCCGAAACGATTCCCACCTCGTAGAATTTCCATCGAAGAGACTCAGAATGGTTTCTATGTTGTAGAAATCCCATCGAAGAGACTCAGAATGGTTTCTATGTTGTAGAAATCCCATCGAAGAGACTCGGAATGGTTTCTATGTTGTCGAAATCTCATCGAAGAGACTCGGAATAGTTTCTATGTTGTATGCCTTAACTAAAAGAAAAGAAATCGGGTAGATGAAAATCTACCCGATAAAATTGATTGTTGATTGTTTTTTTGGGGTTTATGCTGTTGTTGTTTCTTTTTCTTCTTCTTTCTTTTTAGTATGGTTTAATCTGTCGAGAACTTTAGTAAATGTAAATTGAGTTTTTATAGCTTCGTCGTCGTAATAAAATCGATTAACGATTTTACAAATACCGATTATATCGGTATAAAGCAGGTTTAATTTTTCGACAGCATCTTCCGATAATTGCTGACTTGATCCTTTAAGTTCTTCTTGTAATGCTTCGGCTTCGGCAACTTGTTTAGCTAAAGCAATAATTTCGTCGATAAGCAAAGGGTTGGTTCCGGCATCGGTAATTTGCTTTTTTAAATCATCGGTCATGTTTTTAATGAATTTAGCCGATAAATTTATAATCGCTTCCTGATCGCCTTTGCTTGCCCTAACAAAATTTCGATATCCTAAATCATCGAGTATCTGATCGGCTTTTGCGGGGATATCGACTTCGACCTGTATTTTAAGGAACGATAGTTTCCGATAGAGAGGCTCGATAATTTCGAGAAGTGTTTGAGTGGCTTTTCTGAGCGAACTTTTTTTGTTTAGACCCAAAACTTCAGATATAGCATCTTGGATGCTGGTAACTAGAGCTGTGGCTGTTTCGGCAGTCCACGAAGGGCGAAAAACTTGAAGCTTTGCAATGTTGTTTTGAAAACTTTTAGCAATAGTAAGGAGGACTATAAGAAGATCCTCATCTTTACAATTATAAATTCTTTGTCTCATTGGTTAAATTTTTTAGGATTTTAAAAATTTTCGATTAATTATTTCGATTAGAGTATATGCTTGTTGTTAATAAATAAGGTTTTGTGTTTTCGATGGATTAAATGTACAAAAGAATATTGTGTTTTTTTAGATTTTAGCGAAAAAAATCACACAAAACAGTGTGTTGCTTGATATTAGGGGTTTGTAGCGCGACAAAAAAGCAATAAAAAGTTTCGCGGATGTTAATTATGTATGCAAAAATGTTAAATTTGAGGGAGCGAAAGAATAAATAATCGATGTAAATGCGATAGGTTTAGGGGGGAGGGAGAGTAAAATTTTAACTTATAATATGAATAATTAATTTTGACAAAAAGAATTTATATATGAATAGAAGACAAAATTTTCAGAATATAGCTTGGTTCAATGATTTATATAAAAGAGAGCTTCTTGATTTAGACCCGCCTTACCAGAGAAGAAGTGTTTGGACTCAGACTTTTCGTGATTATTTCATTGAAACAATATTATTTGATTACCCAGCTCCGACAATTTTTTTATACGAGGAGATTACGGATTCAGGAGTTACAACGTATAATGTTGTCGATGGCAAGCAAAGATTAACTACTATTTTTTGTTTTATTAATAATGAATTTCCAGTTTCAGAAGACTCTGCAGTTAATGAGTTAAAGGGTAGATATTTTCAAGACTTTTCATCAGATCAAAAAAATACGTTTTGGAGTTATACATTTTCAGTCGAATATCTACCGACTAAAGACGATAGTATTATAAATAATATTTTCGATAGAATTAACCGTAATGTGGCAAAACTCACTGCTCAAGAATTAAGACATGCAAAATATTCAGGAGACTTTATTTCAACATGTGAGATTTTAACAGATTGGATGTTTGGTAAGCTTCCTATAAATTTCCCTCAAATTGCAAAGAGAAGTAAATCTCAGATGAAAGATGTTGAACTAGTAGCACAAATACTACTTCGTATAGAAGGGGAGCTTAAAGGATACAATACTGATGAATTAGATATTGCGTTTGGAAGCAGAGATGATTTCTGGGGAGTTAAAGATGATGTAGAGGATAAATTCAAATCTTTAATTAAACAAATATGTTCAATATTAGAAGAAGATACTGAAAATACCTTAATTAGGTCTAGATTAAAAAATCAAGCTGATTTTTATAGTTTAATTGGAGCTTTATATTCTATTAATAAAGAAGATAGAATGCCGGAGAATGAAGTAGTAAAAAATCGCTTGATAAAGTTTGTAAATTATAATCTGGACCAAGAATTATCTAAAGACATTAATGACTATTATGAATATGCAAAAGCTGCTTCAAACAGAACTATAGCAAGAAAAAGAAGAGAAAAAATCCTTATGTTGATTATCTTAGATGAAATAGAGTATTAAAATGATCATAGATTCGAAAATAAAATTAAAATACAATTTACAAAAGCCCTATTTTGAGTTTATTCAATCTTATCTGGATAAGACGTTGATGAAGTATGCTCAGAAGAATAATTATGCATATTCTTCTAGAATTAAAAATCTGGATTCTATTTGTGAGAAGATTGAAACAGGAAGATATTCTTGTTGGTCGGAAATTGATGATTTTATAGCTTGTGTATTGATAATCCCTAATTTGGATTACGAAGATTCTGTAATAGATTTCTTAGAAAAAAGTTTCAATAAAATCTTGATTCGAAAAAAAGGGAATACATATAAAAGTTTTGATGTTTTCCGATTTGATTCAACTAGATTTATTGGTACTATAAATTCTGAGAATGAACAAAAAAAATCTGAGATTCATTCAATTCGATTTGAAGTTCAAATTAGAAGTGCTTTTGAGCATGCTTGGTCTGTTACAACACATGATTTAGCTTACAAAAGTGATGTTATTGATTGGAGTGTTCTAAGATTTGCGGCTCAATTAAAAGCTTCAGTAGAACAACTTGATATGATTACTTTAGGAGCAAAAGATATTAATAAGCATATTACAAAATCCAAATGTCCAGAAATAGAAATTAAAATAGAAATTTTGAATTATTTAAAAAATCTATTTGCTGAGAATAATATACCAGAAGAGCTTAAACCAAAGGATTTTAGTCGAGTTGTAGAAAATGTTTACAATTTAGTTATCCCTAACTTAGCTAAATCCAAAGTGGAGAAAAGGAAGTGTAAATTAAAAGAAATTTTTAAGAAAATAAATAATTCTATTGCTTTATTTAATAGAACATCATTTCCAATGAGTTTATCTCTTTTCCAGATAATATTTGGTATATTATTTAAAGAGGATTTAATATCGAAAAATATCGTTAAAAAATCATCTTTTTACAAATCGGAATCATTCGAATTAATTTTTAATGAATTAAGTTTTGATAAAATAACAGGGTTTAAAATATAACTATGTCCTATAGTAATAAATATCGGGAAATTGTGTAATTCGAGATTTAGTGTATTTTAAAATTAGGTAAATCTGTAGATCAGAATTATTTATTATTTTTGAATTATGAAGAGAAGGACGAAGCAAATAAGCATTTTGATAAAGCAAACAATCGGGAGGATTGATTCGAGAGCAGAGATAATTCTGTACGGATCACGAGCGAGAGGAAACGAGCGTCCTGATTCTGATTGGGATGTTCTGATCTTAACAAAATACCCTGTTGATATATTTAAAGAGAGGCAATTTCGTAATGCTCTTTATGATTTAGAGTTAGAAACAGGAGAGCCATTTTCGGTATTTGTTTACTCAAAGAAAGACTGGGATACAAGACAAATAACAACTCCTTTTTATACAAATGTAACAAGAGAAGGGATTTATTTATGAAACCTAATAATTGTAGATAGTTATTAATCAAAGCGACGGCTAGTAATAAAAATATAAGCAATGGGGGAATGTGCTAAACATTAGGCGATACATTTCTGGAGAAACTACAAAAAAGAAGCTTCTATCTTTTTAAATAAGACAGAAGCTTTTGTTGAATTTGGTATTATATAAAGTTTTAGGGAAGTACTTTTACACAATAAGCAATGCATATTTATTCTAAATAAACTATTAAGGCTTAAAACATTTGTTACGTTTTTTTGTTTTTATATAAAAAAGCATTTATTTGTAACAAATAAACATATAAAATATATGGACAATATTATAGGAAATAATATAAAACGTTTTAGAGAAAAATTGGGTTTAAGTCAGGCGGATATTGCTAAT
>JAKSCO010000008.1 GCA_022360575.1 Bacteroidales bacterium | reverse complement strand
ATTTTTTCGGGTAATTCGCCGAGATTATTCTCCGATAAGTTTAATCGCTTTAAATTATTAAGATACAGTATTTGATTCGGAAATCTATCGAAATCATTTTTATTCAAATACAAACTCTGGATATTTTTAAGTTTGCTAATATTATTAGGCAACGAGTTTAGTTTATTCCAGCTAAGTTCTAAGCTATTTAAATTTCTTAGTTTGATAATTTCTTTAGGTAGCACATCGAGTTTTTGGTTGAATAAAATAAGCTTATATACTTCACATGGATTTTTTATTGCATCGCTTATCGATTCGTACCTTTTTTGTTTGCTTAGCTCATTTAATGGAAGCAATTTTCGGGAATCGGCGCCCGAAAATTGCTTGTTAGTCTGGTTATAATTTGTACAACTATTGTATATAGATACAATAAAAGTAAGAATTATAAATGAGCAGACTAGTTTTATATAATGATTAAACTGTGTCATGATTATTTAATTAGATATTTAAATGATATCCCAAAATTTCGCCCTTTGCTGTATTTTAAATAATACTCGTCGCCCGATTTATAATGATGAGCAATAGCATAATCGGTGTTTAGTATATTTTTTATCGAAAGTTCGATATTAAAATTTCTGGCAAAGCTTTTCGATATGTTAAAATTTAACGAAGGCTCGGGCAGTTCATATCCATATGGAGTTCCTTTCTGAGTTAATAATTCGAGCTTTTCGCCCGATACATTAAAGCTTAAATTGGCATCGATTTTTGTTTTCGTATGCCTATAATTTATAAAAGCATTAACAATATAAGGAGCTTGTCCTTGCATAGGGCGTGTATCTTTCCGGTCGGGATCCGATGCTCTAATTATAGCTAACTCTTCGCTAGGGATTTTGTATATCGATTTTATATACGAGAAATTTCCTCCAACAATAAAGTTTTTTAGAAAAGAGATAAAATCAAGTTTTTTTCTAAATTCGAGCTCGATACCATATAATGTTATGGGTTTCGAGTTTTCATAAAAGAATTCTCGATTATTAACATCTACAGCTAGCTTTTTTTCTATTGCATTTTTAAAATATTTATAAAATCCACTTAAGGCAATTTTTTCGCCTTGCTTAAAAAAATACTCCCATCTGATATCAAAATTATTGATTGATGTTATTTTCAGATCGGGATTTCCGTATATTTTTTCGCCCGCTTGAAAATCGTAGTAACTCGGACCTATTTCTTTAAAACTAGGACGCGCAATTGTTTGCGAATAGGCAAACCTTAGGTTCATATTTTCGATAAGAGAATAAGTTAAGTTTAACGATGGTAAAATATTTATAAAGTCTTTCGTTCTGTTTACTCTTAACGATGAATTGTCGGGGATTTTATTTTCGGTATGTAACTGGCTCGATTCTACTCGGGCTCCGGTTACTATTCGTAGTTTTTTGCTTATATGCATATCGAGCATAAAATAAGCAGCCATTATTTTAAGATATGCATCCTGACTGTTATTTAGATTCTGAAAATGATCGGTAGTATAATAATATCCCAATGGATTTGTTGTGCTAACAATAGAGTTTTTTAAGTAATATTCGATATTGCCATTGGGTAGGTTTGTCGACGAGCTAAATAAGTCAAATTTGATATCATCAAAATTTCGCGATTTATAATCGTAACTACCACCAATTTTTATTTTCGAGTTTCTTGTAAAAAGTGTGGTTGGTATTTCTAAATTAATTTTATTGCTAAAATTAATCTCATTCATGCTTCTAAAATATCGAGCAGGTTTGTCATTTGTTTTAGTTCTAAAAGTAGTATCGTTGCCCTCGATATCGTATAAATTTTCAAAAAATCGCAGATCAGGTTCTTCTTGTTTCATGTTTGTATACGCGCTAAACCATGTAATAGCACTTTTATTTAGTCGTAATGCTATATGTTTTCCATGTAGCTGAAAATTATTGAAATTGCGTTGTACGTAGGCTAACGTACGATCTTGATTGTAGCTATCTTCGTAGGCAAAATATCCATCTCTGAATCGGGCTATGCTTTTCCCGCTTTGATTATGAAAATATCTTACACCTAATTTATTTTCGTTATTTAATTTGTAGTTAAAATTTATTAAACCTGCTATTTTGTTGCTTTTTTCTCCTTTCGTATCGTTTACTTTGCGTCGTGGAGCTGTTGTTGCATCTTCGTATTCGCCAAATATACCATCATCGTAGTAATTAAATGATGTTTCGTAACTTAAGCTAATATTGTATCCTAAGGCCTTTTTTAAAAAACGCACTTGATCTCCAATCGATATTTTTTCGTTATGATTAAGAAATGACCGTTGTTTTACCGGAGACATTTGTGTCGAAAACGAGTTGGATATTTTATTTAGATCTTCGGTAGAAAAATAAACCTGATTGATTTGATTGTAATTTTGTTTGATCATTGTGTTTAGAGCTTTATCTGCTATTGTCGGAATATCTCGTGTTCCGTCGTCGCTGCCTAGCCAGTCGTTGTTACCTCCTTTGTACGATAAAAAATTGTCGTTTAAGTTTGCTTGTGGATTGTATGAGAATTTGGTTGAGAATTGAAATGTAAATTTTTCAGGGAAATCTTTTGTGATTATGTTTACTAAACCTCCTGTCGATTCGCCAGATATATCGGGAGTGAATGTTTTATTTACAACAATATTATCGATAATGTTCGAAGGAAATATATCGAGCTGAACGGTATTTTTATCCGGATCGAGAGCGGGTATTTCTGCATGGTTAAAGGTAACTTTAGTATATCGTTCGCTTAGTCCTCTAACAAAAACATATTTCCCGTCTTGAACCGAAATTCCTGTAACTCTCTTTAGTGCTTCGGCAGCATTGCTATCTCCTAATTTTGATATTTGCTCGGCCGAAATGCCATCAATAAGTTTAGGTGCTTTTTTTTGTAATATCTGTAACGCATTTTCGGTGCGTTGACTTGCTTTTGCTGTAACAACAACAGCATTAATATCAAGGCTTACTTCGCCCAGCGAAATATTTAGAATGGTTACTTCGCCATTTTTTATTTTTACCCCCGAAACAAGTTTTTTCTCGTATGAAATATACGAGTAAGATATTTGGTGTTCGCCCACAGGAAGTGTCAGGCTATAGTTGCCGTCAAAATCAGTCGAAATACCTATCGTTGTGCCGGGCAACATTACTGTAGCTCCAATTAATGTTTCTCCCGATTTCTTGTCAAATATTTTTCCTCGGAGAGTTCCTGTTTGTGCTGATATTAATTCTGAAAAGAATAATACAATGCCGAATAATAAAATAAAGTGTCTGCTCATTTTCTAATACTTGAATTAAAATAGACTGATTTATTACAATCAGTCTATTTGCCGAATAATAAAAAGAATCTTAGTTTGAAGCGAAAGTTAAAGTCCATCCTTGAGCCCAATTGTTTCCTCCTGGGGCAAAAGCACCTTGATATGTTACATTGTTAAACCAATCGTCGGTAGGAGCAACTCCATTATTTGCTTCGCCTGTGGCAGGTATTAACAAATGATTTCCGTTGTTAAAACCTACAGTGTTTAATGATGAAATGCTATTGCTGTTATCGCTAAAATGCGAAGCTAAAGTACTTGCTGTTGTAGATGGAGCTGTTCCATGTCCTTCAACTTCGCTTACAGTAAGAGCTTTTGCTATAGTTTGATTCGCTACTTGATTAAATAAACAATTTTTTATATCAAGATTATCTTTACTAACCAGCTGATCTAAACTATTGGCTTTGTCATCGCGAAATTCAACATCGATACCTTTCGATTGAGATGCAAAAATAGAGTTTGCATATACTCCACCAGCATTATCGCGAAATGTAATAACTTTGCCATTACCATTTCCTATGTAAGTGGCATTGTAAATAATGGGTTTAGCATAAGGAGTTGCTGTTTCGTCGTCGCCATCGCCACCATCATGTTCGCCTAATCTGTCGCCCGAGCTTTCGCTTTGTATAGTAACCCAAAATTGACCTTTACCATGAAATCCTTCGTCGTAATCGTACGAATCATCACCACAAAAGGCTACTAATATATGTTTTAAGTTTGGAGCTCCACCAAAAAACTCAACTCCATCATCAACATTCGATATCACCTCTATGTAATCGATTACTGTGCCATTACCTACACCTCCTAATGTTAATCCGTTTATTTCGTTTCCGGCTCCAATATCAGTACCTCCATGTCGGATCGAAACATATTTTAAAACTCCCGAGTTATCGTTGTCGTTGTTTCCGCCATAAAAAGCAGAATACTCTTCAGGTACACCTTCGATTCTTTTTTGTACACTGTTATTTGTTGTCGCTTTCCCTAAAATTATAAGTCCTCCCCAAAGGCCTTGTATTTGTTTCATATACCCATTTTCGCCAGTGTATGTATCGCCTAAACCAGTAAATACAATAGGTTTTTCGGCTGTTCCTTCAGCCATTATTTTGCCTCCTTGCTTTACTATTAAAGCGCTTGCATTTTCTGCTTGTCCTGGCTTTCCCTGAATCATTGTTCCGGGTTCTATTGTTAAGGTTTGTCCGTTGGCAACAAAAACAAAGCCTTCTAAAATCCAAACCGTATCAGCCGAAAGAGTTCTAGTTCCGGTGCCTTCGCCTCTATCGTTAATTGTAACTGTTTTTGTTTCTTTGTTTGTTGTATAAGTAGTTGTTCCTATTTTATACATATTGCTAATTTCTCTAACAGGGGTAGGATCGTCATCTTTATCACAAGAGCTAAAAACAATTGTAAATAATGCTAGTAAAATTGCCGTTACTTTTAAATAGTTCTTTTTCATCGTAATTAGTTTTAGTTATTTTCAGATTCAATTTTTTTATTTGATTTACAATGCAAAGTAACTTTGCGCTCAATTAAATCCTGTTATCGATATTTTAACCTTTCGTTAATAAATCTTACACGAAAAAAAAACTTAACTTTATCTTAATATTGATTTAAGAATTATTTATATCCGAAAGCTTATTATAATTGTATATTGGCTAATCGTAATTATTAAAATATTGTAATAATGAATAATAAAGATTTTAGAATATTATTAGTTGATGACGAACCTGATATTTTGGAATTTATAGCTTATAATATAACCAAAGAAGGTTTTGAGGTTTGTACTGCTCAGAATGGAAAAGAAGCTATTGATGTAGCAAAAAAAGTTAATCCTCATTTAATCTTATTAGATGTAATGATGCCCGAAATGGACGGAATAGAAACTTGCGAGATCTTACGACAGGAAGAGGATTTGAAAGATACCATTATAGCCTTTTTAACAGCACGAGGCGAAGATTATTCGCAAATAGCAGGTTTTGATGCAGGGGGCGATGATTATATTACTAAACCAGTAAAACCTAAAGTATTATTAAGTAGGATAAAAGCTCTGCTAAAACGATTTAGAGCAAGCAACGAAGATGAAAAAAGCGAAGGACTGGTTATAAAACAATCCGATTTGGTTATTGATAAAGAGAAATATATTGTCACAAAAAGCGATAAGGAATTGATCTTACCCAAAAAAGAATTTGAATTGTTGTTGTTGCTGATTACAAAACCCGATAAGGTTTTTACGCGCGACGAGATATTTAATGCTGTCTGGGGCGAAAATATAGTTGTCGGAGACAGAACTATTGATGTACACATTCGAAAATTACGAGAAAAGATTGGCGACAATCACATTAAAACAATAAAAGGGGTAGGGTATAAATTTGTAAATTAAGCAGAATTATATTATAATGTAGTTAATTTTATTATAAACAGAAACCAGAAAGTAAATAAATTACTTTCTGGTTTTGTATTTATTATTACAAATCACTAGTAATAAATTATCGATTATTTAATCTAATGCAGTTATAAGAATAGGCATCTTACTTATGGCTATTAGTGAGTTAATACTACCATATCTTCTTCGTTCGGTTCCACTCAAATTAATAATTGTACCCACAAGACTCGTTTCTAAGTTGTTGATTGCTATTTTTATTTCTTCTTTTTGTTTGTCAGAGATATGAGCTTTGATAAAATCTCTTAGAGCATTCATTTAAATTATAGTTTTAGGTTAAACAACCAGATTTTAAAATTCGATTAAAAAAAGCGAGTTCGTAATCCGAAAATAAATTAAACTAAAAAGAACATGCCATTTTTAATAGATATGTAGTCTCTGTTAAAACGACTTGCTATAATAATTCGGAAAGCCGTTAATATTTTTTTTGCTAAACAATAGATGATCGGGAGCAAAGCATTTGTGCTCATTTAAATAAGTTAAGGGGGTATGATATATATAAACAAGAAAACTATTAAAATGAGAATATTATGGTAACACAAACTGAAAAATTTGGAATATTTAATTTTGGATTCATTGAGAATAACAAAACCTTCATTGATGAACTAAACTCATTAATAAAAACAGGTTCTGCAAAAGTTGAGTTTAAACCTTTTAATGTTACTTTTTATCATGCATTTGAAAATGGCGAACTTAAATACTTAGATAAATTCGGGAATCCCATTGACGAAAAAAATTCAATTTATGCTCTTTATGAGACTGGTTTTAAAGACAACAATAATAAAGATATAATTGCATATTTCTATCGGTTTAAAGCAGAGAAAAGTTGGACTGGGATTTATTATTCAACTGAAACAGAACTCAAAAAAGAAGTTGAAAGGAAATTATTATTCCGTATTGGAAAACTAATATTTGATGATTGGAATGATGGATTTCAATTTTTAGAAGAATTAAGTCAAAAGACTATTCCTGAAAAATGGTCATACCAGAATCATGAATCTGCCATTCCACATCCTATTCTTAAATCATTCCTTGAGAATACATTTGAAAAGTT
>JAKSCO010000207.1 GCA_022360575.1 Bacteroidales bacterium | reverse complement strand
TGTTTCTGCTTTTAATTAAATCGTTTCGGGTTTCTATTATTCGGGCAACATCATTTGCAAAGTCGGCATATGCTGCAGGAGCTATTTGGCTCATAGCATTAAGATATGGCACTATTTTGTCGTTAATAGTTTCTATTATGCTTTTCTTAATCTCGGATGCCGAACGTATCTTTTCTTCTTTGTTTTTTTCTTGCTCCCAATCGACATAAGCAGTTTTAAATTTTTGCTGAGCTTTGTCTAGTAAGGCAATTGCTTCGGCATAACCCGGAATGGCTGCAATATGTTCTTTCAGTTCGGTTTTTTCTAAATCTTTTAATAAGGCTAAAATTAGCGAGTTTTCAACTTCGTAACTCTCGCGGGTAATCTTTAGCCCATATTTACCGAAAACATCGTTTAGTTGCTCGGCCGAGGTGCGTATTGCCACATCGGGGTGGTGCGATGCTCCCAATCCCAGATAATATAACGAATCGACACATTTGTCGCACTCCGAGTCGAGCTCGCTCAATACCGACTCTGATTTACTTCGGTTAATTGCCTGAGTAAGATCGGCCGATTCGGCTGTTAATCCGGTAAAAACACTTTTAAGGTGGATTTCATTTTCCCATGTTTTTTCGTTGTAAAGATGAATTAAACTTGTAGCTACTGAATTTACCTCGGCTACACGAGCATAACTTTTAAATTTTTGAATCATTTTTTTAAAATTTAGGTTTATATCTTGGTTAAATAAAATTTTCGATTTGCAATTGTTTTAAAGCTAGTTATTTTTTCTTCAAAAAAGAATAAAAACTTAATTTTTAATGTAAAAAGAGACAAAATCAATCAGAAATGCGATTTTGCATATTATAAAATTATAATAGCAATAAAATATAAGGGCTTGTATCAATTTAAAAAACACGTTTTATTGGTGTAATGACGTTTGTTCAAATGTACAAAGCTCATTTCATCCGTGTAATGACGTTTGTTTAAATGTACAAAGCTCGTTTCATCCATGTAATGTTGTTTGTTCAAATATACAAAGCCCATTTCATCCATGTAATGCCGTTTGTTTAAATGTACAAAGCCCGTTTCATCCGTGTAATGCCGTTTGTTTAAATGTACAAAGCCCGTTTCATCCATGTAATGCCATTTGTTCAAATGTACAAAGCCCATTTCACTCATGTAATGCTTTGTTTAAATGTACAAAAGCAATTTTACGTTTAGTGCTTTTAAAAAAATATAACGACATGTTTTGTTTGTGCGTTGTTTTTCGGTTTATATTTACGTTTCAACAATTCTCGGTTTGTATTTATATATATTACAAAATGTAAAAATATCTACAATCAAACTTTAAAAAAATATAAACAAAATAGATTATGAGAAATACAATCGTTATTTATATAGTAATGGGATTGGTTTTTATAAATACAGTAAAAGCCCAAAGTTTTATTGTCTCTGCTAAATGTGGATTTGCTTCGGTTTCTATCGATACATCGGCATTAATGACTGTGTCGGTTGAGAATAAATTCAATAAATACTTATCGGTAGGGATTAATGGGAAATTTGGTAGTGCCGACTATACATCTGATGATTGTATTTTAAATAACAATCTAGTTATTGAGACAAGAGAACTGGATGTTTCGAATTTTGTTTACTCGATAAATGTATGTACTAAATTTTCATTTATAAACAGCAATATGCTGGTTGTATCGGTTATTCCCGAAATTGGTTTTTATTGGACCGAGTCGCATCCTGATATTTATTTTGTAGATGAGATATATTCGAAGGTAAGTCATAAAAATTTCGACAATACATACTCGAACCGAAACTTGGCTTATGGATTTGTTGTCGAAGGACAATATTATCTTAACGATCGTTTAGGAATTGTAGCAGATATTGGGTGGAATAATTACGATATAGGAAAATCAATTAATAAAATTGATTTGGCCGAAAATTGGAACCATAAAATAGATGAAGAAACAAGTTTTTTGTACTTCGAAATAGGTTTTGCTTATCGATTATTTGGCAAAAACTTCTGGGATTAATTTTATGTCGAGAATAAAAAAAGCCCATTCGAAAAAAAAACGGATGGGCATAAAAATTCTCCTTATCTGAAAAGAATTATTGTATGTTTCGATCAGAGTTTCATGGCTTTTTTTAGTAATAAATCTTGGTTTATTAGGTATTGTTCCGAGTATGGAGATGGTTCGTAATAATATCTTAAAAAATCGCGGATATTATAAGTTACCTCAACCTCAGGAGTATTATGTAAGTAATCGTTAATATTACTAATATAAGAACAATCGATAGTAAAAGGAATTTGCACAAAAAGTTTCGAATTAGGGAGTTGAATAAGCAAGGGTGTTAATCCTCGTCCTCCAATCCATCCCGATCGGTATCCAATACTTATTATATCTTCTGATTTATTACCTATATTTTGTAAGCTATTGGCAGCCGAAAAAGAATTTTCGTTAACTAGCAAAATTATTTTACAACGAATATTTTTTAAGGTCGAATCGGGTTGTATTATTTCTTTTGTCGAGGCAAGATTAACAAACTCATAATTTAATATCGAGTCGGTAAATATTTTATATTCTACATATTCGTTTCGTTTTCCGTGATCTAATATAGTTTTATTGTTATTAGCTCCTATTTTAATATCGTATGCAATAGGTTTTTTTATAAGTTTTGATAATACTTTTTTCCATGCTTTATCCATTCCTCCCCGATTATTTCGGATGTCCCAAATTATTTTTTTTATGTTCGAATTGTACAAACTGTCAATTTTGTTGCTATAATACGATTCGTTAAACATATAGGGCATTCTTATATATAGAATCGAATCGTTTAACAAACAAACATTGGGGCTGTCAGATATTTGGGGTTGTTTAGTTATAATCTTAACGGTTTCGTTTATATTATAAACATCTTGGTTAAATGTCTGATTAGGCAATTTAAATTTTAGTTTTATCTTATCCTTTTGTGCAATAGCAGGAGTTAAAAGCAGATTGTCTGAGTAATACAATCTGCTTTTATTGTCCCATAAAATTTTAGGTATAGTTGTTTTGTTTTGATATACAAAATCATTTACATCAATTGAGTTAATACTAATAAGCTCTGATCCTTTGGGATAAATAAAATGATTATGCTCAAACTCTCGCAGGCTATAATAATGTCCGTTTATATATTTAAATCGCATACCCAATTTAACATTAAAAAAGATAGAATCGTGAAGCTGCGCATAAATTTTCTTATGATTATCAATCAGAGATCGATTAATTGCAATATCAAATCGGTTTTGATTTTTTTTGTAATATCCTAAACTTCTGGCATGAGGGATTTTTAAATGATTATCAGGGTAAATATTTATATAGCTATAAATTAACCAATAAAATTCGGTATTTGTTTCTACTTTACTCAGTTGATGTTCTATTTTGTGTCTTTGTTCGGTAATATTATCTTTCGAAATAATTTCCCAAGCAAAATAATATGGATAAATCTTTTTCAGATTATCTTTGAGATATTCGAAATCTTCGATCATTTGTTTTTTCGTTAATTGAAATAACTCATTTGCTTTTTCATTTTTTTGAGTAAATCCTTGTAACGAAATCAGGAAGATTGCAATTCCTATAAATATCTGTTTATTCATTTTCTATAATATTCTCGTAATGTAGTTCTAGATATTGTTTAAGGTTATTTTTAGCAACATGACAACAATCAATATCTTCATCTTCAAATTCGTTTGCTATTCGCGAAAAAGGACATCCTCCATTGCATATCGGAAAGAAAAAACAATTTTGGCATTTCTGATCGTCTAACTGATCGGCAGCAACCAGATATCTAACCAAAAGCTTGTTGTTAAATTGTTCGTTGATATGTAGGTTTCCTATTTCCTTTTCTTTTAAGCCTAAATCGTTCCAACATTTATAAAGCTCGCCTTTTGCTCCAATAACAAAACTATTTATATGTCTGGCTGTACATCCCCCAATCGAGGTTTTTGGATACAAGCTCATAGGGATGTTATGTTCTTTAAATTGTTTCAAAACAAATTCATTCTTATGTTCGCGGTCAAATTCACATCCTGTTGAGCTACACGAAGAGTAAATGTTTGTTACATATCCCGGGTGTATGTTCAGGTTTTCGGTATTGTATCTTGTTTTTAAATAATCGTATAACTTATGATATTCGTTTTCGTTTGTTTTATCGATATTTACTCTTAAAGCAACTTTTATATCTTTATTTGTCTCGAATAAATAATCTAAATTTTTAGTTATTGTCTGAAAACTATCGGAGTGATGTAAATGAGGACGGCGTTTATTGTGTGTTTCTTGCAAACCGTCGAGTGTAATTTGTAATCCTGTTATCGAAAGACTTTTAAGTTTGTCGCTTACATTCTTATCTAACAAGTAAGCATTCGATATCATATAAGCTTCGTAGTTTGTATTAACAGCTTTTAATTTTTCGGTAAGGCTAACTATTCGATCAAATGCCAACAAAGGCTCGCCTCCATACCATGTAACCCTTAACCGGTTTGCTTCCGAATAACTCTTTACAAACTCAACAATTTTATTTTCTGTAATATCGTCCATATAAATTTCGGGTCTATTGGTTTCGTAACAATATGTACAATCGAAATTACATGCTGCCGTAGGAACAATTGTTAAAGCAAGATACGATGTGTCGAATTTGGTTAATTGTTTTTCTAATTTAAGCGAATAGTACAGATTTTTGTCATTTTCGACTATAATGCCGGCATTAATAAGTTCGTCGGAGATAATGTGTTTGTTTTCGTCGGGATTTTCTTTAAATTTTTGTAACGAATCGTATTGATCCTTATTTAATTCGATAAAGTTATTTGTAATTGAATTGTATAATAGTTTTTTATTTTTTTTTGTTGTAAACAGATAGTTGTATTTAGACCATTTCATATTTAAAGAATAAGTTTGAGTGAAAAAAGACAACTCAAAAGAGTTGTCTCTAAAATTATTTGATATTTAAGGTAGGACTATTGAAGATAACACAATCAGAAACACAATACCAAGAATAGCATTTAGATTTGCAACTAGATTGGTCCTCATCGATTATACCTCCTTTAATTTTTTGTAATTGATTTTTGTTTAGAAAAGGAACAACCTTTGTTCCAACAAAATCCAATCGATTACCTCGTTTCTCAAGAAATCTTAATTTTGTCATAATTGATCATTTTTAATTATTAATAAATAAACTAATATCTCTAATTTACAGAGATTCATAATTAATTTTATTCTTCCTGATTCGATTCATCGTTTCGATTTTCGTCTCTAATTATCTGCGTTTTTTTAGAATATTAACATTGGGCTGGATTTTCGTATAAACACAAAAATTGTTTGTTGTTAATAATCTGAAAATAGTATTGTTTGCAATATTTTAACTTCGTCTGTTTCGTATTTACTTAAAATTCCTAATTGCATAGGTTTAAATTTTAAGTTCAGGTTCCGAATTTAATTATTAAAATTTGATTATTTACAATTATAATACCGGCATTAATAAGTTCGTCGGAGATAATGTGTTTGTTTTCGTCGGGATTTTCTTTAATTTTTTGTAACGAATCGTATTAATCCTTACTTAATTCGATAGAGTTGCTTGTACTTTGAATTGTATAATCGTTTTTTATTTTCTGTTGTAGACAGGTAGCCGTATTTAAACCATTTATTGAGTAAAAAAAGAGACAACTCTTATAATGAATTGTCTCTAAAATTATTTGAGATTTAAGCTAGATTGCTTTTGCAAATACAATCAGGACCACAATGCCAAGCATCGCAATCGCTCCAAGGATTGCAAACAGCTCCAGTATCACCTTCACCTGGATTAATAGCTCCTCCTTTAGTTTTCTGTAACTGATTGTTGTTTAGAAAAGGAACAACCTTTGTTCCAACAAAATCCAATCGATTTCCTCTTTTCTCAAGAAATTTTAACTTTGTCATAATTAATTGTTTTAAATTGTTAATAAATAAACCAATATCTCTAATTTAAAGAGATTCATAATTAATTTTATTCTTCCTGATTCGATTCGTCGTTTCGATTTTCGTCTCTAATTATCTGCGTTTTTTTTAGAATATTAACTGTTGTTATACATTGGGTAGGATTTTCGTATAAATACAAAAATTGTTTGTTGTTAATAATCCGAATAATTGCTTTTTGTGCCAGATTTTGACCTCTACGATATAAGTCAATGAGATATTTAGTTGCACTTTTAGTTGTAATAATTCCCGATAAGTTTAATTTAGATTTAATTTCTAGTTCGAAAATAGTATTGTTTGCAATGTTTTTAACTTCGCTTGCTTTGTATTTGCTTAAAATTCCTAATTGCATAGGTTAAATTTTAAGTTTAGATTCCGAATTTAATTATTAAAATTTGATTATTTATAAAATTGGTTCAATTTTTTTATTCTTTATCTGAGAGTGCCAATTATTTTTTATTTAGATTCTTATCCGTATTAATTACTCGATTATATATCCTCCTTTATTGCCTCCTTTAGGCCCTAAGGTTATTAAATAATCGGCTAAAGTATAAAACCAAGGATGATGCTCGACAATATACAAAGCATGCCCTTTATCGCGCAAATCAAAAAATACTTTTAATAAATTTTCGATATCGGCAAAATGTAATCCTGTGGTTGGTTCGTCGAATAAATACAAACATCGACCGCGAATTTCTTTTAATAATTCTTTAACCAACTTTAAGCGTTGAGCCTCGCCCCCCGACAAAGTGTTGGCTCCTTGTCCTAATTTTAAATGCCCCAACCCTACTTGTTGTAGCAACTCAAATGCTTTAAATAATTTCTTTTCTGACTTAAAAATTATTTTTGCCTCGGCAATTGTCTTATTTAAAATCTCGTAAATAGAATAGTTCTCCCATTTTACACTCAAAACATCTGGTTTAAAACGTTGCCCCTCGCAAGCAGAACAAGGAATATATACATCTGTTAAAAAATCCATAGAAACTTTTAACTGCCCTTGGCCTTTACAAGTATCGCATTGTCCTAATTTCGAATTGTACGAAAAATGACTTGCTTTAAGCTTTGCCTGTTTTGCTTTTTCGGTTTTAGAAAATATATTGCGAATATCATCTAACACCCCTAAATAACTAGCTGGAGTACTCAAAGGGTTTTTCCCTACGGCCGACTGGTCGATATAAATTACCGAATCGAAATTTTGTAATCCCTCAATACTATCACACCCAACAGCTTTATTGCTCCTAACCGACTTTCCTATAACATCAAATAAAAGAGAAGTTTTGCCGCTTCCCGAAACACCTGCAAAAACAGTTATTCCATTTATAGGCAAGTTTAAATCAATATCTTTTAGATTATTTGCTTTGGCTTTTTTTATAGTCAATTTAAACTCTAAATCAATATCTGATTTGTTTGATTTGTAAATATTATTTTTAAAATACGGTGTTGTAATCGAGTTTTTACTTTTCATAAAATCAGTAATCGATCCTTTTTCAACTATCTTCCCTCCATTTATTCCTGCTCCAGTACCCAGTTCAATTAAATAATCGGCCGATTCAATAATATCTTTATCATGCTCAACTACAACAACAGTATTTTGTTCAGCTAAATCTTTTAATAAGCTAATAAGACTTTGTGTATCTTTCGAGTGCAAACCAATAGTAGGCTCATCGAGCACATATGTTATTCCTGTAAGTTCACCTCCTAATTGCGAAATCAAACGAAGCCTACGTCCTTCGCCTCCCGAAAGGCTTATCGAACTTCGCGATAAGCTTAAATAAGATAAACCTATTTGGCATATTTTATACAATTTCTCCTTAATTAAACGTCTTATTTCGGCACTTATCTGCAATTGAGTATTGGTTAAAGTTTTCTCTAAGTCAGAAATAAAGTTTAGAGTTTGATCTATCTCTAGATTTGTTATCTGTGCTATATTTTTTCCTGAAATAGTATATTGTAATGCTTCATTATTTAATCTATTGCCATTACAAGTATTACACTCTACCTCTTTCATCAATGCCAATAAATTTGCTCCACCTTGTTTATTATGCTTTTTCTTGTATTCGGCATTAACATATTCGGACAAGCCCAGCCACAATGTTTCAAACTCATGAGTCCCTTCTCTGTTTTTTCGTTTAAACTTCCACTCAACACGATATTTCTTATCTCCGGTTCCGAACAAAGCTATATCTTGAGCTTTTTTGCTTAATTCGCACCACGGCTTATTATAATCAATGTTATTATCTGGACCTACAACATTTAAAATCGCCATATGCTGTCCATAAGGATCACCATAAAACAAACCCGGTTTCGAAGCTTTCATTGCTCCATTATTCAGGGCCAACTCCGGATTCGATATTAACTTATCTGTATCGCAAGTAAGCTCAAAACCTAAACCATTGCATTTTAAACAAGCTCCTTTCTCATGATTAAACGAGAAAACACTCGATGATTCGGTACATAAATTATTATTGTGGTCGATAGATACACGAGCATACAATAGGCGCAACAAATCGTATACACCACAAATAGTCCCTACTGTTGCTCTTGGATTTTTGGCAATTGATTTACTATCAATAGCAATTGTTGGGGTTAATCCATAAGTTTCTGCAATATCAGGACGAGTTTTCTGATTAATCAAACTTCGGGTATAGGTCGAAAAACTTTCAGTAAAACGATATTGCCCCTCAGCAAACAAAGAATCGAAAGCAAGCGAAGATTTACCACTACCAGAAACTCCAGTAATAACAGAAAGTTTATTTCTAGGGATATCTATATCGATGTTTTTTAGATTATGAGTATTTACTCCTTTTAATGAAATTGGAGCTTCAATAAGCTGCTCTATATTGTCTGGTATTGATTTTCGTGTCGATTTTAAATCACCCCTTAAAGCTTTTGCTGTATATGATTGCTCGCAACTTAACAAACCTTCATAATTTCCTGAATATACCAAATCGCCACCCCTATCGCCACCCAAAGGACCTAAATCTACAATCCAGTCAGCCTGTGTTATAATATCTTTATCATGTTCAATTACAATTACAGTATGTCCTTTTTCGGTAAGACCCTGCAAAGCCTTTAGCAATATTTTAATATCGTAGTGATGTAAACCAGTTGTTGGTTCATCAAAAATATAAAGAGTATGGTTTTTATTAGGCTTTACCAGTTCTGTTGCAAGCTTTAATCTTTGTGCCTCGCCTCCCGACAAAGTAGTTGCAGGCTGACCTAACGATAAATATCCTAAACCCAAATCGTTTAGAACCTTTAAATAATGATGGATTTTATCGTTATCAATGAAAAAATCAAGAGCATCGGTTATTTCCATCTCTAATACTTCTGATATATTTTTGCCTTTATACTCAATTTCTAATATCTCGGGCTTATACCTTTTTCCTCCACAAGCAGAACATAATGTAGCTACATTATTTAAAAAATGCATTCCGGTTTCGATATATCCTGCACCTTCGCAAGTTTCGCAACGTCCACCTTTGGTATTAAAAGAAAAATACGACTGTTTCCAATTTCGTTTCTTCGACTCAGGTAAACTAGCAAATAATTTACGAATCAGATCAAACAACTTTGTATAAGTAGCTGCATTACTTCGAGGTGTTCGTCCTATAGGCAATTGATTTATCTCTATTATTTTATAGATTTTATCGTCGCTTGTAATAGAGTCGGCTTCTTTATTACCAGCTAAAGTCGTTTCAAAATATTTCCCTAATAAGTCAAAAACAAGGGTCGATTTTCCGGCACCCGAAACTCCTGTAACAACATTTAATGCATGCTGTTTAAAATCAACATGTATACCTCTAAGGTTATGTAATGTTGCTTTTCTTATTCGTATATACTTATTATCTACTATCTTTTTATTACAAACAACTGCATTTCCGGCTCTTAACAGTTTTAGAGTTTTACTTTTATCATTATTAATTTCAGTAATACCATTAACTGTTGTATTGAATAAAACTTCTCCTCCATTTTTCCCAGCTAAAGGTCCTATATCAATAATCTGATCAGCATTAAGCATTGTTTCCTTATCGTGTTCAACAACCAACACTGTGTTTCCCTGATTGCGTAAATGTTGCATTACTTGTATCATTCTATTGTTATCGTAAGGATGAAGTCCAATAGAAGGCTCATCAAGAATGTATAAAATCCCACGCAAACCATTAGTTGTTTGTGTCGCTAAACGTATTCGTTGAGCCTCACCCCCGCTTAAACTCTCCGACGAACGCATTAAGCTTAGATATCCCAAACCTAAGTTTTCAAGTATCTCACACCGATTAATTATCTTTTCTCGGACAGGGTTTCCAATATCCTTTTGATTTCGATTAAAGATAGTCTTCGTAAAAGCTTCTTTTAGTTCAGCAATAGACATCTCTGCAAAATCAATAATATTTAAGCCATTAATATGTACAGATAAAGCTTTCTGATTAAGCCTTGTTCCTTTGCATTTATTACACGATACAGTTTGGGCAAAACGTAAAATATTTGGGTTACGATCAACTCGTAATATATTCTCCATGATCGGTAGTATACCTTTGTAGTATCCCTCTTCGCGGGGCTTAGCTGTAATTCCACTCCATTTCATCCGCGACTCTAGAGTGTGTTTCCCAAAAGGAATCTTTATCTTACTACTACCATTTAGTACTATATTTTTTTGATCCAAACTCAAGTTCTTCCAAGGAATATCTACAGTAAACCCTTCGGACTTACACACCTCATTCATAACATCAATAGTAACTTGCGAATATATGGTATACCCCGATGGTGTTGTTATTTTTAGTGCTCCTTGCCTCAAACTCTTCTCTTCATCTTTAATCAATAAATTGGAATCTATCTTATCCTCAAGCCCCAAACCTTTGCAGTTTTCGCACCACCCTTCGGCACTATTAAAAGAAAATAAGCTACGAGTTAATTTCATATTAGAATATTTCTCTGAAATTCCAACTCGGGCAAAAAGTAATCGCAAATAATCATATAGTTCACTTATTGTTCCTACTGTCGATCGAGGATTTCGACTAATCGTTTTCTGATCGACCATAATTACTGGCATTAAACCATCAATTGATTCAACCTCAGGACGACTCATTTTTCCCATAAACTGACGAGCATATGAAGAAAATGTTTCGAAATAACGACGTTGGCTCTCCTTCCCTATTATATCATAAACTAACGATGATTTCCCTGAACCTGAAACTCCAGTAAAACAAGTTATCTTATGGTGTGGTATTTTCAAGTCAACATTCTTAAGGTTATGTTCTCTACCCTTTTTAATGTGTATATAATGATCTTCTTTTTTCATGAATCTACAATTAGACTAACAAATATAAGTTTTTAGAAACGAGCAATGAATAACAAAATATAAAATAAGCTTTTGAATATTTATTTTAGATATTTACCTTTAGCCTTATTTTTTAAAACCTAGACTAAAGATTTTTTTAAAAACTATTTAATCTATAATTAGATTTCAAAACAAATCCTAGAAATTGAACCCTAATATTAAAAAAGAAGATTTCATTAGCTTAATCGAAAAACATCAAGGAATCATTCATAAGGTATCAAAGATGTACTGCAATAGAGATGAATGCCAAAAGGATCTTTTCCAAGATATTTTAGTACAGCTATGGCAATCTTATTCTTCATTTAATTGGAAATCTAAATTTTCGACATGGATGTATCGAGTAGCTCTAAACACTGCTATTGCTCAATATAAAAGAGATAGAAAGAATAACGAAGATACAACACAAACTATACCTATTAATATTGTTGACGACGACAGTTATAACGAAAAAGAAAATCAGAGAAACTTAGTACATAAAGCAATAGCAAAATTAAATAAAGCCGAGAAAGCTATAATTATTCTTTACATGGATGATTACTCTTACGAAGAGATAGCTGATATAGCTGGAATTACTGTATCTAATGTTGGGGTTAAAATAAATAGAATTAAACACAAACTACAATCTATTTTAAAAGAACTTGAATATGGAGTTTGATGAGATAAAAAAAGCATGGAAGGATTCTTTTAATAAAAAAGGACATTTAAATAAAGAAGAAATTGAAGCTAAACTCACAATAAAGAAGAAATCGAATACAGCTTTAAATAAAATAAAACGGAACTACAAAATAGACTTGTATGTAGGAACTATTTTATCAATAGCTATTCTTTGGTGGATTTTTAATGATATTACTTCCGAATACAAGATATACATTTTGTTATTTACTACTACATTTTTTTCTACATTGATACTTTGGGAAACATACAATTATCTAAAAGTAAGAAAAACTGTTATGTCAACAAACAAACTAAAACCTGCACTCATTAAAACAATAAAAGATATCGAACGATATGTTAATTTCAATAAGAGTACTTTTTCAAAGTATTTAATACTACCTTTCTCTATCTTGCTTGGATTGTGTTTGGGCATTCTTAGAAAACTTGGAGACGACAAAATTAATGAAATATATAACCTACTTACGATACATCAAATTATAAGTTTGTCTATTGTTGCCATTGCTTCATGTGCTATATTCATTCCAATAACTCAGTTTTATAATAAAAAGATGTTTAAACAACACCTTGATGAACTAAAAGAATGTTTTGACGAATTCAACGATATAGAAGATCAAGGTATTTCTTCTTAGAATCATTAATACATATAATCACTTTTCTCTCAAGTAAAAAAATAGTCCTCTCGATAAAATTTAACTACATTTTATTACTTTTGTAGACTATAGAAAACCTATTTTAGTTAAAATTTTTAATAAAATATATATGAAAAAATTATTATTTCTTTTACCCATTCTTATATTCTTAATTATTACTGCATGTAGGGATAAAAAAAGTTCAGAAGAAAAACAATTTGAAGTAGATATTAATTTAATCGAAAAGTATTTAGCAGATAGTAGTATCACGGCTCAATCTACAAGCGATGGAATATATTATGTTATCAAAGAAGAAGGTACAGGAAAAAGACCTGATGTGTTTTCTTCTATTAGCTTTGATTCTAAAGGATCTCTTTTAAATGGAACCGTTTTCAAAGAAGATAGTTCTGGAAATCTTTATACATTTAATAGAGGCTTGAGATTAGGAATTCCTCTTTTTCGAGAGGGAGGTAAAGGAACTCTTTTCATTCCTTCAAAATTTGGTTATGGAGTAAGAGGTTATACAGGAATCCCAGCAAACTCAGTTCTTATATATGAAATAACATTGAAAAAAGTTACTCTACAAAATCCAGATGATATTTGAAATTAATTAAAACAAGGGCTATAAAATTTCTAAAAATAGCCCTTTTGTTTTTTCCTATAAATAGATAATTACAACATTATATTTTACTTTTTAGCCCCTAACTCTTTAATCTTTTGTGATAATTTTGATGCAAAGATAAATCCATTAAGCTCATTATTATTTGTATTAAAAATGTCATCTTTTGTTCCTTCCCACCATTTTTCTCCTTTATAGATAAATATTACTTTATCTCCTATTTCCATCACTGAGTTCATATCATGAGTATTAATAATGGTTGTCATATTATATTCAATTGTAATTTCTTTTATTAAATTATCAATTACAATTGACGTTTTAGGATCTAACCCAGAATTAGGTTCATCACAAAATAAATATTTCGGATTTAAGGCTATAGCTCTGGCAATTGCTACTCGCTTTTGCATTCCTCCACTAATCTCTGAAGGATATAAATTATTTGCATTTATAATATTAACTCTTTTTAAACATTCATTTGCCCTTTCACGCTTATCAGAATAAGACATATCGGTAAACATATCTAAGGGAAACATTACATTTTCTTCTACAGTCGATGAATCAAACAATGCACTCCCTTGAAATAACATACCCATTTTCTTTCGCATTTCTTTCTTTAAACCAAAATTCAATCGATTAAAAACAGTATCTCCAAATATTATTTCACCTTTATTTACATCATGTAATCCAACTATTGATTTCAATAAAACTGTCTTTCCCGATCCACTTTGTCCAATAATAAGATTTGTTTTTCCTTGTTCAAAAACAACATTAATATCTTTTAATACATCTGTATTTTCAAAAGATTTATATACATTTTTAACCTCTATCACGATAAAAGCAATTGTGTTAATATTAAATTAAAAAGCAATATAAAAATACTACTATGTACTACAGCCTTAGTGCTTGATTTTCCTACTTCTAATGAACCTCCATACGAATTATACCCATGATAAGCAGAAATAGTTGTAATTAAAAAAGCAAATACTACAATTTTAATTAACGAATAAGTTATATAAAATGGATTAAAAGCATACTGAATACCATACACATAATTTTCAGTAGTAACAACTCCTGCTAAAACACCAGCAAGCCAACCTCCCGTTATACCAATCAGCATACTTAATAATGTCAGAAATGGAGCAAAAATTACAGATGCTACAATTTTAGGTAAAATTAAATAACTCGCAGAATTAACTCCCATTATCTCTAAAGCATCAATCTGTTCGGTAACCCTCATGGTTCCTATTTCTGAAGCAATGTTTGAACCTATTTTCCCTGCAAGAATAAGAGCTACGATTGTTGATGAAAATTCAAGTAATATAGAATCACGAGCACCTAAACCTATAAGGTAAGTAGGCAATAAAGGGTTCTCTGTATTATAAGCAGTCTGAATTGTAATTACAGCTCCCATAAAAACAGAAATAATTGCAACAATGCCCATCGAGTTTATTCCTAACTTCTGAATCTCCTTTAATGTTTCCTTATAATAAACATTTAGCTTTTCAGGCTTTGCAAATACTCTCTTTAGTAATAAAAAATATTTACCTATATGATAAAACAACCCCATATCTAAAAAATTTAACCACAAATATACTAAATAAAAAACCTGTAATAACAAGTATGCTATTTTATGAGTATTTTTAGGGTAAAGACTTACTCATTATCTATTCATTTTGTAATTTAGTAATATAAAAATATAAACTCGACATTGTCTGAGATAACTATCGAAACTGATATAAGAATATTTGAATTTATACATATTTATCCGACAAGTCATAAATTTTAATAAATGAAAAATAATTATTGTGTAATAATGGCAGGAGGAGTAGGAAGTAGATTCTGGCCACTAAGTAGACAAGATAAACCCAAACAATTTCTAGATATATTGGGAACTGGAAAATCATTACTACAAATGACCTTTGAGCGTTTTTCTGATATTTGTCCTATCGAAAATATATACATTGTTACCAGTTCTAATTATAAAAACACTATTAAAGAACAATTACCCGAAGTCACTGATGAACAAATACTATTAGAACCAGTCAGAAGAAATACTGCTCCTTGCATAGCTTACGCTAATTATAAAATACTAAAAAGAAATCCTGAGGCAAATATAGTAACAGCGCCTTCTGATCATCTAATATTAAATGAAGCTAAGTTTAAAGAAACGGTTTGTAATGGATTGGAATTTGTTTCAAAAAAAGATGCTCTTCTAACTCTAGGAATTAAACCTAGCCGACCTGAAACTGGATATGGTTACATACAAGTAAATGAAAAAAATAAAACAATTGAAAATAAAGACATTTTTAAGGTAAAAACATTTACAGAAAAACCCAATAGAGATTTAGCTAAAGTATTTTATGAAAGTGGAGAGTTCTTTTGGAATGCAGGAATATTTATTTGGTCATTAAAATCAATAATAAAAGCCTTCGATAATTATCTTCCTGAAGTTAATAATCTTTTTAAAGAAGGAATTGATCTTTACAATACCAAAGATGAGGATAAATTTATTTCTCAAGTATATTCTGAAAGTAAGAATATTTCTATCGACTATGCTATTATGGAAAAAGCTGAAAACGTATTTGTCTATTGCAGTAATTTTGGGTGGGCCGATCTAGGAACTTGGGGATCATTATACGAAAACAGAAAAAAGGATCATAACAATAATTCCATCATAGGTCAAAATGTATTTACATACAATACCAAAGATTGTATTGTCGATATACCTAAAGATAAACTCGTTGTTTTACAAGGATTAGAAAACTATATTGTAGTAGAATCTGATAATATTTTATTAATCTGTAAAAAAGAAAACGAACAAGATATAAAACATTATGTCAACGAGATAAAATTAAAATCTGGAGATAAATTCTTATAAGAACAAATTAAAAAGAGGCTTAATTCAAGCCTCTTTTTAATTATTATATTTTATTCTTTTCTCTAGAATTCCCATAAATCGTGTTCTTGTTCAAACAATTCTCTTTTTATCTTTTCTGCTTCTAACAATCGATTTATCCCTTGCATATATTGAGTAACCGATCTATTGTCATAAACATTCGATTCTCTAACAATAAAACTATTAAATCGTCTTTGCATGAAGATATCATCAAAACTAATACGCTGTGCATCATTACCTCTATTAAAAACTTCTTGTCTTGCTAACAAAGGTCTTAATTCTGGAAAATATACCCAAAAAGTTTGCACCTTTCTTATTTGCCCTGTCTCTTGATCCATATATCTACGTATAGGACATATAGCAATCGTTCTTACCCGCATTGTAGAATGAACCTTGTCAAAGTACCATATTTCTTTTAATTCATATTGATATACTTCATCATATCTTAATTCACCTTCAATTACTCTTGATTCTAAAAAACCTGTTTCAGGATTAACTACTTGCTGGGTATCTGCCAAAGCATCAAACTCAGCATAAACCTCATCTCTTGTCATTATTTCTTTAAACTCATCATCTTTATAAGCAGTTAAGCCTTCATTATTAATTCCGTAAATAATTAAACTGATTAAACTTCTTCTATCATCCATATCAACTAAAGGATAATAAAAAGGATGATTCATTTTTTCTCTAGTATCTATAATTTGCCATATCTTTTTCTTCCACATGACATCTGCTTCTCTAACGTCCCTATATGGAATAGGTCTCTTCCCTGGAATATTTTCTTTATCATAAATCCCATCTCTTACATTCTGGGCACAAGCTTGTTGTTTATTTATAACAACACTAAAAAGTATTCCGACTAAAAAAACAACAAATAACTTTTTCATAATCTTTATATTTTAAATTTTATATTATTTCAAAAACAATTGAAGCTAAATCCCTTACCTTTCCATCAGGACCAACTGCTTTAACATCCTCAATATTTACTCTTGAGCTTCGCCTTAATCTTTTTATTAAATCCAACTGTTTTTTAGTAAAACGACCTCCTTTAGCTTTTGCATCAATATAATAACCTCCTCTATCTGTTGTTGAAACAGTGAATTCTGTTATCTTAAATTTCAAATCAAATTCAAAATTTTCCATATCAGCTAAAACTCCCACTTGAGCAGCAAGAACATTCTTCGTGATTTTACCTCCTTTTTTCCCTGCAACCTTAACTACAGGATCAGGAACTGTTCTTACGCGAAATTCAACGTTGCCCATATTTTTTGAAACACCATCAATATTTGCTTTAACAGATATTATACTTTTACCTGGTCGCCTAGGATTCACAATATATTCACCATCTCGTTGCTTCTTTATGGTTCCATTTCGCATAGATGGTATTATTCTATTCCCAGCGACTCCTGCGATAGAAATACTAACAGGATTATCAACTCCTACATAAAAAACATTCATTTTTGTAGGAGAAACAACTAAATTTGGTTTTGCTACAGTGTATCTCCTTTTAAATGGCTTTGTTATATAACTACCATCTGGACCTTTTAACTTTATTAGACCTTCCCATCGCTGTTCGCCTAATACATTTGTTAGTCTCTCAAACTTCCCTTTGCCCTCAACTACAGTTAAAGAATCAAATCGTCCCTTCATAAAATACTTATACACTCCTTCTTTGGTTAGGGTTGAGTCATATTTTCCAACATAAACAATCGGAGGAGAGGTTGTATCTACGGCTGCTAAGAAAATATCTGCCTTGTAGGGATTCCCTTGTAGAATATAGCTTGAATTAGGAATAATTGTTGCTTCTAACTTATTAAAAGAGAATGATCCTGCATCAATTTGTTTGTACAAATACTGAACAACCTCAGCTTCTGAGTTTCTTATATCAACCTGTATCTTGGATAGTAAGGGCATAACCGCAGCTAAAGGCATGTGTTCAAAATGTTTTACCTCCCAAGGTTTTCGTTCTCCATCTTTAGTCGGAGGAGGATCTTTTGTTTCTAAGTTAACTTCTAAAGAATGAACTACAGCTGTATCTATTTTAGTTAAAGAAATTAAGTATTTTCTATACTCCTCTATCTTATCTTTTAAGTCAAAAGCTTTTCCATCTGCATTAGCTCCTATCAAAATATGACTAGCTGCATCATATTTATCTTTTCCTTTCAACTTATCATTATTAATTTCACCTTCTTCAGTAATTACACCTTCTTTCGGATCCTTTTGTCCATTTTCTTCGATTATCTCAATTTTTAAATCTTGGATATAATCGTATAACTCATCAGAACGTCTTTTTACTTCATCAGCCTTATCCTTCCAAGGTTTTACCTTAACTTCATTTTGAGCATATTGCTCATTAAAATCAGCATAAAGAGCTTGATTTTTCTCTGTATAATTTTTTGTGGTCTTTCTCAATCCCTCATCTACAGCAGTAAAAGCATCTAAGACTTCTGCCGATACATTAAGTGCCAACATAGCAGTAAGAACTAAGTACATCATACCAATCATTTTCTGCCGGGGAGTTTCTTTTCCGTGACCCATAACCTATTTTTTTCTATACAAAGCTTTATTTACTAAAATTCATTGCAGACAACATATTGCCATAAACATTATTTAATGCCGCTAAATTTTCATTTAATTTAGCTATTTCATCTCTATATACATTTGTTTCACTGACTGAATTTTTTAGATTACCAACAATGTTATTCATATCTTCTAACAAATCTTTAGAAGATTCAACATGTTTACTTGTATTTTGTAATTGAAGTTCATAAACAGAATTTAATGCTGACAAATTCTTATTTAAAGTTTCTAATTTTTCATTATAAGACTGATTCCCAACAGCAATAAGCTCTGTATTAGCTTGGATTTTTTCTTCAATCGATTTGTAATTTTCCAAGAAACCTTCACTAACCACAGAGATTTGATCAGCAATAGCTTTTCCTGATTGTTCCATTAAATCTGCAGATTCATTATACGACCCAACTAATCTCTCAACAGAATCACCTAATTTTCCTGTTGAGTTCCCATAAGATTCTGCCATTGAAGAAACTGATTCTGAGGCAGCTTGAATATTATCTACAAATTGATTTGTAGCATTAGCAGCATCTGCAACATTAGCTAAGTTTTGTGTTGTTTGGTTTAGATTTTTTAATCCGACTCCTAATTGTTCAAATAATTCAGGAGCTATATCAGCATGTTCTAACATTTCATCAAACTTAGAAAAACCTCCACCAGACGATCTTTCAACTCTAGGTGAAGCTACAGGAAATTCTCCATCATCTTGGATTCCTGCCAGTTCAGGATATACTAGAGTCCAATCAAACTCTTCATGCATTGGTTCAAAAGCAGAAAAGAAGAATATTATAACTTCTGTTCCCATACCTGCAATTAACATTGTTGAGGCCATAGGCCAGTGCATTATTTTAAATAAAGCTCCTAAAATAACAACGGCTGCTCCAATACCATACAACTTAGCCATTACATTTTTCCAACCGGAACTTTGTACTATTTCTGACATATTAATCATAACGCAAAACTTTTAATTTATAAATAACCTTTACAAGTTTATGTACCTAAATATGATCTCACACAACGAAAACCAATGAAAGATTTCGACGAATCCTGAAATTCATAAGTTCTTGTTCCATTTTGTAAATAATAACCAATATCTTTCCAAGAACCACCTCTAACAACTTTCCTTTTCATTGAAACAGGGTCATCAGGCAAAGCTTCATATCTATAATCAGGATTCATATCATGCATAAAGCTATAAGCAGATTCATCAAACGAATTTGAAGTCCATTCTGCAACATTCCCTGCCATATCAAATAATCCATATTCATTAGGAGCATAAGTCCCAACTTTTATGGGCAGTAAACCTCCATCATCAATATAATTACCTCTTAATGGTTTAAAATTTGCTAAAAAGCATCCTTCTTTATTTCTTGTATACATTCCACCCCAAGGATACATTGATAAATCTAAATTTCCTCTTGCTGCATATTCCCACTCAGCTTCAGAAGGTAATCTATAATCTTGAACAAAACCTTCGCCTGCTTTTTGTAAAAACCCATTTAAATACTGTGTTCTGTATACACAAAATGCTCTTGCTTGTTTCCAATTAACTCCAACAACAGGATAATCATCATAAGCTGGATGGCAAAAGTACATATTAGTATAGGGTTCATTAAACGAATAAGTAAAGTCACTTATCCAACATAATGTATCTGGGTAAACATTAATTACATCTCGTAAAATAAATGCAGAACGATCTTCAACATCAACTTGTTCTCCTTGAGCATTAATTATAGTCCCTGTATATTCCTTTGTATCAAAATTGTAACGATTAGATTTTTTGGCAGCTTGCTGCATATCAACACGATAATATTCAAACATTAATTTCCGTGTATCAATTTCCTTTCTTCCATAGAAGCGTTCATGTTGAGCTAAATATAACTCATCTAATATTTCAGATTGTTCTTCATCAGAAAAATCAATTTCTGTATCCCAATCAATTATTGGAGGTTCAATCGGATTTCCAAACTCATCTTCTGAAATTAAAAACTCTTCAATTGATTCACCTAACTTTCTTCTCATTATAGAATCTCTAACGTAATATACAAACTGTCTATACTCGTTATTAGTTATTTCTGTAGCATCCATCCAAAAAGCATCTACAGTAACTGTTCTTGAAAAAGAATTCATAGCCCAAGATACATCTTGATCGCTAGGTCCCATATTAAAACTACCATGAGGAAGAAAAACCATACCAAAGGGCATCGATTCAAACCACCCCTTTCTTCCAGAAACTCCAGTCAGTTCTCCCGCATTATAATTGCGGCAGCTGAAAGAAAATATTAATAAAAACCCAACAACAAGTAATTTTTTCATGATATATAAAAATATTTATTTATGCAAAATAACAATAATTCTTCAATTTAATATTATAAGATTTATAAAAATCTAATACTCTTATATTTCTCGGGTGTCTTATCTCTTTTTACATCTAATGCAAATCCCATAACTATTTCGTGTGTTCCTTCATTATATTCTTTTATATCTGAAACTACAAAGTCATAAGAATAACTTACATCTACCCACTTAAACAATTTAACACCAAAAATTCCTATAACAGCTTTATCTGTTCTTAAAGAAACGCCTCCCCATAGCTTTTTATTGTATTCAACTAACCCAGTAAAAGATAATTGCGTTTTTAAGCCATCAGACTGAACAAATATACTTGGCTTAAATTCTAACAATGGATTGGTAAATGGAATATTATAACCAGCCATAATATAATAGTGTCTTTTGACTGGCATTACTGTTTTAGAAGTCCCTTCTTGATCTCGATCAAATTCAAGCTCAGATTCTAATATATGTGTTGAAGAAATTCCTAAATATAAACCATCTGCTTTATAGTAAACTCCAAATCCAAAATCTAAAAAATTTAAATCAGATGCTTTCCCTGCAATAGGAATCGCTGGATCTGATGAAGCATCACTACCGTCAGCAACTTTCCAATCGGCATCTATCGTTGAGTTAACAATACCCCACTTCAGTCCTAACCTCAAGTCTCCTTTTCCTAAAGAGAATTTATATGCTAAAGACAGATTAGCTTTTAAGTCTTGTTCAAACCCCAGAACATCATTTTCAATAGAAATACCTAACCCAAACTTTTTTATTCCCGCATCAACATTAAAGGCTGTTACTTGTGGAGCTCCTTTAGAAAAGGCTCCAACCCATTGTAATCGTTGTGTAGCAAAAGCACAAATGCGTCCGTCGCTACCAGCATATGCAGGATTAGCTAATAATTGAGTATATGTACTTTGACTATATTGCGATTCTTGCTGTGCAAACACCCCCATAGTCAGTGTAATAAAAATTTTAAGAAAAAATATTTGTTTTTTCATATTTTATAGCATTCCTCAATTATATTTGTCATTTACCAAAGGTAAAATAAACAAAAAATATGTTCCTATACAAATTTTAGAAACATTTAAATGTTTCCATAGGCTCTACTAAAAACACAATGTGTTATACTCTTGAAAAGGGATAAGGTTACTTCTTTGTTTGAAATTTTAGTTAATTTTCTGAAATACTTTTAACCAACGTTCGGGGATATCTCCATTGCTTGCATTTTGATAATCGGATAACGTACATGCTACCAGTAAGTTTTTAGCAACACTTGTTTTAAATGAGGGTATTTCCATCCACCATCGCTCTGTTTCTTCACTTTTGTAGAAAATCAATTCATACTCGAATGTATCCAGATTTACGATAAATTTCTTACAATGATCTTTATTCTTCAACGGACTCTCTATCTTTTTATTAACAAAGCCATTAATAAAATACCATATTATTTGAGCAATCAAATGCGCTGTTTGATTATTCAAATCAATGCTATTGAGATAATCGAAAACACCAAAAGACGAAAGACGAGCACTCATCCCTGCATATCTGGCTAATTGACAAATTTCCTCTCCATAAAAACCATTCGGAGAAGGATAGGCTTGCCCTAAAGCTTCTGATTGACGAACCGAAGAAATATTTAAACCTATAATATCGGCATCTCTAAATATAGGTTCTACATCTTTCATTTTACTCCGAATATATCCTAGTCGATAAAAACTATGCAAATTTTCGGACAAAAATCGAATTGTTTTATTACTCACAAAATGTGTTTGATAACCCACATTTGTAAAAGAAAACAAAGAGTCTTTTTCATCAATAAGAACTTTCCATAAAGGAGATTGAATTTCTTTATTTTCGGAATCTTTATATAAATCAATATTACTATCTATTGAAACAAGATTAACCTTCTTCTTAGGTTCTTTATTCGCTAAATAATTCGGATAAATTATTTTCTCAGAATCACCTATGATAATAGGTAAAATATTAAGAGATTTCAACTCTATTAGAACATCCCGAAGACCGATAAGGTTATCATTACTGGTTTTACCTTTTTTCAAGTTTCCAAGATCACAAATCTTAGGATAATTTTCGAAGTAGCTTAAACTATAAAAGAATTCTCTTATACGCGCTAATCCTTGTTCTAAATTATTTAATGTACTTGAATCTCTATCAACAACACCTAATATGACAACCTCATAATCTTCGATATCTTTTATCGGATTATTTGATGTGTGTATTGCAACATTGCCATACATCTGATATTCAAGACTAGTATATTTTCTTTTTATACTATCTATATTTATATCAACAGGGTCGAAATATTCATTTAGATTCATTTACCTGAGATTATTTCTTTTTTGTTGTTTTCTTAGTTGCTTTAGCTTTAGTTGTTGTTTTTTTTACTGTTTTCTTAGTCTTTTTCTTATCCGTTGCTGAATTATTAATAATATCCATACAAGCTTCTAAGGTTAAATCAGCAGCAACAATATCTTTTGGTATTTTATAATTTTTCTTTTTATAAGATACATATGGACCCCAACGTCCATTTAAGATCTGTAATTCGGGTTCTTCTTCGAACGACTTAATAAATTTCTGTCGATCTTTTTCTCTTTTTTCTTCAATCAGGACAATTGCTCTATCTAGTTCTATCTTATAAGGATCATCTTCTTTTTTTAGAGAAACAAATTTAGAATCATGACGAACATAAGGCCCAAACCGACCAATAGCAACAACAACTTTTTTATCTTCGTACAAACCTAAATCTCTAGGAAGCTTAAATAACTCTAAAGCTTCTTCAATTGTTATTGTTTCAATGTGTTGACCTCTTTGCAAAGATGCAAATTTAGGTTTTTCCTCATCATCTTTTAACCCTAACTGAACCATTGGACCATAAGGCCCTATTTTAACCGAAACGGGTCGACCCGTGGTTGGGTCTGATCCTAAATCTCTTTCACCAACACTTCGAGTAGATGTTTCTAGAGTATTTTCAACGGTATCATGAAATGGACGGTAAAATTTATTTATCATCTCAGTCCAAATTAATCTTCCGTTAGCTATCTCATCAAACTCTTGCTCTACCGAAGCGGTAAAATTATAATTTAATATATCTGCGAAATGCTCATTTAAGAAATCATTAACCACCATTCCTATATCGTTAGGAAATAGTTTATTTTTCTCGGCACCGGTAATTTCTGTTCTTGTTTCTTTTTTTATCTCACTATTCTCTAATAAAATAGCAGTATATTTTCTTTCTGTTCCGGGTCTTTCTTCTTTTACCACATAACCTCTATTTTGTATTGTAGAGATTGTTGGGGCATAAGTAGATGGTCGTCCAATACCTAGCTCTTCGAGTTTTTTCACCAAACTCGCCTCAGTATATCGTGGAGGGTGATGAGTAAATCTCTCTAATGCCTGAATTACATTATAGTTTACATTTTCGCCTTCGACAACTTTCGGTAACAAACCTTTTATTTCTTCTTCGTGTTCATCATCGGTTGATTCGATATATACTTTAAGGAATCCTTCGAATTTAAGAACTTCGCCAGTAGCAACAAATCGATGTTCGTCGTTAGATATATCTATGTTTATAGTCGTTTTCTCTAATTGAGCATCACTCATTTGAGAAGCAACTGTTCTTTTCCAAATCAAATCATAAAGCTTTTTTTCTCTATCGGAACCTGAAATTTGTTGTTTTTCTATAAAAGTAGGACGAATAGCTTCGTGAGCTTCTTGAGCTCCTTTCGATTTTGTTTTGTACTTTCTTGTTTTAAAATATTTATCTCCGAACTCTTGGGTTATTACTTTCTGAGCTGCTTCTAATGCTGTATTCGACAGATTTACTGAGTCGGTTCTCATATAGGTAATCTTACCTGATTCATATAATTTTTGAGCAATAGACATTGTTTGCCCAACAGAAAAACCAAGCTTACGACTTGCTTCTTGTTGCAGAGTAGATGTTGTAAATGGAGCTGCAGGAGATTTTTTCCCTGGTTTTTTTACGACACTAGCAACAGAATACGATGCCGACTTACATCGCTCTACAAATTCGTCGGTTTCTTTTAATGAATTTAAACGGCTAGACAATTCTGCCTTTAATTCTTTATTTTGAGATGTATTAAAAGTTGCATTTATTTTAAAATACGATTCACTTTTAAATTTCATTATCTCTCGTTCGCGCTCAACCAATAACTTTACAGCAACAGATTGTACTCGTCCGGCAGATAGAGATGGTTTAACTTTTTTCCACAACACAGGTGATAATTCAAAACCTACTAATCGATCTAAAATTCGTCTTGCTTGTTGTGCATTAACTAAGCTTTCGTCTATTAATCGAGGACTTTTAATTGCATTCTGAATTGCTTCTTTGGTAATTTCATGAAAAACAATTCGTTTTGTTGTTTTTGGATCCAATTTTAGTTCTTTCATCAAATGCCAAGCAATAGCTTCTCCTTCGCGGTCTTCATCGGAAGCCAGCCAAACAACATTTGCTTCTTTAACTATTTTTTTTAATTCTTTTACAACATTTTTTTTGTCATCAGGAACAATATACTGTGGTTTGTAATTGTCATCGATGTCAATTCCGAGGTTCTTTTTAGCTAAATCTCTTATGTGACCAAAGCTTGATTTTACTTGAAAATCTTTACCTAAAAACTTTTCTATCGTTTTTGCTTTTGCAGGTGACTCAACTATAACTAAATTCTCTATCATGAAATATTTCTTTTGACGAATTCGTTTAAACAGGGGCAAAATTAATACAAATAGTATTCTTAGTTCAAAATTTTGAATTAAATATTATTTATTAATTTTACATCCAAGCGAAAATGAGCATTATGGACAAATATAAATTTACAACAAAATTTTATTTAAGATTATTTTGGGTTCTTTTTTCGATCCCTGTTTTTACGATTATTTTATTATTTACGTTAATTTCTCTCGAATTTTTTGGAGAAATGCCAACATTTGAAGAGTTAGAAAATCCTGAAAACAATATAGCATCTGAGATTTATTCGGCTGATGGTGTTTTACTCGGAAATTATTTTTATCAGAACAGATCGTATGTTAATTATAACGAGCTTTCGCCAAATATGGTTAATGCTCTTATAGCAACAGAAGATATCCGATTTAGCAAACATTCGGGTATTGATGCTAGAGGTTTAGGGCGTGTTTTGGTTTACACCATTTTAATGAACAAAAGCGGATCGGGAGGAGGTAGTACAATTACCCAACAATTAGCAAAAAATTTATTCCCAAGAGATACTACAACATATAAAAGCGCGATTAAAAGGAAAATTAATTTAGGTTTGTCGAAATTTAAAGAATGGGTTACAGCAATAAAACTCGAAAAGAACTATACTAAAAACGAAATTCTAGCAATGTATCTGAATACTGTTGCATTTGGGGGTAATTCTTTTGGTATTAAATCGGCAGCCAAAACATTCTTTAATAAAACACCTAAAGATTTAAATGTTGAAGAAGCAGCTCTTTTAGTAGGTTTACTTAAAGCCCCTAGTTATTATAATCCGGTACGAAACCCAGAAAGGTCGAAGAAACGTAGGGGAACTGTTTTAGCTCAAATGCATAAATACGATTATCTTTCGAAAGAAGAGTTTGACTCGTTAAATGCATCGCCTATAAAGTTAACCTACAAAATACAGAACCACAACGAAGGTTTAGCTACTTATTTTAGAGAATACTTAAGACTTTCGTTAAATAAGAAAGAACCTAATCCGAAACACTATTACTTAAAACAACATTACAAGCAAGATTCGCTTAGATGGATCAATGATCCATTATTTGGATGGTGTTCTAAAAACTTAAAACCTGACGGAACTCCTTATAATTTATACAGAGATGGATTAAAGATATATACAACTGTAGATTCGAGAATGCAAACATATGCAGAAGAAGCTATGACCAAACATTTATCTAAAGATCTACAAGTAAGTTTTGATAGAGAACAAGTGAAAAATCCAAATGCTCCATATTCTCAGGATTTTTCGAAATCAGAATTAGATAATATTATTTATTTAGGAATACGTCGAACCGAAAGATATAGATTGTTAAAAAGAGCTGGATTTTCGAAAGATTCTATTCTGGCACGATTCCAGAAACCTGTAAAAATGACTGTTTTTTCGTGGAAAGGAGATGTAGATACAGTAATGACGCCATTAGACTCGCTATTGTATTACAAAAAATATTTACGAGCAGGTTTTGTTTCGATAGATCCACACAACGGACATGTAAAAGCCTACGTAGGAGGACCTAACTTTAAACACTTTAAATATGATCAGGTTACATTAGCCAAACGACAAGTAGGCTCAACTATAAAACCTTTTTTATATACACTTGCAATGCAAGAAGGCTACTCGCCTTGTCATAAGGTTCCGAATGTTCCGAGTACTTTTATGATTAACGATACTACTTGGACTCCGAAAAACTCAGGACCATCGAGTCGTGATGGAAAAATGGTTACGTTAGAATGGGGATTAGCTAATTCGGTAAACTTTATCTCTGCTTGGTTAATAAAACAATTTAATCCAGAATCGGTAATTGATGTTATGCGTAAAATGGGTGTTTCAAGTAAAATCGATCCTGTTCCATCAATATTTTTGGGAACATCAGATATTTCGCTTTTCGAGATGGTTAGTGCATATTCTACGTTTTCGAATAAAGGGGTACACTCAACACCTATGGTTGTTACACGGATCGAAGATAAAAACGGAAATGTACTGGCTACTTTTACATCGGCAAAAGAAGAGGCTATTAGCGAACAAACTGCTTACTTAATGACCTCGTTATTACGAAACGTAGTAAAAAAAGGCTCGGGTCGACGACTGCGATGGAAATATCAATTGATGAACCAAATAGGAGGAAAAACAGGAACTACACAAAATCATTCTGATGGTTGGTTTATGGGTGTAACACCCAATCTGGTTTCTGGTGTATGGACTGGAGGTGAAGACAGAAGCATTCACTTCAAAAACTTGGGTCTTGGAGGGGGACACAATATGGCCTTACCTATTTTTGGACTTTATATGCAAAAAGTATACAACGATTCAACTTTAAATATTACAAACGAAGACGAATTTGAAGAACCTCTTAATTTCTCGATTCAGCTCGATTGTGATAAATTAGAAAAACGCAAGAACAATAACGAATTCAACGACGAATTCTTTTAAATAACGAAATTTATCCGATTTTAATGAGCTGTTTTAAATTTACTAAAGCAGCTCTTTTTATATCGTATTTAAACAGACACATTTTAATAATATCTATTGGATTATCAATTTAACCGTGTCTGCCTTATTTCTGAATAAACTCTTTTTATAACAAAGTAACTGACATCAATTAACAAACTAAATGTTTATTTCAATAAGCATTCCCCTGTTACAAAAGAAGCAACAAGATTCATTCAACAAACAATAGCCTGCAAACAACAGGCTGAAAGGTTTAATTAACTGGCGAAAACTAGTTCGAGACGTCCAATAGTTTGTCGACTAAGAGCCAATAGGGGGTCGATTAACAGGTTAAAGGTCGTCGATCGACTAGTAAAAGCCCGTGTAAAACGACCAATAGGTCGTTAACTAACACCCCCAAGGGTGTCAATTAACAGGCAAAAGGGTGTTAACTAACTAGTAAAAGCTCGTTGGGAACAACCTAAAGGGCGTCTCGAACGATCAATAGGGTGTCGGTCGACACCCTAAAGTTGCTCATTATTAACCATTAAGTAGTTTTGAATAAAAATAGGGAGAGCGCTCATAATTTTGTGTCATCATTAAAATTTATATATTTTCAACATCAAGATATGAATATGAAAAACTTAGATTAAAAGATATGTAAGAAACTCATAAGATCGATTTGCTTATCACGAGTAATCCTAAATGAATTTCAAGATGAAGAGATTTATAAAAATGAATAATTTTTGTCTTAGACGCGACGAAAAAGTAAAAGATAGCCGAGTTACCGTGCTACTTTTTTGGCAATGGATAAGGTAAAAGGAAACTTTTTTACCATACATTTTGATGTTCTTTTGGTATAAATGCGTTTACTCAGAGGATCGTAATAAAAGGGAAAAATTCCTATGTTTCCCGTGGAACATCAAATATCTAATTAAGATAAACACTTATACAAAATGGATTTTAAGATGATGGATAAAATGATTACTCAGAGATCAGACTCTTATAATTTTTATTTATTTTCTAAGCGAAATTATCATCAGAAGTTTATTTGTTTCAAATATTCAAGAACAAATTCTAGATTTCATTTTCAGATTTTATTAGAAAATTTTATGATTTGTTTTACCGAATCTTCTATCTCCATATTGGTAGTATCAATTATTATTTCTGGATTCTTTGGGATTTCAAAAGGATCATCAATTCCTGTGAAATTTGAAATTTCGCCTCGACGAGCTTTTTTATAAAGTCCTTTAACATCGCGCCTTTCGCATTCTTCTATGGGTGTTGAAACATATATTTCTATATAATTAGAACAAACCTCTCGAATATAATCACGAGATTGGTTATATGGAGTAATAAACGAAGCGATTACAGTAATTCCATTTTGTTGTAATTTACTTGCAAGAAAGGCAACCCTTTTTATATGTTGGATACGTTGATCCTTTGTAAAACCTATTTTAGGGAAGATATTTCGAATATAATCGCCATCAAGATGCTCAACTTTTACTCCTTTATCTTTGAGATATTGATAAAAATGTTCGGAAAGAGTGCTTTTGCCTGCCCCAGACAATCCTGTAAACCAATATACTCTCGGACATATTCTCTTTTTCTTATTTTGATAAAGAAAATAGAGAAAACTTTTTAATAAAAAATCTATTACTCCTATACAAGCTACTATTGATACTTTATGGATAAATAAATAGACAATAAGACTAATTATTATAGACGAAATCATTATCCATAATAATTTTATTGTATGTTTCTGTAACACAGGAGTCATCTATTGAAGGTATTTATTGTAAATATCACTAATTCCTTCTTTTAAACTTATTTTATATTTCCAGCCCAATGAATTTATTTTCGTTACATCTAATAATTTACGATAAGTCCCATCAGGTTTTGAACTATCCCATTTTATTTCACCTTTAAAGCCAATTGTTTCTTTAACTATTTGAGCAAGTTCTTTTATTGTAATATCCTGTCCTGTTCCAATATTTATATGTGTATTTTTTATCTCCGATGTTTCTTCAATTATATCTTTAAAATTTATATTCTCTAATATATAAACAGACGCTTCAGCCATATCCTTTGCATGCAAGAACTCTCTTAAAGGTTTTCCTGTTCCCCATAAAGTAACCGATACAATTCCTTGTTTATTTTTCTCGATTCCATATCTTGCTAAGATATTAGGAATATTATCACTCTTTATTAAATCATAATTACAACTTTGAATTGGTTTGTTTTTTAAATCATCAATTATTTGTTGAATATTATTTTCATGAAAACATTTGGCTAGATAAAACTTTCGGATTAAAGCTGGAAGAACGTGAGATTTATCAAGATCATAATTATCATTTTTACCATATAAGTTTGTTGGCATAATACTAACAAAATTAGTATCATACTGTAGATTATAACTTTCACACATTTTAATTCCTGCAATCTTAGCTATTGCGTAAGGTTCATTGGTATACTCCAACTCGGAATTTAACAAATATTGTTCTTTTATGGGTTGGGGCGAATTTTTTGGATATATGCAAGAACTACCCAGAAATAAGAGCTTTTTTACTTTATGCTGATAACTTTGATTTATAATATTATTCTGAATCATCAAATTATCGTAAATGAAGTCTGCTCTATATGTATTATTAGCCATAATACCACCTACTTTTGCAGCTGCAATAACAACATATTCTGGAGTTTCTTTTTCGAAAAACAACTCAGTATCTTTTTGGCTTCTTAAATCAAGCTCAGAAGAATTTCGTGTTATTATATTTTTATATCCCTTTTGCGATAAAACCTCATAAATTGCACTTCCTACTAAACCTTTATGACCAGCTATGTATATTCTACTATCTTTATTCATTGTAATTTAATATCTTATAACCTCCATCTTTTAAATATTTCTCTTTTTTTGTTAGTTGAATATCATTATGAACCATTTCTTTAATTAATGACTTTAAGTCATATTTAGGTTGCCAGTTTAGCTCTTTCATAGCTTTTGAGGGATCTCCAATTAACATATCAACTTCTGTTGGTCTAAAATATTTTGAATCAATAGCAACAACTTCTTGTCCTATTTTTAAATCAAGACCTTTATTAAACGATTTTACTTTAGCTATTTCATTTATTCCTTCACCCAAGAATTCAATTTCGACACCAGCTTCATAGAAACTCATTTTTATAAAATCACGAATAGAAGTAGTTATTCCTGTTGCAATAACAAAATCATCGGGACGAGAATGCTGCAACATTAAATACATTGCTTCTACAAAATCTTTAGCATGTCCCCAATCTCTTTGAGCCGATAGATTTCCGACAAATACTTTATCTTGTAAGCCTACAATAATACGAGCAACTGCCCGAGTAATTTTTCGAGTTACAAAAGTTTCTCCTCGTATAGGAGATTCATGATTAAATAGAATTCCGTTACTAGCAAACATATTATATGCTTCTCTATAGTTTTTTGTTATCCAATAAGCATAAAGCTTAGCAACTCCATAAGGAGATCTAGGATAAAAAGGTGTTGTTTCTGATTGAGGCACCTCTTGAACCATTCCGTACAATTCGGAAGTTGATGCCTGATAAACTTTTGTCTTATCAACCAAGCCCAACAACCTAACAGCATCAAGGATTCTCAATGTTCCAAGAGCATCAGTATTGGCTGTATATTCTGCTGTTTCGAAACTCACTTTCACATGACTTTGTGCCGCAAGATTATAGATTTCATCGGGTTGTATTTTCTGTATAATTCCTATAATATTGGTAGAGTCTGTCAAATCACCATAATGCAGATGAAAACGACTATTTGCTTCATGAGGGTCTTGATAAAGATGATCAATACGAGCTGTATTAAACAAAGAGCTTCGTCGTTTTATCCCATGTACTTCGTATCCTTTATTTAATAAAAACTCTGACAAATAAGCCCCATCTTGTCCGGTAACTCCTGTTATTAATGCTTTATTCATTCTTAAAATTTTCGTATTAAAATTATTAAATTTATATAAAATGAATTTAAAATTCTTACTTTATAAAAAGTATTATTGAATCTAATATTGTTAAAGTTTGAGATAAAACACTTTATTGCTTTACTAAATGATAAATTACCTCACCCCAAAACCTTAATCAATTTACAATGAACCCAATATTCATTCTTCTATTATAAATCTTTAAATAGGAACAACAATAAAAAAGAGTTGCTATAAAAATTTAACAACTCTTTCATTATCTTTTTAAACTAAGATTTTAATTATATCGAAAACTCAGTTTTAATTTTATCAACATAATCAAGCTTTTCCCATGCAAAAAACTCAACTTCTTTTTCTTCAGGTGTATCACTACAACAGTCTGCTGGTTTAAATACCGTTACCTTTTCTACTTTAAAATCACGTCCCATGTGTCCATAAGCTGCTGTTTCTTCAAAAATTGGATTCTTTAATCCAAATCGTTTAACAATGGCTGCAGGACGCATATCAAAGATTTTTTTGATTTTTTTGGCAATTTCTCCGTCAGTCATATTCACCTTAGATGTTTCATAAGTATTGATATATAAACCAACAGGCTCAGCAACTCCGATAGCATAAGCAACCTGCACCAAAACTTCATCAGCAACACCTGCTGCTACCATATTTTTAGCAATATGACGAGCTGCATAAGCAGCTGAACGATCAACTTTAGAAGAATCTTTTCCTGAAAAGGCCCCTCCTCCATGAGCTCCTTTACCTCCATAAGTATCAACTATTATTTTTCGACCAGTTAGTCCAGTATCTCCATGAGGACCTCCAATAACAAATTTACCTGTAGGATTTACATGCAGAATAAAATCATCAGTAAATAATTTTTGAACTCTTTCAGGAAAACGAATCTTTGCTCTTGGAATTAAGATGTTCCTAACGTCATCTTTTATCTTCTGAAGCATTACTTCTTCTTCAGCAAAATCATCATGTTGAGTAGATACTACAATAGTATCTATTTTTACAGGTCCATTATTGTCATCATATTCAATAGTAACCTGAGATTTTGAATCTGGTCGCAAATAAGTCATTTCTTTGCCTTCTCTCCTAATCTTAGACAGTTCTTGTAATAAGACATGTGATAAAACTAGAGCCAAAGGCATGTAATCATCAGTTTCTTTGCTAGCATAACCAAACATCATTCCTTGATCGCCAGCACCCTGTTCTTCTTCTTTTTCACGTACAACACCCTGATTTATATCTGGCGATTGTTCGTGAATTGTAGAAATTACACCACAGGATTCTGAATCAAATCGATACTCTTGCTTGGTATAACCAATTCGCTTAATAACTCTTCGAGCAACTTCCTGAACATCAATGTATGCTTTAGTTCTAACTTCTCCGCTTAATACTACCAAACCTGTAGTTACCATTGTTTCACAAGCAACTTTAGATTCTGGGTCTTGGCGTAAGAATTCATCTAATAAAGCATCTGATATTTGATCAGCAATTTTATCAGGATGGCCTTCTGAGACAGATTCAGATGTGAATAAATATCCCATAATTTTGTTAATTAATTTGTAAATATTTCTAAAATGATCAAAAGTAAAGAAATCAATTAATAAAAACGAATATTCTTCCCTAAAAGACAAGTATTAAATTCAACCCAAATTACTTATAATAATTCAAATATTTTATTGTGTTAGCTCTTGGAATACTTCTTCTAATTTCTTTTCTTTTTTCTGCATTGATAAAACTGCTAAACCTGAATTTACTGCAAAATTAAATATATATTGACGAATATCTTCTTCGGAAGAACTTTGAATTAACCAGTTTTTATCTCCAACCTTAGCTATTTGATCAACATACTTAATTTTTCTTAATTCACATTCTTCAATTTCTTTATCAAACTCAACTATTATTGTAGAAAGTTTATCTTTTGCGTGTAAAAAAATCGATTGTATCGAATCATCAGCAACAATTTGTCCTTTATTTATTATAATTATCCTATCGCAAATTGCTTCAACTTCTTGCATTATATGAGTTGAAAGCATTATTGTTTTTTCTTTTCCGACTTCTGATATCAGATTTCGTATCTCAATAATCTGATTCGGATCTAAACCTGATGTTGGTTCATCTAATATTAAGATCGAAGGATCATGTATTAACGCTTGAGCTAAACCAACTCTTTGACGGTAACCTTTTGACAAAGCTCCTATCTTTTTGTTTTGCTCTAAACCTAGACCTGTTTGTTTTACAACTTCGTTAATTCTCGACTTTACATTCTTTACATTATATATCCCCGATACAAATTCAAGATATTCTTTTACATACATATCCAAATAAAGAGGATTATGTTCAGGCAAATAGCCTATATTCTCTCTTATCTGTTGTGATTTTAAACCTAAATCCATATCATTTATTAGAACATTCCCTGAGGTTTGAGGAACAAATCCTGTAAGAATTTTCATTGTAGTAGATTTACCTGCTCCATTAGGTCCTACAAAACCAACAACTTCTCCTGTTTTTATCTCAAAACTAATATTATTCAAAGCTTTCTGCTTACCATATATCTTAGTCAGATTATTTACTTTTATAGACATATCTCAAATATTTGTTTACGAAAATAATTAATTTCAAAACAAGGAACAACTCTCAATTTTTTATTCGAAGTTCTGTTACCTTATTGGTATTTTTTACGATTTTTGCATAAAATATAATAGAAAATGAAATACAAAGAATACATTAATCTATTTAAATATAATCGTCTAGAAACTAAAACAGTAACAATTGGAAGTGTCAATATAGGAAGTAAACATAAGATTTGCATCCAATCAATGACCAATACAGACACTTTAAATACTGAAGAAACAGTTAATCAATCAAAACAAATCATCGAAGCTGGAGGGCAACTGGTAAGAATCACCGCTCAAGGTACACGAGAAGCAGAAAACTTATATAACATAAAAAAAGAACTCAGAAATCAAGGATTTAAACTTCCACTAGCTGCTGATATTCATTTCAATCCTAAAGCAGCCTTTATTGCAGCTAAACATGTTGAAAAAGTACGTATTAATCCTGGTAATTTTGTTGACAAACGTGCTAATTTTTCAGATCTCAACCTTAACTTAGAAGAATATATACAAGAAATAAAGAAAATAGAAAATAAGCTAATAACATTATTATCCATTTGCAAGAAACATAATACCGCCCTTAGAATCGGTGTTAATCACGGCTCTCTCTCTGATCGAATCATGAATAAATACGGAGATACCCCCGAAGGAATGGTTGAATCAGCAATGGAATTCCTTCGAATTTGTATACGAGAAAAATTTTCAAATATTATTGTTTCTTTAAAATCGAGCAATACGCGTATTATGGTTCAAGCCAACCGTCTGATGTTAGTAAAAATGAGAAAGGAAGGAATGAATTTTCCTTTGCATTTAGGTGTAACAGAAGCTGGAGAAGGTGAAGATGGGCGGATAAAATCAGCTGTAGGAATAGGAACTCTATTATCAGACGGAATAGGTGACACTATTCGTGTGTCATTAACCGAGGCTCCAGAAAAAGAAATCCCTGTTGCAAGGAAATTAATTAATTACATATCCAGTAAATCGAATCATGAAAAAATTAAACCTGTAAATTCAGAAAGTTTAGATTTCTTTGAGTACACAAAGAGAGAAACAAGTAAGATTCTTAACATTGGCGAAAATAACCTTCCTATAGTTATTTCTCGTTCAACATCATCAAGAATTAATTCAGACTTTGTATACGTAGAAGACAAACAAAAAATATCTGAACAATTCAAAAATATTGTTTCAGAAGAAGTATGGAACATCCAATCGGATAAGGATATTTCTAATAGTATATATCCTCTATTTTTATCGCTAAATAGTTTTTTAAATCAAGAAAAATCTCCTATTCTAAACTTTTTAATTATAAACAACGATTCATTAAATGAAGAATCTATATTAAAAATAAAAGATCTCAAAAATCTAGTTTTAGTATTAGAGGGTTCCAATAAGAATTTATTTGCTGATTTTAGAGCTGCTTTTTTAAAATTGAAGAATTTAGAGTGTAAGAATCCTGTAATTATAAAAGCTAATTATAATGAGAATATTTTAGAAGATTTACAACTAAAATCATCATGTGATTTGGGTGGTTTATTCTTAGATGGATTAGGAGATGGAATATGGATTGAAAATACAGGAAATATAGAAGAAGATAAAATTGCCAGTACTTGTTTCGGAATTCTACAAGCTAGCCGTGTTCGTATGTCAAAAACAGAGTATATATCATGCCCAAGTTGTGGTCGGACTCTTTTTGATTTACAGAAAACAACAAAGAAAATACGAGAAAAAACATCTCATCTAAAAAACTTAAAAATTGGTATCATGGGATGTATCGTAAATGGACCAGGAGAAATGGCTGATGCCGACTATGGCTATGTTGGTGCCGGACCGGGGAGAATTACTTTATATAAAAAAAAGGAAGTTGTTAAGAAAAATATTCCTGAAGAAAAAGCTGTTGAGGAACTTATAAAACTAATAAAAAAATATAATGACTGGATTGAAATACCTTCATAAACTATTAAGAAAAATATAAGAAGAGGCTCCTCTGTAAAGAGCCTTCTCTATTATTTTATTCTACAGTTACTGATTTTGCTAAATTCCTTGGTTGATCAACATTACATTCTCTTAAGACAGCAATATGATACGATAATAATTGCAAAGGAACAACAGTTAATAAAGCCGCTAACTCTTCAGAAGACTTTGGTATTTCTAATACATGATCCGCTATTTTACTAATGGTTTCATCCCCTTCATTAACTATTGCAATAACAATCCCTTTCCTTGCTTTTACCTCTTGTATATTTGACACAACTTTTTCATAAGACTTATCTTTTGTTGCAAGAACAACAACAGGCATTTTTTCATCTATCAAAGCAATAGGACCATGTTTCATTTCAGCTGCAGGATAACCTTCAGCATGGATATATGATATTTCTTTTAATTTAAGCGCTCCCTCTAAAGCTACAGGGAAAAGATATCCTCTACCTAAATAAATAAAATTAGTTGCATCCTTATATAGCTTACTAACTTCTAAATACTTCGAATTATAAGTTAATATCTTTTCTATTTTAGCCGGAATATCATTAAGTTCATTAATCAAACTTTTATAATCTTCTGCTGTAATTTGTTTCTTATGATACCCAAGCATTATAGCCATCATTGTTAATACTGTGACTTGAGCTGTAAATGCTTTTGTTGAAGCCACTCCAATCTCTGTTCCTGCATGAGTGTAAACTCCAGCTTCTGTCTCTCGAGGAATACTAGACCCTACTACATTACAAATTCCAATTACAGTAGCATTAGCTTTCTTTGCTAAACGTATTGCAGCTAAAGTATCGGCAGTTTCACCACTTTGACTAATAGCAATAACAATATCATCTTCATTAATTATTGGATTCCTATATCTGAATTCAGAAGCATATTCTACCTCTACAGGAATTCTAGCTAAATCTTCAAACAGATATTCACCGACAAGACCTGCATGCCAAGACGTTCCACAACCAATAATTATTATGCGCTTTGCTGTAACTAATTTTGGGAAAACTTCATGTAATCCTCCTAAATGAATTTCATTTTTATCTACAGAAATTCTTCCTCTAAAAGTATCTAAAATAGAACGTGGTTGTTCAAATATTTCTTTTAACATAAAATGATCAAACCCATTCTTCTCAATTTCTCCTATATCTAGATCAATATGCTGAATTTTAGGAGTTAGTTGATCATTTTTTATTGTTTTTAAAGTTAATCCATCTTGTCCTAAAATAGCAACATCGTCATCATTTAAATATATAACACTTTTAGTATACTCTACAATTGGAGTAGCATCAGAAGCAATATAATATTCACCATCCCCAACTCCAATTACGAGAGGGCTTCCCTTTCTTGCTGCTATTAGTTTGTCTGGCTCATCTTTACAGATTATAGCAAGACCATAAGCACCTATTACTTTAGATAAAGCTAAACGAACAGCTATCTCTGCACTAACTTTTCCTTTAATATAAATGTATTCTATTAAATTCGCCAGAACCTCTGTATCTGTATCTGTTTTGAAGGTATAACCTCTATCCTGAAGCTTTCTCTTTAGTCTACTATAATTCTCTATAATTCCATTATGAATAATTACAAAAGAACCATTCATAGAAGAATGTGGATGAGAATTAATATCATTAGGTTCTCCGTGGGTTGCCCACCGAGTATGTCCTATTCCTATTTTTCCTGAAATATCTTTATCAGAAACAAAATTTTCTAAATCAGAAACTTTTCCTTTCCGTTTATAAATCCTAACATCGTTATCTAGCAGAGATATTCCTGCTGAATCATATCCTCTATATTCTAATCTTTTTAATCCATTAATTAAAATAGGGTAAGCTTGTTTATTCCCAATATATCCAACAATTCCACACATATAATCTTAATGTTTTGTATAGGTAACTTTTATTTTTATTTCGTCATTCGCTTTTAAAATAACTCTACTAGGGGTTGTAAAACGATCTACTGTAGTAAAAATCACACGTTTATTTTCCAGTTTTTTATTTACAATATTAGAAAAATGAGTTGTAATATTAAAATTATATAACAATTTGTCTTCATTGTAATGCCCACCAAATCTTGATTCTGCATATCTATAATCATCTATAAGCGGATAAACATCATCTGATTTATAATGTAAACCTAATCTATCTGGTGGAGCAAAAGGGCTAAAGTTATCATCTTTAAATACCGAGGTTATTAATTCGGCTTTTATAACAGAATATTCTACATTTTCGTTTAACCACGAATCTAAATCTGTGAAAGTTATATGAGATAAAAGTCCACTTTTACCTTGAATTAAGAGAAAATTATCATTTTCACTTTCAGGATTTGTTAAATAATCATTAGCTGGATATGATTGATAATCATAATTCTGTTCTGTAAAACGTAATCCTTTATTAAGACTATATGTTATTGTTTTTTTTGTTGTATCCGAAGCTGAATCTCGGTAAAACAATTTCATTTTGGTATTATTCGAAGATAGATTTATCTTAAATACATTTCCTTTATCAGTTATTTCTGTAGGAACAATTGCAATTCCTTTAAACTGAGTTTTAAAATCTGCTACAGTATTATAATAATTAGTATCTGCTTTTAATTTATCAGCAAACGAATTAGACAATTTAAATGCAATTATAGAATCACCCCTAATTTCTGTTGCTGTATTTATTTTATTTACTTGCGAATATAAATCTTCAATATTTTCATTCGAATAATGACCACCACTATCAATCTTAGATGATAATTCAAAAACATCGAATGAAATTGTCGAAGACGAGTTTCCATAAGCAATAGAATCTGTTTGTACATATAGTATTAAAGAATCTACATGAATACCCTCATTCCTTACCTTTTGATCATATACAATTTCTGCAGCAAGAGACTCTTTGTATTTTCCAAAAAAAGGATCATCTAGAGCTCCTATATTGTATATTTTTCCACCTGAGGTTATAATAGAATCTTGTTTAAATACATTACACTTAAAGGTAAAAGTAGTATCATAAAGGATTTCTATCTTATCTCCATCAGGTAATAAATCTGAACCTAAAGAATTAGAATCTTCTTCACATGAAAAACTAATAGTTAATAATATAAAAGAAATGAACCCCAATAATAAACTTCTATTTTTAGGACTAGCGTTTTTTTTATTCATAAGCATTAAAGTAATTTATCATAAAATTCGGAGTAAGCATCCAAATAAGTATCCTCATTATAAAAATCTAGGTATGGTTTGTTAGAATTTTTAATATAGCTCAATAAATCACTATTTATTGTTTCACTTCCAACAATTGACGCATCAGACATATCGATTGCTAACTTACTTAAGCTAACAAATGAAGGATCTTTTAAGACACTTAAATCATCTTGTGTTATATTTTCGTAGATTATCTTATCTTTAAATTCTTTCTTAAAAGGCTGCTCAAACCCATCATCATAAACAGAATAAACAACTTTTGAGTTTGCAAATAAAGGTTCTTCATTATAGGCTTTCTTTATAAACAAAGGAACCAATCCAGTAAACCATCCATGACAATGAATTATATCTGGAGCCCATCGTAATTTTTTAACAGTTTCTAAAACCCCTCTTGCAAAAAAGATTGTTCTTTCATCATTATCCTCGAAATAATTTCCATTTTCATCACAAACTGTTTGTTTTCTATGAAAATAATCTTCGTTGTCAATAAAATACACCTGCATTCGAGCAGCTTGTATCGATGCCACTTTTATTATTAAGGGATGGTCTGTATCATTAATAATCATATTCATTCCAGACAAACGAATGACTTCGTGTAATTGATTACGTCGCTCATTGATACACCCAAATCGTGGCATGAATGTACGTATTTCTTTTCCCCTCTCTTGAATGCCTTGTGGTAAGTGTCTACCGATTAAAGACATTTTGCTCTCTGGCAAATACGGTGTTATTTCTTGCGAAATAAATAAAACCTTGATGTTATCCATTTGGAAATTCAAATTAATTTAAACCACCGCAAAAATAGTAAAAATTATATTAATCATCAACAATTTATGAACAGCGATGTAGATAAAATAAATTCGGATTGTAATTATTTAAAATATTATTTTTTACTTTGCGCCACTATATTTTAAGATACTCTATTAATGAAAGTTATTAATAATAAGAAAGAATTATCTGATTTAATATTTGCATTTAAGGCAAATAAACAAACTGTTGGATTTGTTCCAACTATGGGGGCTTTACATGAAGGGCATTTGTCTCTAATAAAGAAATCTAATATTGAAAATGACATAACTGTGATTAGCATCTTTGTCAATCCTACTCAATTCAATAATAAGAATGATTACAACAAATATCCTCGAATAATAGATAAAGATATCGACACATTAAAAAATGTGAAATGTGATATTTTGTTTATCCCTACTGAGGAAGAAATGTATCCTAAGGAAGATACAAAGGTTTTTGATCTTGGAAATTTAGATAAAGTTATGGAGGGCAAACATCGCCCAGGACATTTTTATGGAGTTGCTTTAATTGTAAGCAAGTTATTTGAGCTGGTAAAACCACACAAGGCTTACTTTGGCGAAAAAGACTTTCAGCAAGTAGCTATAATTAATAGATTATGTAAAATTCAGAACTATGAAATAGAAATAATTGCCTGTCCTATTATTAGAGAAAGTGATGGCTTAGCAATGAGCTCCAGAAACATGCTACTTTCGGCAGAACAAAGAGAAAATGTAGCTCTAATATCTAAAACTTTATTGGCCTCTGTTGAACAATCAAAATCTATGACTGTTTCAGAATTAAAGGAGTGGGTTATTTCTGAAATTAATAGTAATCATTTTTTAGATGTTGAATATTTTGATATAGTAAACGATTCAACACTTGAATCAATTGAAGACTGGACAGAAAGAGAGCATTCAATAGGATGTATTGCTGTTCATGTTGGGTCGATTCGTTTAATAGATAATATTAGATTTTATTTTTAACTTTGTCCAAAATCTTTTAGTTAGTCATGAATATCGAAGTAGTTAAATCGAAAATACATAAAGCTACAGTTACCGAAGCTAATTTGCAATACGTAGGGAGTATTACAATTGATGAAGATTTATTAGAAGCATCTAATATTATCGAAAATGAAAAAGTTCAGGTTGTTAATATAAACAACGGCGAACGCCTTGAAACCTATGTAATAAAAGGAGAGAGGGGATCTGGAAAAATTTGTTTAAATGGACCTGCAGCACGAAAAGTTGCTGTTGGCGATGTAGTAATTATTATTTCATATGCTTCTTTGGATTTTGAGGAAGCTAAGAGTTTTAATCCTACATTGGTATTTCCTGATACTGCAACCAATAAATTAATATAACTATTGAACAGTAAGATATTAAAATCAATCAACTTTTTTGTTTTTTTAGCTTTAGGAATATTGCTACTGTATTTTGCATTTAGAGAGATTGATTTTAATCATTTATTGGAGGGACTTAAGAATGCCAATTATTTCTGGGTATTTTTATCATTAATCTTTGCAGTTATTAGCTATATAAGCAGAGCTATACGATGGAAATTATTAATCGAACCTTTAAACTACACCCCTAAAGTTAGGAATGTATTCTACGCTTTAATGTTTGGTTACTTTGCTAATTTTGCTTTTCCTCGAATAGGCGAAATTACAAGATGCGGATCATTAGCTAAATCGGATAAAATACCTATGGATTCTTTAATCGGAACTGTGATTATAGAACGAGCTATTGATTTGATTGTATTATTAACCTTACTTTTTGTTGTCTTTGTGGCCAAAATCGAAGTGTTTGGTAACTTCATTAAAGAAACTGTATTTATTCCTTTATATCAGAAAATAATTTCTGTAATTGATTTCTCGCCATTTTATTGGATATTAATTGTAGCCCTATTTGTAGGATTAATAGGAAGTCTATATTTTTTTCGCAAGAAATTTAAACGAGTAAAATTGGTACTAAAATTTAGACGAATTCTTCGGGGAGTAAGCTCTGGAATAAAAACAGTAACACGTATGAAAAGTCGTTCGGCTTTTCTGTTTCATACACTTGTTATATGGGTTTGTTATTTCTTAATGACATATATAGTGGTTTTTGCTATTCCTGCAACATCTAATCTAAGTCCTATCGATGGTTTATTTTTATTAGTTATCGGAGGTTTAGGCATGACAGCTCCTGTGCAAGGAGGTATTGGTGCTTTTCATTGGATTGTTTCATCAGCTCTTTCGTTGTATGAAATTTCGAAACTCGAAGGTCTTACATTTGCAACTATACAACACGAATCTCAAGCTTTACTTGTTATACTACTAGGAACATTTTCGGTTCTAATGTTATTTATCAACTCTCGTCGAAGAAGGAAAAATAATATTTAACTTTACTCAAAATTAAATATTTATTTTATGGATAAATTGAATATCATTCAATCTAAAATTATTGATATAAATAACATCGAATCTTTATTAACTTATTGGAAACTAAAAAATCGGAAGCTTGTTTTTACTAATGGATGTTTCGACATCATACATAGGGGACATGTTGAGTATTTGGCACAAGCTGCCAACTATGGTCACGAGTTAATAGTTGGATTAAATACCGATAATTCTGTTCGAAGATTAAAAGGAGAGACTCGTCCGGTTCAGGACGAACAAGCCAGAGCAACAATAATGGCTTCGTTACAATTTGTTTCGGCTGTAATTTTATTCGACGAAGACACTCCATACGAACTAATAAAAAAGGTACAACCCGATGTTTTAATAAAAGGAAGCGATTATAATATTGAAGATATTGTAGGTTATGATATTGTAAAAGCTAAAGGAGGCGAAATTATAACCATGGATTTTGTTGAGGGATACTCAACGAGTTCAATCATCGAGAAACTTAAAAAATAGAAATGGCTAAATCGAAGACTGTTTATTTTTGTCAGAACTGTGGTGCTGAATCAGCGAAATGGATAGGACGTTGCCCGGCTTGTGGCGAATGGAATACTTATATCGAACAAATAGTATCAAAATCGCCGAAACAAAATGTAGCTTTTTACGAGCATGAAAAATCAACCGCCATAAAGGTATCTGATATCGAAAAAAAAGCCGAAGGACGAATATCAACAAAAGTAAATGAGCTAGATCGAATTTTAGGTGGGGGAGTAGTTGCCGGATCGATGGTATTAATTGGAGGCGAACCAGGGATAGGAAAGTCGACTTTATCGTTACAGGTAGCTTTAAAATTAAACCATCTAAAAATATTATACATTTCGGGAGAGGAGAGTCCTCAACAAATAAAAATGCGTGCCGAGCGTTTAAATCTTAAGAATGACAATTGTTATATTCTGAGCGAAACTCTACTCGAAAATATTTTAACACAAACAATAAATATCAAACCTGATATTTTAATTATTGATTCTATTCAGACATTATATTCTGAGAAATTAGAATCTTCGGCAGGAACAGTTTCGCAAATTAGAGAAACTGCAGCAGCTTTACTTAAGTATGCAAAAGAAACCAATACTCCTGTATTTTTAATCGGACATATTAATAAAGAAGGAAATCTGGCCGGGCCTAAAGTATTAGAACATATTGTCGATACTGTATTGCAATTTGAAGGAGATCATAACCATGTTTATCGGATTTTGCGAACAACAAAAAACCGATTTGGATCAACTTCAGAATTAGGAATATTTGAGATGAATAACATGGGATTACGAGAAGTATTAAATCCCTCAGAAATATTATTGTCCGAATCGGACGAGAATTTAAGCGGCACATCTATTGCATCTACATTAAATGGAGCCCGTCCACTTTTGGTCGAGATTCAGGCTTTGGTTAGCTCGGCAGCTTATGGTACACCACAACGTTCGTCGACAGGTTTTGACAACCGACGACTGGGAATGCTTTTAGCTGTATTAGAAAAACGTGCAGGTTTTCGATTGAGCCAGAAGGATGTTTTTTTGAATATAGCAGGAGGAATAAAGGTTGACGACCCAGCAATCGATTTAGCTGTTATATGTTCTATTCTTTCGTCGAATTTAGATTTATCTATTGATAAAAAAACCTGTTTTGCCGGCGAGGTAGGTTTAACAGGCGAAATTCGTCCTGTTAATCGTATCGAACAACGAATTAGCGAAGCTGACAAATTAGGGTTTAAGAAAATATTCATCTCGAAATTCAATACTAAGGGATTAGACGAATCGAAATATAAAATTGAAATAATAAAAGTTACTCGTGTAGATAATTTATTCAGAACTTTATTTAAAAAGGATTAGTTATTGTGAATATTCTGGAGATAAAAAACTTATCGTTATCATTTAAATCTAATCAAGGAGTAATATCTGTTCTCGAAAATGTTAATTTATCGATCGAGAAAGATAAAACAATAGGAATAGTTGGCGAGTCGGGCTCAGGTAAGTCAATTACTGCTATGTCGATTTTAGGCTTATTACCTAAAAATGCAATTATCGACTCGGGCGAGATTTTATTTTCGGATGGAGATCAGAAAATAAATTTGATTGATTTAAACGAAAAAGAACTTCAGAAAATCAGAGGGAAACATATTTCGATGATTTTTCAAGAGCCAATGACATCTTTAAACCCCTCGGTTAAATGTGGGATACAGGTTGAAGAAGCTATAATGCAACACACAAAAATATCTCGACGCGAGGCTCATCGAAAAGTTATTGATTTATTCGACGAAGTAAAATTACCCGATCCCGAAAGGATTTTTTCGAGTTATCCACACGAGATATCCGGAGGTCAGAAACAAAGGGTCATGATTGCAATGGCTATTTCGACAAATCCTAAAATTTTAATTGCCGACGAACCCTCAACGGCTCTTGATGTTACAGTGCAAAAAGCCATTATTGAGCTTTTAAAAGACATACAATCGAAGTTTGGAATTAGTATTTTATTCATCTCGCACGATTTGGCTGTTGTTTCGCAAATTGCACATAATGTGTTGGTAATGTATAAAGGAAAGGTTATCGAATCTGGGACAAAAAACGAGATTTTATTTAACCCTAGCGAAGCATATACCAAAGGATTAATGTCTTGCCGACCCGATACAACAAAAAAACAAGAACGTTTGTCAACCTTATCTGATTATATGAATAAAACCGAAAAAAAATCGGTTGTCAGAAAGGTTCGCGAAAACAATGAAGTTTTATTAGAGATAAAATCTTTATCGAAAAAATATATTACTGAACGAAATATATGGGGTGTCGAGAAAAAAGCAAATAAAGCAGTTGATAATATCAACTTAAAGGTTTTTAAAGGCGAAACATTAGGTTTGGTTGGCGAATCGGGATGCGGAAAAACAACATTAGGGCGAATAATAGCAAAACTTATTGAACTAAGCTCGGGGAAAGTATTTTACAACGGACATAGCTTAGGCGATTTATCGAAAAAAGAACTACGCAAATTTAGACGTAAAGTCCAAATTATATTTCAGGATCCATACTCCTCGTTAAATCCATCGAAAACGATTGGCAACTTGCTTACCGAGCCTTTAGTTGTTCATAATATTGGTAAAAATGCAAGCGAAAGAAAACAATTGGTATTTGATATTTTCGATAAAGTAAAGCTTAACGAAAGTAGTTATTACAAATATCCTCATGAATTTTCGGGAGGACAACGCCAACGAATTGCTATTGCCAGAGCATTAATATTAAAACCTGATTTTATTATCTGCGACGAATCGGTTTCGGCTCTCGATATTTCGATACAAGCCGAAATATTAAATTTATTAAACGATTTGAAAGACGAATTTAATTTAACTTATATTTTTATTTCGCACGATTTATCGGTTGTAAGATACATGTCGGATCGGATTATGGTAATGCAAAACGGAAAATTAATCGAGATTAATCAAGCCGAAATAATTTATAATAGCCCTTCGTCTGATTATACACAAAGGCTAATTGATTCTATACCTAGAATAACAAACAATTAAGATCTTTTTTACAAATTATTTCACGAATTTATTTTAACCTCACAAAGATGATTATATATTTTTAGTAATGAGTATCGAGTATAAGATAATGGTAATACTAAATATTTTGAATACAAAAAGGCAATTCTGTCGGAAGAATTGCCTCGAAATTTTCAGAGTTTTTGGTAAGGTTAACACTATAATAACTTAAATTATTCGTATGAATCAGACATCCTTACCATATAGGAATTCATAAATAGTTTTCGTAATTAATTCAAATCTTTATCTTGATTTTCAACTCGCTTAAGCCTAGTTCTAATCTTAGTATTAACTGTTTCTATATACTGTGTGATATTTGTATGCACTTTTTTATAGTCGCCACCCTTAACTTCTGACATAACACTTAAATATGGAAGCAGTTTTTCGTTAATAATCTGAATAACTGTTTTTTTCTGCGTACTCGAGGGTACAATAGTTTCTTTTTGTGCCAGAACATTTTGATTTTTACGATATAAATCGATAAGATCTTTAGCTGCACTTTTAACATCTGCTAATGGATTTGTTGCCCCGACTAACGAATCTAATATCGTTTTAACATCCGGCTGTTCTAACTCTTCAATCATCGAAAAAGCTCTGGCTAGCTCTTTTTCGTAGCCCAATTTATAAAAAAGAGGATCAAAAGATTCTATTTTATTCCATATCTTTTCTGCATTTGCTGCAATCTGTACATCTGACGAATATGTATTTGCACTAACAAAAGTTTTAAAACAGATTACTCTTTTATCGAAAATTTCATCTTTTTGGGCAAGTTCAGTAGTGTACTCATGTTTCCGCTCTACACCAATAGAATCGGACAGAGAGTTCGTTTCGGTAGTTAAATTTAATTTAATACCAGCAAGGTAAGTGTCTTCAGTAAAATTTCCTTGTTCTAATTCGAAAATACTGTTTTTTGCGATGTTTTTAGCTTCATCTGCATCGCATTTGCTTAAAATTTTTAATTTCATTTGGGTTAAAATTTTAGGTTTAAGTCTCGAATTTAATTATTTTAATTTAAACTAGAACTATTTTGAAATAAATTTCTGCTTTTTATTTTTCTATTGGAAAAATGTTCTCGACATCAGTTTTAGCTTTTTCCTTTCAGAAAAACACTCTCGACAATGGTTTTTATTTTTTTCTATCGGAAAAATACTCTAGATTGACAAAATTGGCAAAATTCCGTTGGAAAAATGCTCTCGACATCAGTTTTGGCTTTTTCCTTTCAGAAAAATACTCTCGACACTGGTTTTTATCCTTTTCTATCGGGAAAATGCTCTCGATGAATTGAGTTGACAAAATACAGTTGGGATTAAAGAAAAAAATGATGAACCAGACGATTCATCATTTTAATTCGATTAAGTTATATACATTAAATACTAAATAAAAACCAAAAGTTAATTGAGATTAATATGACTCAACTCTTTTTTCCTTAAAATATAGATTCTAACAAAGGAATATCTGATTTTTTCTTTTTCTCATAAGATCCAAAAGTAAGATTTAATCCAAATCTAAAGTTAACCGTATTGGTTTTATGTCCCCATAATGCAACCGAAGCATTATCAGACATTATATAAAACTGAATTGGAGCACCTCCTAATATTAATCCAAAACCTAAATTGTTAAAAGTATTGTCGATTATCGAATAAGTTAAACTTGCCGACACGCCTCTTATAGGTCGCACATTGGTTGATAAAGTAAACGATTGCGAAACACTTTGGTTATAAAAATAGGTTCGCGATAAAAATCCAAAATCGACTTTAGGCGAAATATAATAAGATGCACCAATATAAATCTTTGTCGATAAAAATGTTTTATACGACTCGTGTTGAGGGGCAATATCAAAACTATTTTTTATCGAATCGGTTATGTCCGAAAACGATTGGTTATCTCCGCCATTATCGTCGTTATCTGCTATATCCTCGCTAAAATCAAATCCTCTAAAAGAGTGTGTTCCTTTTAAATCTAATTTAGTTACATTTTTTTCGTTCCATTTAATGTATCCTAAATCGATAATACTTGCCGATAATAAGAGCTTATTTATGGGTTTATAAGTAGCTCCTAAATCTATTCCTAAACCGAAATTTTGGAGCGATAGGGCATAATCTAATGCATCGTTTACGTCAAACGAAGAGGTATTAAATTTATCAAAATTACCTTTTTCGTCGGTTTCGGCCGAATATGGAGATGTAGTATATATTGTAGCATCACCTTCGATATACAACGAGTCCATATTGGTTTGCAACTTTAACTTATTCTTTGAATAATTGGTTTTAGAATTTACATGTCCGCCTATAATTTTCAGTTTACCACCAACCGATAGCTTTGGGCTTATTTGTTTCGAAACTCCAAAGCCATACTCTTGATACAATGATGCATTAAAGCCAAACGAACTTAAATCGACCGATAAGGATGTATAATTTTCGGGATCTTCTAATAAGAGTTTAACTAGGTCTTTGGGATAATTAACAGCCATATCGAGTTTTTCTGACACGTTCATCGAGAAGTACCAATCTTGCACTCTAAAACCAAAAGACAATATATCTGTCGACAAATTATCATACAAATAATTGCGTTCTTTTAGGATACTCGAAAAATAATCTGAATCTATATTCGCATCGGGATGAAAAACAGTAATAGGAGTTCCTTTTACAGGATGATCAATAATAATATCTGTAAGTACTAAACGATTGTTTCCTAAACCAAAATAAAAAGAAGAAAGAGTTGGTAAACCAATAAAGATGTTACAGTCGGGGGCAAAAGCCGGGTTCAGATATCGAGCCTGAGGAATTCGATTCATATAATATAATGTTTGACTTTCCTGAGCTATAAGTGTATTTGTTGTAAAAAATACAATAAGTGATATTAGTATTTTTTTTATAAAAGCAGTTTTAATCATTATTTAGTGTTTAATTATCATTAACATTTAAGCCTACATTAGCTCCCAAACTAAATTTAATTGTTTGAGATTCGAGAATCTTAACCTGAACTTGATTTCCATTAATGCTAGGTGATTCTATATCTACTAAGAACAAAGCATGTCGAGCTCTTTTTATCTTTTCTAAATCTTTAGTCTCGTAATTTATTTTTACAACTTTTTGTGTTGGTTTTATTGTTTCTCCTGTTTGGGGATTAATTGTAGCTGCTAAAGCCACCGGAAGTTCCGAATTTTCGAATACCGTATCTAAATGATTGTATTCCGAATCGGTTAAGATAAGCTGTAAATCAATGTTTAAAGGCATCCCATTTTCTACTTTCATAACCAAATCAAGATGATCAACTCCATTCTCGGAGTTCCAACCGTCTTTTAATATGTCGCTAAGAGTATCTATCAAAACAAAGTTATCAACACTCAAAGTAAGAGGCAAGGCCAGTTCCATAGTAATATCAACTTTGTTATTTGCCCTTATAAAGTTTTCTTCGCCTTTATTATCGGGGTTTGTTGTTACATCAATATCGTATTTTATACTCGAAGGAATAAATGATACAAATTGCGAAATAGATGAGTTGTCTTTATCTAAACTTACAGTAGTATCTTTGGTTTGCCCATATTCTTCGATATTGGGATATGCATATCTAAAATGATTAACAGAGCTATTAATGTAAGTAAGATTTATTGAATCGCCCTGATTATTAAACCCGGCTAATCTGTTTAGATTTATCATTGAAGGAACCCCAAACGAATTTTTTATATGGAAATTAATTTGTGGTTCGGTAAATTTAATATTTCCTCCCGAAGGAATATTAAAGAAATTAAGATCGAAATTTCCTGACTGGGTTATTAGATGTTGATTTCCGACATAACCAAAAACAGCATCAAAATCTAAATTATTTAATGTTGTAGCTACCTGTAGCGAGCTATTATTAATACCTCCGACACCATCGGTAAATACACTTACATGAAATTGAACTGGCAAAAACATATTGTCATTCCCTGTTGAATCATGTAAATACATATGGTAATTATTTAAGTTAAACTTTACCTTTTTGTATATCTGGGTCGACGATTTTTCGACAAGAAATGATCTGGTAAAAGGGATACTGTTTTGAGTTAGAGCATCAATTGTAATATCTACACGAGCCTGATGCGAAAATGATGAGCTTATATTAAATTCGATATCTCCAGAATTTATATAAATGCTATCGATTTTTTCGTTATGAGTAAAAGCAAAAGGATATTGGGCTGTTTTTGTTACTTCGAAAGTATCAGCTGGGATATTTCCTGGAGGAAAACTAAATTCAGTTTCCGAAAAAGGAGATGAAAAAGCTTGCTCTGGAATTTGAACAATATTATTTGCCGAAATACTTTCGATAGTATCGGTATAATATAAAGTTAATAATCCATTAGGTCCTACTACAAAATGGCTTGAATTATCAATCCCAGAAACCAAATCGTTGAAACTAAGTGATCCGTGAATTAACGGAACCGGCAGATTAATCGACACTGAAGTATCTAACTCATCAAAACGAAATTCATCGTACATACATTGATAAGAAATAAATACTAATAAAATCAGGCCAATAATTTTCAGCGCAATAGAGTGTTTTAAAGTGTTCATATTATTAGGTTTTATTACTAATTTACAGCATAATTGTATAAGAAATTATATTTTGATCCGACAATTAAATTAAATTGATTTCTCGTATTACTAAGGTAGCCTATTGTAAATGGAGAACTACCCTTTAACGGAAATCCTTTATAAAGTGTTCCGTCATTATTAAATAAAAATAATTCGTTTGTTGCGTCGGATACAATGCCAAGTTTTCGATCGTCATACGAAAAATAATAATACGATGGCTTAGTTTTTATTTCTGTATCAAATTTATATTTAAATAAAATCGAACCATCATTTTTAAATACTTTTAACTCGTTTTTATCCAGAAAAATAAAATCATTAATCCCATCGGCATTTATATCTTGATAATCGAAATAATGATTTTTAGAAAAAACATCTACTTTTTTTGATTCTACAGTACCATTTGCACTAACAAACTTAACAACACCCGAAGTATCAGTGGTTACAAATCGTACTCTGTTTCCATTTTTATCAAGAACAAATATATTATTTTTAGATTTAGAAAATTGCGATTTTACAAAGACTCTTTCATCACCTCTTCTGTTTAGTATATAAACCCTGTGTATGTCAGCAAATATTAAATAGTCATTTGTTTTTGCTCTGAAATGTTGCACCGAATTTAATACATGGGTATCTGTTTTATTAAACTTCCATCCGTTAATTAATTTTCCTTTAATGTTGTATAGATACACATTTTTGTTTTTACACGGCACAAAAATTCGATAATCGCGCGATTTATCATAATCAAATAGAGACAATCCTGTTGTCGAAGGCGATCGTAATTTTATAGGATATTGCTCTACATAGTTCCCTTTTCGATCGATTAAATGGATTTTATTTTTTGTACTAAAGAGTATTTGCAATTTCCCGTTTTTATAGCAATCAACCTGATATATCTCGCTATTTATTTTTTCGTTAAGTTGTAGTTTCCATAATACACGTCCTACTTTATTTATCAAATATACTTTGTTGTCCAAATCCTGAACAAATATTTCATTTTCTTTTGTATAATGATTGGTTACTAAAGTAGGTTTAAAATTTATTGCTGTATCTAAATGGCTTTCCCAAACAGTTACAGCTTCTTCTTTTATTTCCGGAACATATTGTAAAAAGATATTATTATAAATCATGTCGCTATTTTTCTGAAACTGTATAGCCAATGCCTGAAATTTTCTAAAACTATCAATGTGCTTATTAAACTCTTTGCGTAGGTTTGGAGTTAAAAATTGCGAAATAAAATTCGGCGAATGATACATATTGGTATAAAAATAAAAGTTTGATTTCGACGATAAGTAATTATTAAATTGCTTAAATCGAATATCGTTATCTAAAGTTTTCTGAAGAATATATGAGTGTATAAACCACGAAAGCATATTTTTTGAACTACCTACAATCATAAAATTATCAATAAACGTTAAATACTGAACCTCGAATTCAGGGAAAATATCTCCCAAAAAAGTTCGATAAAACTTTCGTGCCGGAAAATTATATAACTTATAACTTGTTTCTTTATCAATTCTTAAATCACTTATATAATCCGATTTCTTTTGTTTGTTTACCTTAGCTATTTTAGTAATTATACTGTTAATCTCTTGCTCGGTAATACTCTTACTGTGAGTACGCATAGCAATAAAAGTATTTTCACTAAAGCTTTTATTAGGAATATCGGTTACTATAATACCTGCTTCTTCGTTGAAATATTGCTCAAAAAATAGTTCAAAATCAATAGAATATTTCTGTTTATAGTGCGATACAAAACGATTGTATTGACCAATCTTATTTTGTTTGCGCAAATATTGTTTGTACGAATTAAGGTATTGCTTATTATTGCTAACCCCAAGCAAAGAAAACAAAGCGGTATTCGACGGAAGTATTGTGTTTATCTTATGACTAATGGCTCGTTGATTTAAGAAAATATTGAAGTAATTGTTTGTTGAATCGTTACTCGAACTAAATCCGTTTAATAAAACAGCATTGTTTTTTAGGTTAATATCTAACTCGATCCAATTACCCAAATTAGGATAGTTCTTAATCTTTGACCTATATTTTCCATTTAATACAGACGATATAAGATTATTGAAATTGGAGAAATTGACATACAAATTTGCATCTACATTTTTACCTGAGGTCTTTTTTACTCTCACAAAACCATTATCATCTAATAATGATTTTTTAACATCAATTTGTCGAATCGAATTTTCAACTAAAATAGATGATGAACTAACAATCAGAACCCCTTTTTTTGATGCGATATTCAACTCTCGATCTTTTAATTCGAGCATATACATCTTAGTGTTGTTATAATTTCGAACCTTAAGTTTTTTGTTAGTTAAAACAGATATTAATTCCAGTAAATCTTTCTTATCGCGAACATTTTGCAACTTAGTAAAAAATAGGAAACCCAACTGATCTTCGCCCAATTTATGAGCAGTTATTATTAATTGCCTATTCTGAAGCAAACGATTTATTTTTGAATTATTTTTGGATAAACTATCAAGAAATTCTAAATCGGATTCTAACTTAACTATCGAAGGAAAACTAGTAAGTTCTTGCCACAACTTATTTCCCTCTTTAATTTCTGATAAATAATTAACCAAATTATTGCCCTCAACAATAAAATTTACATCAAGAGGTATTGTCTTGTAGATATTAAATTCAGGCTGTTTTTGTTCATTTAAATACTTGTATCCAAAATATAACGAAACAGAAAACAGTAATACTAAAACCGTAAAGATGATTTTTTTAAACATATGATTTATATAGCTTATTCAGTTTTTATCAAAATTATTAAATAAAATTTTAATAGAACAAATTCGTATTTACATATATCATTAAATATTGATTTAGTTCTTTGTAAATTGTAGCTATATGTTTTATTCAACATTAGTATAATTAAACTCAATGATTTTATTCGAATCTAATTTTAGTACTTTTGTTTAAATTAAAATCTAATTTATAACTATGTTTTTAAAATCAATTTGCATTTATTTATTAGCCTTTTTCCTGTCGTATAGTGTTTTAGGACAAACACTCCAGATAAAAGACTTTGATGACGAAACTCCAATTGAGGGAGTTGCTATTTATAACCAAACGAAAAATAAATCAGGTATTACCGATAAAGAAGGTTTAGTTAAGCTTGATAAGTTTTCAGACACAGAACTAATACACGTTCAACATCGTTCTTATCAAGAGATACTAATGAGTAAGCAACAATTAAAGAAACAGGGTTACGTTGTTTACCTCTATAAATTAGTTGTAAGATTAGAAGAATCTGTAATTTCGGTATACCGATGGGAACAGAAAAAAGAAGAAATTCCAAATAAGATAACAAGCATATTACAACCTCAAATCAGTTTTAACGACCCCCAAACAACTGCCGATTTATTGGCTACATCATCCGAAGTATTTATTCAGAAAAGTCAACTGGGGGGAGGAAGCCCTATGATTAGAGGATTTTCGGCTAATAGTGTTTTACTGGTAGTTGATGGAGTACGAATGAATAATGCTATATACCGCGGAGGGAACTTACAAAATGTAATTTCATTAGATGCCAACAGCATTCAGCGTAGTGAGGTAATTTTTGGCCCTGGGTCAATTACTTACGGAAGCGATGCTCTTGGAGGGGTAATGGATTTTCATACTTTACCAGTAAGATTGTCAACAAGCAAACAATTCAAATTAAAAGGAACAGCATTTGCAAGACACTCATCAGCTAATTCAGAGAAAACAGGACATGTTGATCTTAATTTAGGAAATGATAAGATCGGTATCTTATCGAGCATAACTTATAGCGATTACGGAGATTTAACTATGGGATCAAACAACAACTCAGACTATCAACGCAATGAGTATGTAGATCAAATAAATGGTATTGATCAAATAATCATAAACAACAAACCAAATAAGCAAATTCAATCTGGCTATAGCCAGATAAATACCATGCATAAAATACGATTTCGTCCTTCAAGAAAGATAAATCTCGACTATGCTTTTCATTATTCAAGACTATCTGATGTTCCTCGATACGATCGATTAATCCAAGTAAGAAAAGGTGCCCTAGAATATGGCGAATGGTATTATGGACCACAGAAATGGGATATGCACAGATTAAATTTCACTTACAACAACAAAGGTCTTTTGTTTGATAAGCTAAAGGTAACTACAGCATATCAAGATTACGAAGAAAGTAGGCACGACCGAAAATTTGGGAAAAAAGAGATACGCGAACGCACCGAAGAGGTTAAAGCCTATAGCCTTAATTTCGATCTAGATAAAGAATTTAATAGCAACAATATGCTATTTTATGGTCTCGAAGCTGTTTATAATACCGTAAACTCAATCGGACATATAAAAAACATAATAACCAATGAGCTAAGTCCTGTATCGACACGCTACCCCGATGGAGAAAACGATTATACTACCCTTGCCATGTATTTAGGATATAAGGATAATATAACTAAGTCGTTTACCATTATTACCGGATTAAGAGCAAACTATGTGAGTATTTATTCTACATTAAAAGATAAAACATTTTTTAATTTTCCTTACAATGAAATTTCTGTAAAAAACAAAGCAATAAACGGATCGCTAGGCTTAGTTTACAGATTTAGAGGATGTCAAATAAATCTCAATCTATCTTCTGGATTTCATGCTCCTAATATTGATGATATTTCAAAAATATTTGATTCGTCGCCAAAAAATGTTGTCGTTCCAAATAAAAACTTAAAACCTGAGTATGTTTATAATATTGACAATGGAATTGAAGCACAATTAGGAAATAGGGGAACATTTAATTTTACATATTTCTTTACCTTTTTAACAGATGCTTTTGTTCGTAGAGATTTCTCATTTAACGGACAAGACTCTATTGTATACGATGGAGAAATGAGTAATGTACAAGCCGTAGTAAATGCCAACAAAGCCCATATTTATGGTTGTAGTTCTAAAATAAAACTAGAATTATTTCGCAACTTAGAACTTAAATCAATAATTAGTTTTACAAAAGGAGAAGATCAGGATGGAATTCCTTTACGACACGTATCGCCTTTATTCGGAAGTACTCGAGTAACTTATACATATAAAAAGATTAAAGCATCGGTTTTTGCTAATTACAACGGAGAAATTAGCCATAAAAATTTAGCTCCAAGCGAGCATTCTAAAACTTATATGTATGCAATAGATAAAGATGGGAATCCTTATTCTCCGTCGTGGTTTACCCTAAGCTGTATGGTTTCGTATAAAATTAAAAAGTTCGGGATACTAAATGTGGGTGTCGAAAATATACTTGACAACAGATACAGACCATACTCATCAGGGATTGTTGCTCCAGGAAGAAATTTAATTGCCAGTCTTAGAGTTTCGTTTTAAAAGATTTCTGATACAAAACTTTGGCTTAAAGATTGTATTGTAAGAAATACAATCTTTTTTTGAACTATTATCATGAACAAAACCAAAAACAAAGCTATGAAATATATCCTCACATTTCTTCTTGCTTTCAGAGTATCTCTACTATTCTCGCAAGAAACAGAAATCATTCAGCAAAACTATAAGATATACGAAACAAATATATTTGATAAGGAATTTCTAAACACAAACGATTCTATTGATCTTACAAAAGTATTATATGATAAGATACCCGAAAATCTGCCCGATTGGATTTTTAATTATACTAAAGATCCAAAAAAAGTTATTGGTATATCTGACCCCAATATGGATAGAATAAAAGCTTTTGATTTAGCTATCTTTAGAGCAAAAGCAATATATACATTATTAAATCATTGTAAAATAAGTAATATCAACGATAACTACAATAACCTACAAGAAGCAGCTATAAATGCTACTTGTAAATCAACAAAATTTCAGGATTATCTATTAGCCGAAGGTCAACTAACTTATAACGATTCGGCAATTACACTTATTGATACCTTTTTTACAAAATATAACGAAGCTATTGTTCTTATAGATTTCAATACAAAGTCTAGCTTAACAAAAACTGACACAATTAGGATAAAAGGAGAATATCTGCAAGTATTTATCGAAGAAAATTCCTCGAAAGAAAAGGTTAGTTTCTTTAATTTTAACATAAATGAGAAAACTGTTTCAGATACATTACAGATTGCTTCAGAATACAATTATAAGCAAGTAAACAATTGTTACAATATTTTTTCTACTTATAAAAATGACTGGATTAGTTTTTACAAACGCCCATACAGATATCAATCAGAAACAATAATTAATAATCAAATAAATGAATTATACGCATTTAACCTTTCTCGAGGTTTATGGAATACCTATTTATCAGGAATCTTAACAAACATCTCGTTTGTTGCAAAACAACTTTCGGGGAAAGTAGAAAATACCAGCGATTCTTATTCTTCGAAAAACCAAAGCCTAATCCGGACTGTAACTACAGATAGTATTTCATTTGATTTCATCGATTTTGCTATTATCGATAATCAATTGTATCTAAAACTCGAATCAAATAAACAATAGCAAGCTTATCCCCATTACAGCCATTCCGGCTACTAATCCATAAATCGAAAGGTGATGCTCGCCATATTCACGAGCAGCAGGTAATAATTCATCTATCGAAATAAACACCATAATTCCGGCAACACCGGCAAATAATACACCAAATATAGTAGGAGTTAAAAAAGGCATCAATATTAAATAACCTATTAAAGCTCCTACAGGTTCGGCTAATCCCGATAAAAAAGAATACCAGAAAGCTTTCTTTTTATTTTTTGTTGCATAATAAATAGGCACAGAAACAGCAATCCCCTCGGGGATATTGTGGATAGCAATAGCAACAGCAATAGCTACACCCAAGCTGGGATCAGTTAATGCTGCTGTAAATGTAGCCAACCCTTCGGGGAAATTATGAATAGCAATAGCAAGTGCTGTAAATATTCCCATTTTCATCAACTTGCTTTTTTTCGAGATTTCTTTTGAGCAACCATCCATATCCTCAATCATTCTTATT
>JAKSCO010000149.1 GCA_022360575.1 Bacteroidales bacterium | reverse complement strand
CAATTTAAAAGGACTATTATTAGGAAGAGTTCCCCCTCCTACATGAAAAACTTGCGAGCTTGGATTTACAACAACCCTATATCCTAAATTCTTTAAACGCCAGCAGAAATCTATTTCTTCCATATGTGCAAAAAAGTCATCATCCAATCCTCCTAACTGATTATACAACTCTGCACGAACAAACAAACATGCTCCTGTTGCCCAAAACACATCAATAACATCATCATATTGCTCAACATCCTCTTCTATTGTTCCTAAAATTCGCCCACGACAAAAAGGATAACCATATTCATCAATAAAGCCTCCAGAAGCTCCTGCATATTCAAAACAAGATTTTTTGTAGTACGATTTTATTTTAGGTTGACATGCTCCTATTGATTTATCTGAATCCATAAGTTCAACAAGAGGATTAAGCCAATTATTACTAACTTCGATATCTGAATTTAACAAAACAAAGTATTCTGCTTCGATCTGTTTCAGAGCTTTATTATATCCTCCTGTGAAACCATAATTCTTATCATGAATTATTAATCTCAGATTAGGATAATTCGTCTTTAAAAAATCTATTGAACCATCTTGAGAATTATTATCTGCAATGATGATTTCTGAATTATCAGAATGGGTATTCTTTATTAAGAAAGGCAAAAATTTCTCAAGGAACTTTTGACCATTCCAGTTTAATATTACAATAGCTGTCTTTAGCATTTTGTTTCTCTTTTGTGCTTCCATCTATCATGCGACCACAACCAATACTGAGGAGCTTTCATTATTATATCTTCTAACAATTTTATATGTGTATCTGTTATTTTATACTCAGGCAAATCTTTTGTTTCTTCAAAAAGCACTTGACTCTTAAGAACCTGTGTCCCTCTTTTTATTTTCGATAAATAGCTAAAAACAATTGCCGAATTTAATTTTTGTGCTATTTTTTCAGGTCCTAAAAACACTGCCGTTTCTTGATTTAAGAAAGTTGTCCAATAATGTCCTCCTTTCTTAGGTGGTCGTTGATCTGCTATTAATAATAACATAGAAAGATACCCTCTTTTATTATAGTCTAAAGCTGCTTTATAAGCATCTTTCATTGTAACCATAGTTACTCCAAACCTAGTTCTCATCTTTTGAAATAAATTATCAAAATATTTATTCGTAAGAGGTTTGTATATTGCCAACATCTTATGTTTCGATAGAAATGGCATTATAAAGTATAGTTCCCAATTATTATAATGACCAGTAACAAGAGCAATATCTTTATTTTTCTCATACAATGCTTCTATTTGCTCATTTTTTTCAAATTCAACAAATTTCAATAATCGCTTTTTCGACATGGTTAAAAAAGCCAAATTCTCAACCAAGGTATCGCTTAAATGCAAAAAGAATTTTTTTGCAATCTGTTTTATCTCTTTTTGAGTCTTATCAGGAAATGAATTATTAAGATTCCTATATACTACCTTTTTCCTATATCCAACAATATAATATAGGATAATGTAAAAAAGATCTGAAAACCTATATAAAATAAACTTTGGCAGAATGCTAAAAAACGCACTTACTATTAATGTAAAGAAAATTCCTATTAATTTCATTCCTCTCTATTTATTCATTATTTTGTTAATATTTTGCAAAAAGCTATCAAAAACATAAGGATTTGATGCTACTATTTCCTTCCCGAAAAGATAATTACTGTCTCCTCTAAAATCGCAAACTTTACCTCCTGCTTGCTGTACTATAAATGCTCCAGCTGCAACATCCCACGGGTTTAAGCTATACTCATAAAAAGCTTCAAATCTTCCACAAGCAACATACACTAAATCGGTTGCTGCCGAACCAATCCTTCTAACCCCTTGTGAGTTATGCATAAAAAACTCAAGCGTTTCCATAAATGGTTTTATTCTTTTATAATCTTGATAAGGAAAACCGGTTGCAATTAAACTCTCTTCGATTGTTTTACCCGAAGAAACAGATATCTCTCGACCATTTAAATAAGCCGGACTACCCTCCCAAGAATAAAAACACTCATCTAAACCCAACTCGTGAACAACTCCTAATACGGTCTCATTATTTCGTTGTAAAGCTATTGAAATAGAAAAAGGCGATAATCCATGAATAAAATTGGTTGTTCCATCTAATGGATCAATAATCCAATTATAAACATCTCCTCGTTTGGTCGAAGTTCCTTCTTCTGCTATAAAGCCAGACTCAGGAATCAGTTCCGACAATTTATCTACTATTTTTTTCTCTGAGGTTTTATCTACATGAGTAACAAAATCGTGTCTCCCTTTTGTTTCTATTTTTAATTTACTATTAAGTTCGTGATTTATAAACTTTCCTACTTCGTTTGTTAATTCTACTACTTGCTTGCAAATATATTCTAGATTCATTAATTCTATTTTTTATTTATCAAAGATAATAATCATTAAGTGTTAAGTTAGGCAATTTAACTTAACTTTTACATTTCCACTAGGTGCAATCGACTCTAACTCAACATTAATAATTTGTCCTATTAAATCTGAATTAAATTCGGTTTCTACCTTAATATAGTTACCTGTAAACCCAAACATAAGACCTTTTTTTCGAGTCGATTCAAAAAGAACCTGCTCCTTATTACCTATATTCTGGGTATAAAAAGTATTTAATTTTTGTTCTGTTAATTCATGTAATTTTTTACTTCGGTCTGAAATAATATTTTTCGCTATTTTATTTTCAAAACTTGCCGATTTTGTATTTGAACGTTCCGAATATGAAAAAACATGATAAAAAGAAACATCTAGTTTATTCAAAAAATCAAATGTATCATTAAAATACTCTTCGGTTTCGCCCGGAAATCCAACAATTACATCAACCCCTATAAAAGCATCAGGCATTAATTGTTTTATTTTTTCAACTCGCGACTGAAAAAGTTCTCGATTATACCTGCGTTGCATTTTTGCTAAAATCGGATTGCATCCGCTTTGTAAAGGAATATGAAAATGATTCTGTACTTTTTCCGATTTTGCAACAAACTCTATTATTTCATTTTTTAACAAATTAGGCTCAATTGATGAAATTCGTATTCGCTCAATCCCCTCTACTTTTTCTAAAGCTTTTATTAAATCAAAAAAAGTTTCATTAGTCGATTTCCCAAAATCACCTATATTGACCCCCGTTAAAATAATTTCCTTAATTCCTGATTCGGCTATTTTATTTGTTTCAGAAACTAAATCAGCAATGGTTTTATTTCGGCTTTTACCCCGTGCTAAAGGGATAGTGCAATACGAACAAGAATAATCGCAACCATCTTGTACTTTCAAAAAAGAACGAGTTCGATCAGCCTCAGAGTGCGACGAATTAAATTGATCAACCTCATCAATACCACACGAATATATTTCTGTTTCTTCTTTTTTATCTAAATTATCTAAATGCTCAAAAATACTGAACTTCTCTTTGGTTCCAAGCACTAAATCAACTCCTAAATTCTGAGCAATCTCTTCTGGTTTTAATTGAGCATAACATCCTACAACAGCAATAAATGCATCTGGATTAATCTTTTGAACCTTTTTTATTGCTTGTCTACATTTTTTATCAGCATATTCAGTAACAGAGCAAGTATTTATAACATAAATATCTGCTTCGGTATTAAAATCGACTACTTTAAAACCCTTTTTAAGAAAATCTCTGGATATAGTTGATGTCTCTGAGAAATTCAACTTACATCCTAATGTGTGAAATGCAACCTTCTTATCATTATCTCCTGTATTCATCATCTTTATTGCATTCGTTTAAATTCTTCCTGAAATCTTTTTTGTTTATCATCACAGCATTTGTCCAATCTTATTTTCATTGCATATCAATATTCAGTTGAAAATCTTTGTAATATGCTTTAAAACTAAATTACTCTGAAGATTTTATATTTTCAACTCGCAAATTTAATTTATTTAGATTTAAGCCAAAGAATATAAATATAAAATATACGACTCTTAAAGTCTGAAAATCCTTTCTTATTAATTCAGTTTAGATTTCGAATCTCATTTCAAAAATAATCTTGCGTTTTCGGCTTATTATTTTTTTGCCATATAACATTGGGTCTATACATAGAATGAAAAAGTATTCTAATTTAATTCTCGTTTTATTTTATTGTTAAAGTTTGTTTTTAGGCGAATCGATAAAATAATCAACCAATTTAGATTTCAGAAACTCGTGCCACGAATTTGTTTCAAAATTAAGACTGACAACACCAGCTGTTGGTAAATTACTTATCGAATCGGGTAAAAACATATTTGCCAAATAGGTAAATGTAGGATTGTGTCCAAAAATCAGAACAGAATTAACAGAATTGTATAAACGACTAATAAATTGAATAATCGAAGTATAATCTGCCATATAAAAGTCAGAATTTAAGATAATTTTCGAATCGTCGATTTTTAAAACACGCGAAAAGATAATAGCCGTATGCACAGCTCTGTTTGCCGTACTGGTAATTATTAAATCGGGATTTAGCGTTCTGTTTTGTAAGCGTTCTGCCATTTTATAGGCATCTTTTACTCCTCTTTCTTTTAAAGGTCGATCAATATCTTGAATATTATTACCCCAATCTGATTTCCCATGCCTAACAATTGTTAATATTTTCCCCATTTATCTATTTTTACAATTATAATAAATCACTTGCTAACTCAGCTAAATAACTTCTTTCTCCTTTTACCAAGTTTACATGTGCAAATACATCCTGACCTTTCATTTTATCTGTTAAGAAGCTTAACCCATTCGATTTCGAATCGAGATAAGGAGAGTCTATTTGCTGTATATCTCCTGTAAAAATAATCTTTGTCCCCTCTCCTGCTCTGGTAATTATCGTTTTTACTTCGTGAGGAGTTAAATTCTGAGCTTCATCAACAATAAAAAATACATTCGACAAACTACGCCCTCTAATATATGCTAAGGGGGTTATCACTAAACGATCGGTTCGCAACATCTCTTCAATTTTCATATACTCGTTACTTTGCGACTTAAACTGATTTTTGATAACAGACAAATTATCAAACAATGGCTGCATATATGGCAAAACTTTTTCTTTTACGTCGCCCGGCAAAAACCCCAAATCTCTATTCGCTAAAGGAACAATCGGTCTTGACAAAAGTATTTGGTTAAATTTATGTTCTTGATGTAATGCTGAGGCTAATGCCAACAATGTTTTTCCGGTTCCGGCTTTACCTGTAAGAGCAATTAGCTTTATATCATCTCTATTTAGAGCATCTAAAGAAAATGTTTGTTCGGCATTACGAGGCTCAATACCATAAATCCTACTTTTTTCGACACGTTCAAAAATATTCGAAAATGGATTATAATGAACTAAAGCAGATGATTTTTGCCCTCGTAAAATAAGATATTGATGAGGCAATGCTTGTAAAGCTACATCTTCTTCAGAAATCCCTTCGTTAGATTCATACAGTTTTGCAATATTTAAATCATCTACATTGTCTATTGTTTCTATATCCTTATGTATTTTATCAATATTAGCAATCTGATCATTCTTAAAATCCTGCGCAATGATACCTAAAGACTTAGCCTTCATTCTTAGATTAATATCTTTACTTACTAATATCACCTCTTTTTTATTATGTTTTTCTTTAATATCCTCGGCAATGGCCAATATTCTATGATCGGGAGTAGACTCAGGAAAAGATTGTTTTAACCTTTCAGAATAAGGTTTTCCTGTTTCTATCGACAATTTCCCTAAACCATTACCCAGAGAAATACCCCCATTAAACAAATTATCTCCAGAAAGGCGATCTAATTCGCGAGTAAACTCTCGAGCATTAAAATTTATTTGACTTTCGCCTTTTTTCAAACGATCTAGCTCTTCTAAAACAACAATCGGAACTACAATATCATTTTCCTGAAATTTGTATAAACAATTAAAATCGTGTAAAATAACATTAGTATCTATAACAAAAATTTTATTATTTTTTCTCATCCTTTTATTCTTTTGTTGTTTATCTATTTATAGCTGCAATTTCTTTGTTTTGATTGTTTTAAATAAAAAACAAACTATTTGTAAACTTTCTTAATCTTACTTTCATAATTTAATTCATACTGCAACCCTATTTTATAACATTAAGAACTTATTAAATAAACAATCATTCAATATTTAATGTTCTACATTTATTCAACCACAAACCTTTCAAACTCTACATTTTATCATTAAAAATCTGATTACTATACGATAAAAACATAAATAAAAATACATTTTATTATTTTTGCCTGTTAAATTTTTAAATATGAATTATAAAGAAACTTTAAACTGGTTATTTAATCAATTACCTATGTATCAAAGACAGGGTAAAGCAGCATACAAAGCTAATTTGGAAAATACTCTCGAATTAGATCAATATTTTAATCATCCGCATAAAAACTTTAAAACAATACATGTTGCCGGAACAAATGGCAAAGGATCTGTTTCGCACATGTTAGCCTCTGTACTACAAACTGCCGGATACAAAGTTGGGTTATATACATCGCCTCATCTAAGAGATTTTCGCGAACGAATAAAAGTGAATGGCAAAATGGTTTCCGAAGAATTTGTTACCGAATTTGTAAGCAAACACAAAGCAAAATTCGCTGAAATTAGTCCATCTTTTTTTGAAATGACAGTTGCTATGGCTTTCGACTATTTTCGCGAGCAAAGCATCGAAATTGCTATTGTTGAAGTAGGAATGGGCGGACGACTTGATTCGACCAACATTGTAAGTCCCGACTTGTCAATAATTACAAATATTGGACTAGATCATACTGCATTTTTAGGAAATATTATTTCTGAAATAGCAATCGAAAAAGCCGGAATTATAAAACACAAAACTCCAATTGTAATAGGACAAACACAAAAAGAGTCAAAACCTGTTTTCAAAGATTTTGCAAATAAATTACAAGCACCTATTTATTTTGCAGACGAAATATATAGTATCAATCACTCAGTGTTATCAACAGATAATAAACAAATATTTAATATAAAAGGCACTGACAATAAAATTATTTATCCCGATTTAAAATTAGAACTACTCGGAAACTATCAAAAAAAGAATATTTTAACAGTAATACAAGCGATTAATATTTTAAATAAAATCGATTATAATTTAACAACCCAATCTATTTACGAAGGACTAAGCAACGTAGTTAAAAACACAGGATTACTCGGGCGTTGGCAAATATTAAACAATAAGCCATTAACTATTTGCGACACGGGACATAACCAAGACGGAATCTCTGATATAATAGCACAAATACAACAAACAGCTTACGAAAAATTACATATGGTTTTTGGTGTAGTTGACGATAAAAATATCGACACAATCTTATCGATGCTACCTAAAAATGCTAAATACTACTTTACAAAAGCACAAATACCACGAGCTTTAAACGAAAAAATCCTGCAAGAAAAAGCAAAACAATATAATTTAAATGGCGATTGTTTCGATAATGTAGAAAAAGCTGTAAAAAATGCGAAAAAATTTTCGAACGATAATGATTTGATTTTCATCGGAGGTAGTACTTTTATCGTTGCTGAGGTTGTATGATTTTCGCAAAAAAACAAAAAAATGTTTTTGTAAAAAGAAAAAGAAATCTATCTTTGCATCGCTTTTAACAACAAAAGCACAGCAAAAGAGGGCGATTAGCTCAGTTGGTTCAGAGCACCTGCCTTACAAGCAGGGGGTCACTAGTTCGAATCTAGTATCGCCCACAAAACCCAATCTTATCGATTGGGTTTTTTATTTCTATTTTTTTCTTAAAAGAAAGTATCCTGATTCAAATCAAAAACTCGGGGATTTGATTTAT
>JAKSCO010000074.1 GCA_022360575.1 Bacteroidales bacterium | reverse complement strand
TTGATGGTCTCGTAGCTCAGTTGGATAGAGCAACAGCCTTCTAAGCTGTGGGTCCCAGGTTCGAATCCTGGCGGGATCACTTAAAGCAGGTACTAAAAATACCTGCTTTTTTTATTTGTGAAAATTGCAAACTACTTTTTTTAAATCACCTTATCTCAAATTATATCTGTCTATTCCTTTGTAAACCTCAATTAAGAGTGTTCATCACAAACATTTTGATGTCCTTTTGGTATTATGTATAAATAGGGGCAAAGCGCGAATCGGATAAAAAAGAAAAAAATAAAATTAGGTGATAAATATTTTGTTTATCAAAATAATTAATTCTAAATTGCTCTAAATCAATTTTAATATAAATTTAAAGGTATAAACAAATGACCCGCTATCAAAAAAGCAGATTAAGTATGCTGATTGTTGTGTTATCATTAATGGTTAAAAAAACAATTTGGCAAAAAGTTCCGAAAATCGTACAGATACACGCACGATTAATTGAAATTAGAGACCTACTAATTAAAAAGAAAAAAGAACAAGGCGATAGCAATATTGCTATGGGACAAGTAAACGACGAAAAAAGGTATAAAGTATGTACTTATGCCGATATTATTAACGATTCGATACAAGTGTTTGCTAGTTTTAATAATAATTTAAAACTGGGCGAAAAAATGGATGCTTCAAAATCGGATTTATTAAATCTACGAATAGGCGACCTTTCTACTACTCTTACTGAAATTAAAGATATACTAGTCGAAAATCAAGAAGTATTGGTAGCCGAGTATGGTTTAACACAAGAAGATGCCGATAATTATATTAATGCAGTTAACGATTGGGGCAATTACAGTTCGGCTGTAAACGAAAGACGTTACAGAAGCAAAGAAGCTACAGCTACTATCGATGAGCTAACTCGCGAAATGCTCGATTTGCTCAACAACAAATTAGATCGATTAATGAAAATATATAAAACCAAAGATTCTGAGTTTTATAAAGAATATTTGGCTGCCCGAGTTATAATCGATAACTAAAATTCATAAATTTTTTTTTTGAAAGTTATACCAAAAGAACATCTGCAGTAATGCAGGTGTTTTTTTTATCACATTAAGATTATACCAAATGAATTTCAAGATAAGGCAAAAAGAAACGTTTTTATCACTCATTTTGATGTTCTTTTGGTATTATTGGTAGTATCGGAATTCTTTCTCGGTGCTCCTGATTTTTATCTCAACGTATCGGAATTCTTTCTCGGTGC
>JAKSCO010000142.1 GCA_022360575.1 Bacteroidales bacterium | reverse complement strand
TAAGGATATACTAGTTGAAAGCATAAATTATTGTATTGAGAATAAAGGCTTGATAATTTACGGATGGGTAATAATGCCAAGCCATGTACATTTGATTATTGGGACAAATCAAGAACCAATGGAAAATATAGTTCGTGATTTAAAAAAGTATACATCAAAAGCAATAGTGCAAACTATTCGAGAAAACCCAGAGGAAAGCAGAAGGGAATGGATGTTATGGATGTTTGAGTGTGCAGGAAAGAAGAATGGAAACAATACAAATTTTCAATTCTGGCAACAAAATAATAAGCCAATAGAATTAAGTGACACCAAAATAATAAATCAAAAGTTGAATTATTTACACAATAATCCAGTAAAAGAAGGGTTTGTTGTAGAATCGCATCATTATAAGTATAGTAGTGCAATAGATTATGCTGATGGCAACGGATTAATAAAGGTTGTTTTGGTATAGCCACAAGTCACAGACTTGCGGCAGGTGGTGGAGCAGCTGCATATGAATTATATGATAATTGGCAAGTTCCTGAAATTCTTCCAGAACCTCCTCAAAATAATAGTCCTGTAATTGGACCTTATGTACCTTAAAAATAACTTAATTATGAAATTAACTCTTAATATTTTTAGATTCATTCTCTTAACAACATTAGTTTTTAGATTATTCTTTGTTAAGTATTTTAATTATGAAGTTAATGTAATTTCTTATGTTCTATTAGGAATCGGATTGTTAGGAATGATTGTTTTTGAAATTATTCTCTTTATTAAGAAAAAAAGACAAAGTCTATGAAAATAATTATTAAATACTCATATATTATTGTTGTTATAATATTTGCTTTAAGTTTACTTAGTGTAGTACTTTTAAAAGAACATATATCCACAGAACTTGCAAGATTAATAATAGATTATTTTTTCTGGTATAGTTTTGGGCTTTTTTCTGGATTTTCAGCATTAAAATGGATGTTCAGATATCAACGAAAAGAAAGTAGAAAGGATAATAAATAAATACATACAATAAACGAACAAACCCCGCTCAGCGAAGTCTATGACTTCGCTGTAAATAAAAAGTAGTCTATAGACTACACATAGAGTTTATAAAGTAAAAAATATAATAAAACAACAAAGTCTGGTATTGCCCAGACTTTTGTTATTTCGTGGAGTTAAAGTATTGTGCAATTTCCTTAGCTATTACCAAAAAAGTTAGCCCCCATGATTTTTACATGGCACCAATTTTTGAAAAAGTTGCTCCCATGATTTTTACATGGCATGAATTTTTGAAAAAGTTGCTCCCATGATTTTTACATGGCATGAATTTTTGAAAAAGTTGCTCCCATGATTTTTACATGGCACGAATTTTTGAAAAAGTTG
>JAKSCO010000173.1 GCA_022360575.1 Bacteroidales bacterium | reverse complement strand
TTATATATCGTGTCGCATCTAAACCATTCATTACAGGTAGCTGAATATCCATTAAAACTAAATCGATAGCAGATTTATCGCGACAAATTTCAACCGCTTGCTCGCCATTTTCGGCATAAATAATTTCAAGCTTCGATTTGCTTAAAAACTTAGTCAACAACTGATATGCAGCAAAAGAGTCTTCGACAATAAGAACTGTTTTCGAAGGCCAGACATACTCTTGTTTCTCTGCTTGGACTACCTGTTTTTTTGTTTCGGGCAAGTTGTAAGGTATCGAAAAATAAAAATCTGACCCTTTTGACTTTTTCGATTCAACCCAAATTTTCCCTTTCATATTCTCGACTATATCTTTAGATAGAGCCAAACCAATACCTAAGCCTGCATATTTTTTATCTTTAATTTCGAGTTTTCGAAACTGATCGAAAATTATTTTTTGTTCATCTTCAGACAAACCAATACCCGAATCTTTAACATAAAAAACAATACGAAACGACTCGATATAACACCCAAATTCAACAAATCCTTTATCGGTAAATTTTAATGCATTGTCTAACAAATTGTGCATTACTTGAACTACTCGGTCTTTATCTGAAAAGACAAAAATGTCATCTGCAATATTGTCATTTTCTAATCTTAATTGCAGATACTCCTTTTTATATTTCTTTTGCACCGATAAAAAATGCGTTAATAGCTCATTCATCATATCCTTAAGGTTAAATTGCTTATAATTTAACTGCAGATTTTTCGATTCGAGCTTTGATAAATCAATAATATTATCGACAAAATTTAACAACACATGTCCGTATTCTTGAATTAAAGTAAAATGTTTTTGACGAGTTTCATCATCAATTCCTTGCTTGTCTTTTAATAATTCGACAAAGCTAACAATACCACTTGTAGGAGTTTTAAATTCGTACGAAAGGTTTGTCATAAAAGCATTTTTTATCCTACCAGCCTCTTCTATTTTATTTTTTGCTTTTATCAACTTCTCATTTATTAATTCGAGATTCTGTTTAAACTCCTGCTCTTGTTTCGTTTTCCTTTTTCGGATAATTGCATAACTCGTAATAATGTAGACTTTAACAACCAATAAAATAATAATCAAGACAATGAAAATAGTTTCTTTTCTGTTTTCCAGAAAACGAGTTAAAGGTTCATTAATAATTATTGAATTTTTAGGCAAATTCCGTTTTTTTATTCCTTTCTTTTTTAACTCATTATAATCGAATTTATATACCGATTCTGAAAATTGAAAGTCTAGATTCTCAATATTTTGGCCATTAAGTATTTTACCAGCTATATTACCAGCTTTAATTCCTTGCGTATATCCACAATTTAATTTCCCACCAACAATACCACGACCAAGATAAAAATCCCAACATCCATAAATAGGAACCTTGGTATTCTTCTTTAGATTTAAAATTAAATTATTGTACGAACTGTAAGTATCTTTACGATCTTTTGTAAAAGCTGTAATAAAAATCACTGCATTACTTTCTAGCTTTTCGACTTTACTAAAAAGCTCATCGAAAGTATAATCTCGAACAAACTCACATCGATATTTATCTTCTGATGATAATATCAGCTTAGATGCTTTATCATAAACAATATTTCCTGTAGGTGTTTGATCGGCTATAAAATATATTCTTGAATAATCGGGATGCAGCTTTTTTATTAAAGCTAAATTATCGAGAAAGTTTATATCTTCTATTATGCCAGTATACAAACTAGGATAAATATGTGGATTGTTTATTCCGGCAAAAACTACAGGCACACGCCCAAACAAACTATCGCGATTTTCGAATAAAAACTGCAAAGCAAAATCATCAGACAAAAGAATTATATCAAATTTTAAGTTTTGATATTTATCTTTTAAAAAAGTAATTAATTCATTCTGATAATCATCATAGAAAAAACGTTTCGAATCTAAATATTCAATATAAATTTCTTTTTCTTGACGAATCTGATCTAAAGCATCTAAAAATCCTTTGTGAATTTCGTCGGACCATTGTAGTCCTTTGTGGTAAGAATTTAAAATTAAAATATTTTTCTTTTCGTCAGCTTTAGTAGATGTAGATATAAACTCACAGAAAATCAGAACTGCAAGTAATAGAAAATACTTCAACTTCATTGTTTAGTAATATATATTAGGTTTAAATACAAACTTAACGAAAATTACTGACAAAACAATTTCTTATTAGTTAAAAGAAAAAACTCTGCCTATAAACAGGATTCTTTCGCATTTTTCACTATAAAAACATTAAGCAAATTGTATTCAATCTCAATTATATCACTAATTTTAAAATTTAACATTTGTTACAATAAAATATTTTTTAGTTAAATCTATATCCCCAAAATTTACACACTCAAACAATCCAGTTTGTATTCCGATCAAAGTTATTGTATTCGTTTTTCGATATATTTTGAGTTCAACACACTTAATGTTCCCATATAATTAAGCGAAAATTCTACCAAATCGCCTACCTTATAATTGTTCGGATTTTTCCCTAAATCGAGCACAATCATATCAGAGCTCGATCCTGCTATTTCGATATTGCTATCAATAGGTTCGAGATGTTTTTCTTCGACATCGAGCAGCCCTATATCTAAAATGGCTCTAAACGAACTCTTACCTATATCTTCTTCACTAAAATTATATTCGATTCCCTCAACATTAGTTCCTAATTCGCCATTGGGCACCATTGGTTTTTCCGACAGCTCAATTATTTCAGAAAAAAACTGAAATACATTATGCTCCATATTTCTTATTGTGCTATCGTTGTATACATCAGTACCTAAAAAGAGTGTTTCGCCCACTCTAAAGTGATTTACTCCTATAGGTAATAAATTCTTAGCTGCCAAAGGAATAGTTACCGACGAACCTCCCGACACATAGGGTATATTTTTATTAAATTTTGCTTCGATTAGTTGTTCGTAAAGACTCAGCTGGATTAATTTATCCTGATTAGGTAAAACTCCGTAAAGACATGTTAGGTTTGTTCCTATCCCCACCACCTCTATATTCGACAAATTAAAAACCGACTCGTAAAAATCAATAAATTCGTCCCACAAAACACCCTCGCGCAGCTCACCCATTTCTATCATTATCATTATTTTGTGGGTTTTATTCATCTGCTTAGCTTCTTCGTTTAAAAGCTTTATGGTTTCAAACTCGGTATTGATACTGATATCTGCATACTTAATAATATTTTTTACACCCAGCTTTGATGGAGGTTTTATGTAGATTGTTTCGATACTTGAATCGATTTCTTTTATCACTTTTAAATTAGCAACCCTCGAATCGCAAATCTGTTTTACACCAAGATCAATCAACTCTTTTAAATATGCTTTGTTTCCACACAATAGTTTGGTTACAATAGCCCACTCTATTTTGTGTTTCTTAAATAGCTTATTCAAGAATTGATAATTATGCTTTAATTTCTTTTTATTTAAAACGATAAAAGCCATCTATATTTATTTTATGATTACCCTAGGTATTTCGGCAGGTAATCGTGTTAATAGTTCGTAATTTAATTGATCACTAAATTCGGAAAACGAAGCCACCGGAATCGACAAATCGCCCTGTTTGCCTATTAAAACTACTTCGTCGCCTATTTTTACTGATTTTACTGTTGTTACATCGGCTATTAGCATATTCATATTTACCATACCAATAACCCCTACTCGATGTCCTTTAATTAAAACCCTACCCTGATTGCTTAAATTGCGAGCATATCCTTGCGAGTATCCTACAGGCACAATTGCTATTTTCATGTCTTTTTGTGCCAAGTAACTGGTTCCGTAGCTTACAAATTCTCCTTTGGCAACATTTTTTATCGACATCACTTTCGATTTCCAGCTTAGTATTTCTTGCAAAGGACTATCCTGAATTTGTTTTTTTGACAAAAAATAAATCAAGGTTTCTTTGCTAGGCCAGAATCCATACTGCAAAATCCCTATCCGAACCATATCGAATTGTGTTTCGGGATACGATAAAGCAGCGGCACTACAAGCAACATGGCGGATTTTTGGTTTTAATTCGGATTTTATAAAACACTGATACAAACAATCAAATGCTCCTATCTGATCTTTTATTCGTTTGTAGTTTGCTATACTTTCGGCACCAGCAAAATGAGTACATAAACCTTCAAACTCGTAGTGTTTTTTATTTCGTTTAAGTATCTTAAATAATTTATCAATATCTTTTTGTTCAAACCCCGTACGATTCATTCCTGTTTCTAAATCGATATGTAACTTTACTTTACAATCAATCCTTTTTGCTACATCAAGCAACTTTTGTAATCGATCGAAATCGAAAACAAGCACTTCTATTTCATTTTCGATAATCCACTGTATGTCGTTGTCATTTACCCAACCCATTATCATTATATCGGCACCATTGTTAAGATACGATTTAACCTTGCGAGCTTCTTCTGAGCTAAACACCGAAAAATGATCTACACCACATCCTTGTGCCATCATTATAAACTCTTTTGCTCCATGCCCGTAGGCATTGGCTTTTACAACCGACGAAATACGCGTGGTATTTAGTTGTTGTTTCAGAAACGATATGTTTTTGTGTAAAGCTGTTTTGCTAAGTTCGATAACCGATGTTGACATTATAAATCAGAAGTTATGTTATTGTCCTCTTTTAAATCTCATTTCGAGATAAGGATTTTTAAATCCTACTTTTTCGTATAAAAATCGAGCCGGATTGTCTTTTTCGACATGCAAAGCTATATCGCCCTTACAAAGCTCAATAGCTCTATTCATTAATACTTTGCCATATCCTTGCCCACGTTTGGCACTGTGTACAGCAATATATACCAATATATTTTCGGGAATATAACCCGACATTCCGGTATTATTAATAACAACAACTCCAGCAGTATTTTTATTTTCGTCGATAGCCTTTAACACAAAACCGCCAAACGACTGAATTTCTTTTAAAGCATACTTTACAGCCTTTTCTATATCTGCCTTTTCGTCGCCATATTGGTCTAAATGTTGATACAAAAAATCGACAATGTGAGCTTTTTCTTCTGAGCTTATTGTCGAGTACGAATTATAAATTTCGAATTTTATCATAAAATGATAGTAGTTTTCTTTTGTTTGGAGTTTTTCGTTTTTCCCTGTCCGAAATGTATTACACA
>JAKSCO010000066.1 GCA_022360575.1 Bacteroidales bacterium | reverse complement strand
TTGCAAATATATTTGCTGCGAAGCAGGAATAACTAATAACTGAAATCCATCAGCAATTTTTTGTCCATCTAAAATTTCGGCAGCTATTCTTATATCTTCTAATCGACCATTGGTACATGTTCCAATTACTCCTTGATTTAGCTTAACGCCTTCAACTTCGGATACAGCTTTTACATTATCGACATGATGAGGTGCTGCAACTAAAGGATAAATCTTACTTAAATCTATTTCTATTTCTTTTGCATAATTTGCCCCAGCATCAGCCCACACTCCTTCTATTTTATGATCATAAAAATTAGTTAAGTTCTCGTCGGCAGGAAAAACTGCATTTTTAGCTCCCATTTCCGAGGCTAAATTGGCTAATGTCATACGTTCAGAAATATTTAAACTCTTTACACCTTCGCCATGATACTCAATAGACATATAATCAGCTCCGTCCGAACCAATCATTCCTATTATCCACAACGAGATATCTTTAGCATAAACACCTTTTTGCAGCTTTCCTTTTAAAGTTATTTTCATTGTTTCCGGAACACGAAACCATGTTTCGCCACGTTTCCATAGTCCAGCAGCTTCTGTTCTATCAATTCCGGCGGCCATAGCATTAAATGCACCAGCTGTACAAGTGTGACTATCACTTCCGACAATTACCATTCCTGGTTTTGCATGATACGACATTATTTGATGACAGATACCTTTTCCTGCATCATAAAATTTTTCTACTCTCTGATACTTTACAATGTCACGTACAGCTTGGTAGTCGGTAGCTAACTTTGCATTTGTAGGCGGAGCATTATGATCTAATACTATAAGTAGTTGATTTGGGTCGAATACTTTATCGCCACCCATTTTCTCAAAAGTTTTTTTTATGCTTGCTGTATTATCGTGAGTTAATACAATATCGGGTTTTTTAAATACTATGCTTCCGCATGGAGCATCAAATATTTTTTCAACAAATGTTCTTGCCATTTCAAGTAAATTTTAATTGATAATTTTAGTTAAATATGCCTCCTTTTTGGTATATATCCATTTGGACATCAGAGAAAGAATTTCCTTTTACTATTTTATTGTTTCTTAAGTTTGTTATTTCTCCAGTTTCGAAGTTTATCTTAACCTTATCGAAATGTTTCAAGTCTAAATTTTCAATATTATCATATGTCATAATAGGAAAAGCTGCATTTATAGCATTTCTTTCGTAGATAGCACCAAACGATTCGGCTATTATGGCTTGTACTCCTAAAGGAATAAAACAATCAACAGCTTGTTGACGCGAACTACCACTACCAAAGTTTTTTTGCACTAAAACAATATCTCCTTCTTGTGCTTCTTTGGCAAAATTTTCATATCCTTTTAAGTTATCAAAAGCATATTGACCCATTTCATCAATATTAGTTATTGCTAAGTATCGATTATGATAAATCATATCGGTATCAATATTATCTTCTTTAATATACCACACACGACCTTCTATTGCTTTTGGTCGATCACTTCTTTCTTTATTATCAACTTTTTTTGTTTTACGATTACTTTTTGTTGGTTTAAATTCCATAGGGGTAGCTGGTATTTTTTCGGGAATAGTAATATATCCGGCTATAGCCGAAGCAGCTACTATTTGAGGCGATGCCAAATACACCTCGCCTTTACCTTGCTTGCCTGGGAAATTTCGATTACCTGTACTAATTGTTATTTCTCCTTGTCCGTTTTGACCTACTTGTCCTGCAGCACATCCCGCACATCCTGCATTTGAAAGTAATGCACCTGCATTTTTAAATATCTGTATTAGGCCTTCTTCAAGAGCTTGAGTCCATACATAATCGGTTGACGGAACTATTTTTAAAACTACACCTGGAGCTATTTTTCTCCCCATTAATACTTTTGCTGCTGCACGTAAATCTTCTATTCGTCCGTTGGTACAACTACCAATAAAAGCCGAATCTATCTTTACTTTATCAATTGTATTAACATCAACAGTATCGTGAGGTTTTCCGGGACGAGCTACGCGAGGAATAAATTTAGAAATATCTATATCAATCACTTTTTCGTACTTAGCATCCTCGTCGGCTTTTACTAGTTCTAATTTTTTTCCCGACACTTTTTGGCTAAATGCCATAATATCTTTATTAGGAGTAAACAGTAAAATAATTGCTCCCATTTCGGTTCCCATCGATGCTATTGTTATTCTTTCGTCTAAGGTTAGCTTGTCAATTGCTTCGCCATGAAATTCGACAGCATATCCTAATAAGGTATTCGCTCCAAATTCATTTAATAGATTTAAAACAATATCCTTAGCAGTAACATTCATCGGTTTTTGTCCCACAAAATTTAACTTTACCGATTTTGGAACCTTAAACCAAGTTTTTCCGTTACTCCATGCTGCTGCTATATCCTGATCGCCCATTCCCTGTCCGAAAGCACCTACGGCTCCTAATATATTGGCATGCGAATCGGTTGTAACAGCTGTTGATCCAGAATAAGCCAAGCCTTCGCGAATTAATAAATGTGTACCTATTCCTGCATCAATATCATAAATCTTTATATTATTGTTTCGTGCAAAATTTCTACATATTTGTTGATTAACTGCATACTTCTGATCAGAACCTGTAGGATTACAATCAAAAGTAAAAAAAGTACGTTCAGGATCATCTAAACTTAGATCATTATCAACCATATTTTTAACAACATTAGCTCCGCCAAAATCGCGTGCAGCTCTAACATCCATAAATACATCAATAATTTCTCCTGGGCTAACTACCTCTTTGTTTGAATGGTTAGCCAAAATTTTTTCGATTAAAGTCATTCGCATAACTACAGAATTTTAAATTTTAGATTGTTAGTGAGCAGTAAATTTACAGAACATATTTAACATGATTTACATTTAATATGGCATTTTTTAATAGTAACACTCCTTATTTGTAATGTTTTTTCCTGCATCTCGAGGATTTAAGATATGCCTTAAGTATTCTTAAAATTTTTTAAAACATTACACGAATGATATAAGCAATATAATTTTTTAAAACATCATTACACGGGTGTAATGCAATTTGTTCAAACGAACAAAGGTCATTTCACTCATGTAATGACTTTGTACAAATAAACAAAGGTCATTTCATCCATGTAATGGCTTTGTACAAATAAACAAACGTCATTTCATCCGTGTAATTAGCTTTGTACAAATTTACACGACTCGTTTCACTGGTGTAATGCAATTTGTACAAACGAACAAAGGTCATTTCATCCGTGTAATGGCAAATCTCATCCTGACAAAGGATGAAAAACATTTTAACAAATGTCGTTTTGAAAAACACCTTTTAGAAAAAAACATAATGTTATAATTAATAATGACAAATATGTGAGATCAATTATTTGTCAAAAACACACATTTTATATAACTTACTTCAGATCTAAAATTTATTTACCATTTATCTAGAATATTAAAGGCAATGTACTTCTATCCTATCAGTTTGATAACAATTTATTATACACTTTAAACCTTAAAACTATATTTTATGAAAAGTATTAATTTGAAAATCACAAAAATTGAATGTTTAAGAACCAGTATTGAGTTTGGAGCAGACGAAATATACTGTGGAGGGATTTTTATTCCTGTAAAACTACAAAATGAAGAACTTATTAAAGGGAAAGCCATAAGTTTTGCCACCAACGACATAAGCATGAGAAAAGGAAAAGAGCTAAATCTGAACGGCGAATTTAGTTTTGATATTCCTACAGAATACGACGATTATATTTTAATCTTACAATTAATCGAAAAAGATGATGGACTATTGCTACAAAAATTTAAATCAGGAAAAATAGCCGAAGAGATCGAAAATGTTGATATATTAAAAAATGCTTTCGTAAAACTAATTGGTTCTATCAACATAAAAGAAATAAATCAAGGCGATATATGGGCTTCATTAGGGAAAATGGTTGTTAAAGCCCTTCCTGCCATTGTTATTAGTTTAATTGGCGATATTATTAAACAAATAAAAATGGATGATATTATTTCGTCGAAACAATTCTCGAAAGAAAAAGCCAAAGAATTAAAACTTAACAGCCCCAAAGAGTTTCTATTCAGCAAACTATTTGCAAAATATAAATTAAGTATTTCAATAAACTAATCAATAAAACATATTTATTATGCCCAAAAAAAGATACATTTACGACATTCATTATCATGCTTTCGATTTAAGTCATGCTAATTTATCAGCCTTTTTGCGAAGACTTATAATGCAGCGCAAACAATTATTAAACGAAAACAAACTAGAAAAACTCTTAAAAAAATACATTCCTCGATTTGTTAAATTTCTTGTTCCTCTAGTTCCGTACAGAAAATTATCAGAAAAAATAATGGGCGGATTAAACGAATTTGTCGATGGCCGATTTGCTGAAATAGCAAATACTTTAGCTGTTTTTGAAAACCCTATCGAAGATCATTTTCTTATTATCGAGTATTTTTTGAAACAAAATCCTGAAATTATTAAAGACAATAAGATTGTAATAGGTGACGACACATACGACAAGCTTGTTATTTGTCCTTTGATGATAGATTTTGGACAAAAAACAACCAAACTTAATTTTAAAGGACATTATAACAGAATGCCCGGTAAACCTATAGTTAAGCAAACAATTGATTTGTTTAATGCAATAAAAAATTATTATAAATACGAATTGGTTTTAGATAAAGAAACCGACAGATTTATACGAAAAGAGATATCTGATCCGAAGAAAAAACCTATGCTTATTTTACCATTTTTAGGCCTTAATCCTGAAAATTACAAAGCAAAGAATGGCGATTCGTCGATAAATAGCTTATTTAAACAATATTTTGATGGATATAACAAAGACACCAAAGAAACTCGAATGGATAGAGCCGAAAAAAGCATCGAAGCTTTTCTTAAGTTCGAGGGCAAACTAACAGATAAAAACAATAAAGACAAAAATTTATTGAATATGTTTTTTGGGGTAAAACTTTATCCTCCACTAGGATTTGATCCGAGTAAAGAAATAAATCTCGAACTGTTTGATTTGTGTATCAAAAATAATATTCCGATAACAACACATTGTTCCGACAGCGGATTTGTTACCGAAACCCAAAAGAATCAAGAAGAATTTACATCGCCTCTAAAACATTGGAATAATGTACTAACTAAAGAAAAATACACAAAACTAAAACTGAATTATGCTCATTTCGGAATACAAGGGCACGAAAAAACAGAATGGAAACAAAAAATTGTTGAGCATATGAATGTGTATCCTAATGTTTATTCAGATATTTCGTCGCTTGCTCAAGAAAAATCGTATTATAAAGATTTAACCCAATGGTTAAGCTTAAATGACAAAAGTAATATTTGCAACGATCGTTTATTGTTTGGGTCCGATTTTATTATAAATCTTTTAGAGTCGAGCTCTTACAATCAATATCTAGAAAATCTTAAAAATTGTAACGAAGAACTGAAAGAAAATATTTGTATTAAAAACCCCGAAAATTTTCTTTTCAATTAAATAACACAAAAAATTCGATATTTATCGAATTTACTCATACAGTAATTAGTTCAAGTATTTTACTATACTTGAACTTTTTTTACATACAACCCTAATGCAATCCAAATTATTTCATTTTCTTGTTGTAGTGCTTACAATAAGGAGCCAGTCCACACTGATCGCATTTAGGTTTTCGAGCAATGCAAACATACCTACCATGTAGTATTAACCAATGATGAGCAATGGGTATTAAATCTTGAGGAATATATTTTATTAATTGTTTTTCGGTTTCTAAAGGAGTTTTTGCATTTGTAGTTAAGCCTATTCGTTGCGACACTCTGAAAACGTGGGTATCAACCGCAAGCGCAGGTTTGTCAAAAACAACAGAAGCAATAACATTCGCAGTTTTTCGCCCTACACCAGGCAACTTTTGTAGCTCTTTAATATCATCTGGAACTTGTTCGTTAAAATCTTCGACAAGCATTCTTGACATTCCAGATAGATGTTTCGATTTATTATTCGGATACGAGCAGGTTTTAATATATTCAAAAATTTCGTCGGCCGAAGCCTGAGCCATTTCATAAGCCGAAGGAAATCGTTCTAAAAGAGGTGGAGTTATTATATTTACACGTTTGTCGGTACATTGTGCACTTAAAATTACAGCAACAAGCAACTCAAACGGATTGGAATAATTTAGCTCAGTTTCGGCAATTGGACGCTCTTTTTTAAAATATTCTATTACTATTCGAAATAATTCTTTCTTTGTCATTTTGTACAAACTTTATATCTCTGCCAAAAATAAATAAAATGATATAGATGTACAGAAAAATATATTACAAGTAGAACCTAAGATTTTTTTCGAATTAAAAATATTTATACCTATCGTAATAAATGAATAAATTCTGGCATTAAAATCTTAAATATAATATACCTTTGGCAAAATATTTACAGTAATAATTTGACTTTACACATTTAATGATTAGTTATTTACAAGTTAAAGAATTAAAGAAATCTTTCGGAG
>JAKSCO010000129.1 GCA_022360575.1 Bacteroidales bacterium | reverse complement strand
GATCGAAACCATTCTGAGTCTCTTCGATGAGATTTCGACAAGACCGAAATCATTCTGAGTCTCTTCGATGAGATTTCGACAAGATCGAAACCATTCTGAGTCTCTTCGATGAGATTTCGACAAGACCGAAATCATTCTGAGTCTCTTCGATGGGATTTCGACAAGATCGAAACCATTCTGAGTCTCTTCGATGGGATTTCGACAAGATCGAAACCATTCTGAGTCTCTTCGATGAAAATTCGAGGAGGTGGGAATTGCTCCGAACAAGGGAGGAATCATTCGGAGCTCTTATTTTAAGCAAATTCTTCTTCTTTCTCAAAAACATTATATCTAGGATACATATCTAAAGCCAATTGATACATCGAATAAAGAGCCTGATTACTATAGCGTTGAGCTAGCTTTATATCTTCTTCAGTGTAGGTTGACTTATGAGTAAATGCTCGATAATTCTCTAAGAAATTTTGCTCTGAATCTTTCCACTTCTTAGCAATCTCATTTTTATCTTTTTCATTTAATACATTTTGCTTTGCATGTAACGAACGAAACGCCCAACACGCCGGAACAGGAGCATACGAATTTAAAGCAACAGTATAATCCTCGGGTATTTCTGTAAATTCGGTAAAAATAGGCATATATGGAGCCCCCAAAGGACTGCTTATTGATTGCCATATCATACCTTTAAAAGCATCAGGCATATTTTTATTAATCGTAAGCACATGACTTTCTATTGTTCTATCAACACCAATACATCTTTCAGCATGATTTTCTAATACAGTATTTTTATAGTTCGATCTCATAATTTCGAATACATCCTCTAACTTAATCAAACGATCGGGTTTCATAAATAAAGGATATTGCTTTAATCTGGTTGCTTGCTTTATCGATGGTGTTAGTATTTTTTGGATAAGCCAAACTCGATCTGTATTGTATGGATTACCTAAATTACCAAAAGCCTGAGCAAAATTAAACGATGACAAATTTGGATTTTCTAATAAATGATAATGATCTACAAACTCGTACAATCCTTTAGAATGAATTACTGAATCTGTATCCGATAAATCAATATCGTGAATACGCAAACCATTTGCTACAGCAATATACGAATCTTGCGGAACCTTTACTGCAATCCAGTGATGTCCCGATGCAATTTCCATATACCAAGCTTCATTAATATCAGCAAATAATACAGCATTACCCTCACTGGCTCCATACTGTTCTACATACTTACCTAAAAGCGATACTCCATGATAAGCTGTTTCTGCTTGAGGCAAAAGCAATGTTGTAATAATTGACTCTTCGATACCCGATTTTACAAAAGGATCTAACATTAAAACTCTTTCGCTAACATCTTCCATCGAGTTTGTTGCCGAAATTGCGACATGTTTTTTGTTTATTCCTCGTGCCTCAAATTCATAACGCTGTAATATTGTATCCTTTTTATTACTACAAGTTGGCGAGTCGGGAATAGAATGATAAGAAAAAGCATTTTTAGGAATTTCTACTTCTAACCCATTAGATAAAATCCATTTATTATCTTTTATGCAGTGTTTTTTCTCATGGTCATCTTTATACTGAGGGTGCTGTCTAAATGTTAGGCATTTATCCCAGTTTGTATTTTTGCTATCTTCGTTTCGAGCAACCAATAAAACTTTGTCAAAGCTTGCTTCTTTTCCTGCAATTAAACCTGTACACATAATAGTTTATTTTTAAGGTGGTATATATACCCAGCTCATAATAATTACTATTTTGAGCTGGGATTTTTTTATGATTAATTCATTAAAACAGGCTCGCGTTGAACCAATTCTATTTTAGGATTCTGACTATCTAACCATCTCTGAATAACCTCGCGAGGAATTGCTCTTGTGCGGCAATGCATAGCATCTGTTCCTAACCACGGATGACTTGGCTTTTCTTTTATCGGAACAACAGTATATCCCGGAAGAGCATTTTTATATACTTGAATAGCATCATTGTCATACTTTTCGTACCCCTTACCACATATTGGCACATACACATAATTATTTAATATTAAGCTATTGGTATATGCTGCAGTGGTGGCTGGTTCGCTCGCTACCGGAACATATCTGTTAGGACACATTACTCTATATGGAGTAAATCCATCATCAGCAAAGGTTTTTGCTATATAGTCGTATGCTTTATTAATTTGCGGATCTTGAGATTTAGCAATCAATACCTTTTTCTCTGATAAAAATTTACCCCAGCAATCGATATGACCAATATAAGTCCCTGATGGGTCTGTAAGTACATGATATTTATGAATACCCATAAATCGGTGAAATTGATCTAAAATATATTCCATGCGCTTGTGTATGGTTACTCTCGAAGGATGAGTAAGTTCTTCTTCTTTTGCCGATGGCAATTCATTTTGGGTAGCTACCAAATACGACGAAGCAATTACTCCAGCTCCATTTACCATATAATTGCCCCCAACTTCTAACAATCCTGTATTAAACCAATTGTTACTCTTAATATGAGGTAATTCCGAAGGGTTTGCTTTTCCGTTAGACCATTTGGCTTTATTCCTTTTTCGGATAGGCTCATTTAAATAATCGGCAAATTTATCAGCACCATAATCATCATTGGGTCTAAATATTCCTGAACCTTCGCGAGGATTCACATCTTCGGCTCCTTCAACAAGTCCTACCGATCCACCTCCTAACGATGTGTAAAGATGTTTAGCAATACCATAATGCCCGGTTTTATTATTATAAATCCACCATGGACCATAATCTCGGGTCCAATACGAATCGGTATCCCATGGCACAAGATGAATTAAGTTAGCATCAAATGTTACTTTCTCTTCTTTTTTTGTTGCTGCTGCATTAATTTCTTGTGCTGTTACTTCCAAATCTTTAACAATATTTGCCTTTTCTGATGTATTGGCACACATTATAAATATGTGTACAGGTTTTTTTGTATCGGCCTGTTGCATTCGTATAATTAGTTCGTTCGGAATTCCAAACGATCTGGGACCAAAAGGGGGCAACTGGATATGTTCTTTTCTTCGCGAAATAGTTCCTGGATAAGCTATTAAAACTCCGCCCATTTCTTCGAATTCGGCTATAGCTCTAACATGCGATTTTACATTTTTCTTGTATATTTTGCTTTTAGGGGGAATTTTACAAAGTGTCTTCTCTAAAAATTCCTTAACCAAAGCTTTATTGCTTGGTCTTTTCTTTTCTAAATAATGTTCCATGGCTTTCTTTTTTTAAAAAATAGGCATAGCCCATTTCATGTTTATAATACTGTTGCAATCTTCGAATTAATAGGAATATTTTCCGAATGAAGGCTTGGTTCTTGACCGTGTAAATCAAATTCGAGTTTAGTTTCTGGTCTGAAAATCAAACAATGCGACGATCCTCCATAATGAAACATCCCCAGTTGTTGCCCTTTTTCTACCTTTTCGCCTGGTCTTACAGTAACCTCGTTCGACGAAACTTCGCTCATTCCAATAGAGACAAAACACATTAAGCCTATTTTGGGGTTTTTTGCTCTGATAAAAACTAATGCGCGGGTAGCAACTTCGCTTAAGTATCCCTGCGAGTTATTCGGTGCCGAAGGATCTGGTCCGTGAGGATTTAAAAATCCTTGAGATAAAATCTCAGAATAATAAGTTCCGTCTATAATCTTTACATCTTCGATAGTTCCATCTACAGGACTATGCCAACGATGATAGTTCATAGCACTTAAAAATGCCTGATAAACAGTTCCGCCAACAAATAAATCTAAATTGTCATGGTTATTAAAAATATGACGTAAAGAATAAGGTTGTCCTTTAACCCAGAAATTACTTTCTGCTTTCACATTTCTTTCAATATTGTATGGAGCCGATTCGCAAGCATTAACAATAATATTCTGATTGCCAGGATCGGCAACAGGTCTTGCACCTTTTTTAAATTGTCGTGTAAAAAAATCATCCCACGAGTGGAAACCTCCATATTCTTCATCAGGATTACATACATATAAATCCGGTTGCCATTTTTCTAATGCCTTAGGATTCATCCAACCTCTAGGACTTTTATTTAATATATAACGCGATTCTTTAGATTTTAAAAATTTTGCCCATTCGTTTAAAATTCGTTTAAGCTGAGCATTTACTTTAGGATTAATAAAGGCTGCAAAACCTCCAATTGTTCCCATAGGCCAATCGAGAATAGCATTAATAGGGAAGCCTACCAAACCAGTATCATTAAATTCGGGGGCTGTAGTAAGAATATAGTTTAATACAATAAGCAATTCCTCATAATTTCTAATTTGTGGCTTGCCTGTAGGTGTTTTGTCATAAGGAGCCTTATGTGGAACCTGATTAAACATCATATGGAAAAGCATGTATATCTCTGCATCATTCTCAATTAATTCTTTAAATTCTATAATTACAGGATGAAATCTCCGCTTTCCTTTTTTTGCTAAAGTAATAACTGTACTAATCCAATTCTCAAGAGTCTTCTGGTCTGTTGGTAACCATTTTCCTACTCTATAGGCAGGTTGTTTAAGTTCTGTTGCTTGTTTCATAATTACTTTTTTTAGTGTGTTACTTTTTTCTGAAAATGATAAATTCCGTGATAATCCCTCTCTTTCTTTTATCCTTATTTCGAAAAATGGAACATTAATTTACGAAAATTCTCATTATGAATCAAGTCACACAACACCATAAGAAGTTTTATTACAGTAAGTTGGTGTAAGTAGAGCGGGAATGAGATCAAAAAAATAATTTAAGAAACCATACCAAAGAAAATTATAAACAAAAAAGTTATAATAGGTTCAAAGTATGTGTCTATTGTTAATTCGTTGCAGAAATAAATTTGAGGTAGGATTTCTCTTTTTTATTTAGAAATAAAAAATGGATTACTTGATCAATTGGAAAGTATCCTTTTATACTAAATGGATTTCAAGATGAAGGATTTATAAAAATGAATAATTTTTGTCTTAGACGCGACGAAAAAGTAAAAGATAGCCTAGTTACCTTGCAATTTTTTTGGCAATGGCTAAGGCAAAAAGAAACGTTTTTATCACTCATTTTGATGTTCTTTTGGTATAATATACCCTGTTGTATAGAAAGCAAAGAAACTTAAAAAAGAAAAACTAATTAAAAAAATTGGATATATTAGTTCTGCCGGATCAATAGGATCGCTGTTTATCAAACCAATAAAAAATGTTATTATAAAAGGGAAAACAAATAATAAGGAAAAAAGAATCCAAAATTTGAAAGTCTTCTTATCTGAAAAAAGATATTTTAAATAATTCATGCGTATTTCTAGAATAATTTATTCTTTTTTTACCCAAAAACCTTATTCGAACTCGACAATGGTAATACCCGAACCTCCAAACTGCACACTTTCGTCGTGAAACGAACGAATAACATCAACCGTTTCTAAATATTGCCGGATTAACTGACGTAGTATGCCATCGCCTTTTCCGTGTAATATTTTAACTGTGCTCATATTAATTACAATAGCCTCGTCGATAAAATCTTTTACCAATTGCAAAGCTTCTTCGGCTCGTTTTCCTCTAATATCAATCTCGGGTTTAAATTTTAATCTACGTTCGTTAAAATCATACGACGACTTTAGCGATACTCCCGACTTATTTCCAACAATATCGTTGAATTTCTTATCCGAAATTTTTTCTAATCGTTTTCGATCTAAAGTAGTAATCATATTACCAAAAGCAACCATAATACTGTTGCCATTAATATCTAACACCTCGCCAACCGAGTCTTGACCAAACAACCGTACTTTATCGCCTTTTTCGTATGTGTTTGCATCCTTTTTAGGTGCTACTTCCGATTTTAGGGTTTGTTGTTTTTCTTTTTTCTTTTTCCCTTGCTTTTCTCTGTTTTTGAGCTTTTCGATTTTACGATTAATTTTTGCTTCTTCTTCAGAGTCTATCTCGGCAAGTTTTTCTTTAAAATCACTTATTTTTTTTCGGGCTTTTTGTGTGCGTACTTTTTCGGCCTGACTTTCTTTTATTTCTCGAATTGTATTTTCGATCTGTTTGTTAACTCCCGACAATAACTCTTCGGCTTCGGCTTTTGCTTTCTTCACAATTTCTTTTTGCATTTTTTTTGCCGACTCAAGCTCTTCTGTATATCTGGCAATTTGCTCGTCGAGTTTCTTTTCTGATTTACGCACACTATCGCGTTTATTTTCCCAATAGCGCTTATCTCTTAAAATATCTTTTAAGTTTTTGTCGAAATTTATATGATCTTTCCCAATCTTATCGGTAGCACTTTGTAGTATTTCTTCGGGTAAACCAATTTTTCGGGCTATCTCAAAAGCAAACGAGCTACCGGGTTCGCCTATCGATAATTTAAACAAAGGTTGTATTTTGGCAGTATCAAACAACATAGCTCCATTTTCGATTCCTTGTGTTGACGATGCAAAATGTTTCAACGAAGTATAATGGGTAGTTATCACTCCTTGCACTTGTTTGTTGTTTAAGCTATCTAGAATCGATTCGGCAATAGCTCCTCCTAACATCGGTTCGGTTCCCGATCCAAACTCATCAATCAATACCAGTGTTTTATTGTTTGCCGATTTTAGAAAATTTTTCATATTTAGCAAATACGAACTGTAAGTACTTAAATCATTTTCGATCGACTGATCGTCGCCAATGTTTAAGAATAAATTCTGATATAAGCCAATTTCTGAGTTTTCTTTCATGGGCACCAATAATCCACATTGGAACATATATTGTACTAAACCTACTGTTTGCAAACAAACCGATTTACCTCCGGCATTGGGTCCCGAAATAAGCAATATACGCTGATTATCGCCATTTAGCTTTATATCTAAAGGAACAACCTCTTTCGATTCTTCTTTAAACGACAAATACAACAACGGATGCACAGCCTTTTTCCACGATACCATAGGTTTATTTACGAAAATCGGCTTTATACCATTTAATCTGTTTGCAAGTATAGTTTTCGATCGTATAAAATCAATTGTTCCCATATACTCATAAGCCCAAAATAAATCGTCGATATAAGGTCTTATGTCCGAAGCAAACAAAGTAAGTATTTTAACTATTTCGCGGCGTTCGGCATAATACAATTCTCGTATGTCGTTATTTAGTTCTACAATTTCGGTAGGTTCGATATATGCTGTTTTTCCGGTTGCCGATTCGTCAAGAATCAAACCTTTTATTTTTCGTTTGTTGGCAGCATCCACAGGTATGGTCGATCGGCCGTCGCG
>JAKSCO010000084.1 GCA_022360575.1 Bacteroidales bacterium | reverse complement strand
TGAGCGATTTAGATGCATTTATAAAAGAAAACAAACACCTACCCGAAATACCAACAACAAAAGAGGTAAGCGAAAATGGTGTTTCGGTAGGCGAAATGAATGCTAAGCTATTGCAAAAAATTGAGGAGTTAACATTATATGTTATTGAACTTAAGAATGAAAATATCAAACAAAATAAAATAATAGAAGAATTATTAAATAAACATTAAAATCATGAAAAAAACATTATTTACAGTAGCATGTGCTTTGTTTGCCCTAGGGCTAAGTGCACAACAATGGAATCAGTTAGGTGATTATAAAATTGAAGGTAAAGTAGGTATAGGAGTTCCTCTTCCTAAAACAAAATTAGATGTTCGGGGATGTATATCAAGTACAGGTTCCCAATCTCAAAGAGGCGGACTAGTAGGTAGTTTGAATTTTTACAATATATATTCGTCAAATCCTCCTGTGGCTACTATTTGTGTTAAAAATAATACGTTAGGAGTTAATCCTCACGAGCGTGCGAATATAATATTTAGTACTTGGAATGGAGATACAATTGGAATTACTGAGAGAATGCGAATTGCTTCTAATGGCAATGTGGGTATTGGAACGACCGACCCAGGTAGTTACAAATTAGCAGTCGAAGGCAAGATAGGAGCACGCGAAGTTGTTGTAACAACAGCAGCGTGGGCCGATTTTGTATTCGATAGCAATTACGATTTAATGTCGCTGAGCGAGTTGGATGCTTTTATAAAAGAAAACAAACATTTGCCAGAGATTCCAACAACAAATGAGGTTAAAGAGCAAGGTGTTTCGGTAGGCGAAATGAATGCTAAGCTATTGCAAAAAATTGAGGAGTTAACACTACACACCATTAAGCAGCAAGAGCTGATAGAAAAACTAACTAAACGAATGGATAACTTAGAAAATAAATAGATATGAGGAAAAAATACATTTTATTAATCTTACCATTAATTTTAGTATTAAGTTCTTTTGGGCCGATACATCTTAAGAATAAAAAAAGATTAGAGTTAAGAAAGCCTTTTACATCAAAAGAACGACGAGCATTACGGGGTCGATGTAGTGCTCGTGATGCAATAGTGCTCAAACCTGGATTTTCACAAAGAGGAAATATGCGTTTTTTTGTAAATCCAGATATGGCTTGTCCTGCCGATTATTTAGCGACAGAAATAAACGGAGAGAGCCGAAAGTTAAACAAAGGCTTGTCTATTGGTAGTTTGGCAGGTAAGGCTGATGTTTCGCCAACGGGAGCAGCTACTTATACAATACAGATAGCTGTTCCGGCAGGTACGGCAGGTATGCAGCCACAACTTGCTATATCGTACAATAGCCAGCAGGGGCGTACTGTATTAGGAAAAGGATTTAACTTAACGGGTTTATCGGCAATAAGCCGAACAAATCAAAATTTCTATTTTGATGGTAAAAGTTCGTCTTTATCGTTAACTGAGAACGATAGATTTACTTTTGATGGGCAGCGTTTATTAAAAGTTGGAGGCACTTATGGTATAGAAAATAGCGAGTATCGTACCGAACAGAATTCTTTTGCAAAAATAAGTTTTGTTAAAGGTTCGGTGGGTTTGTATTTTAAAGTTGAAACCAAAGATGGTAAAATTTTTGAGTATGGAAACACTGCCGATTCGCGTTTAAAACTGGGAACTAAGCAGCATCCTTTGGTTTATTATCTGAATAAAGTTACCGACAACAATGGTAATTATATGACCTATAAGTATATTACAATAGGTTTTAATGATATTTGTATAAAGCAAATTGATTATAGCGGAAACCAAGGTTTAGCACCACATAGTTCTGTGACATTTTTTTATGATAAGAGAGATGATCAAAGATCTTCGTATGTTTTAGATTATGAAATTTTGAAAAGAGCTCTATTACGTAATATCAAAGTTAAAACAAACCAGAAAATAGTGCGTAAGTACGATTTGAAATATTTTAAAAATGCTGTAGGCGAAAGTTGTTTAAACGAAATAGTTGAAAGCAATGCTGCCAACGAAAAACACAACTCTACAATTTTTAATTGGAATGAAATAGATCAGAATAAACTAGAAAAAACTTTCGATCAAAATTTTTCTAGCAATACAAAACGTTATTATAGTGAGCCACAATTTGCTGATTTTAATGGAGATGGATTGACTGATTTTATAGTAGTTAGTAAACCAAAATATAATTCGGATTATTGGGATAAATGGTATTTATTTATTGCAAAAAAAACAGGGGATAGTTTTATAAGAAAGGAAGGTTCTGTTAGTGGGTATAAGAGATTATATATTTCAGATGTAGATAATGATGGAGATATGGATTTGTTATGGCAAAGAACAAAAAGAATCACGTATAAATGTAATTGTGAATCTGATGAAGATGAAGATGGCAATATTGATCCAGCCGAAGATAAAATAGAGGAGGAAGAACATTGTCAGGAATGTTCATATTCAAGAGAATATTTTTATTTCTATTACTATAATGGGAGTACATTAGTGAGAGGAAGTGAAAAATTCGATTTTCATAACTCAAATTTAGGTGATAAGGTTATTCTTTTTTCAGGAGATTTTAATGGTAATGGTGAAGATGATTACTTAGCAAGAGATCCAAATACGGATAGAACAGGATTTTTGAAGAATATAGGATGTAATTACTTTTATTTAGGTAATCCAGATAAAATTGAGATAAGAGATTTTAATGGAGATGGAAGAGTGGATATTGGAACAATAAAAGGGAAAATAGTTAAAATTCATAGTTATAATCCTTTAAATAATAAGGTAGAATTGATTTGTAGTAAAAATATTGATTATGAATTAGGTAATTCATATTTTGGTGATTTTAATGGAGATCACAAATTAGATATTCTTTTTTACTCAGACAATAGATGGAGAGTGGCTCTTTTTACAGGGACAGATTATCTTATAAGTTATGAAGACATTCCTTTAAAAGGATTAAAAGCAATTAACGGTATTAAATTTTTGGTACAAGATCTAAATAATGATGGATTAGATGATATAATTGAAACTTACCCTAATTGGAAAAATGGGAGTGCTTCGGATCATATCTTAAATAGATTTTATAATAGAGGATTGGAATTTAAAAAAGAAGCGAGTTGTGTTAGTATTTGTAGTTCCTATTATTGGGGAGATTTTAATGGAGATGGAAAAAAAGACTTATTTACTAGATCTCATTATGCATCTCCTTATAAATTATATTTTTTTGGAAAAAACAAGTACGGTTTATTAAAATCTATAACTGATGGTTATAAAAATATTATAAAATTTAATTATAAATTTTTAACTCAAGGCAATTTTTATTCTAAATCAAGTAATGTTGCTAATTCTAGTTTACTAAACCTTCAAATACCATTAAATGTAGTTGTTTTTGTACAAACAACTAATGATTTGATAAATTATAAGCACTCTTATAAATATAAGAATTTGGTTTGTAACAAAGGTAAAGGTTTATTAGGTTTTGCTGAAATACAAAAAACAGATGGTTTAACAGGATTCAAAACTGTTGTGTCGAATACAATAAATAAAGAATTTTTTGTGGTAAAAGAACAGTCGAAAAAAGTTTACAATGGAAACGAATTAATATCTACTAATACGACCCGGTTTAAACCTGAAACGTTTTCTCAAAACCCCAAATTAATATTTAATCATCCAACTACTGTTTCGAGAACCGATGGTTTAACCAATATAACCAACACACAATCGGATTTTAAATACGATACTTATGGTAATTTATTAAGTGTAAAACAAAAATCAGGAAACGATAAAACTGTTATAACAACCAATGTGTTCGAGAAAAAAGGAGCTTGGTGTAAGTCGAGAATAGTTAGTTCGATTGTAAAAACAACATACAAAACAGAGACTCCTGATGTTAAAACCAAAACGTTTACTTACGATAACAACGGAAATTTAAGTAGTTCGAGTTCAAAAGGAATAAAAACAACTTATAGTTACGATAAATTTGGTAATGTAATAGCACAAACTGTTCCTACAGATGATTTAGTAGAGAGTAAAATTTATAAAACCTACGATAAAACGGGTCGTTATGTAAAATCGGCAACAAATGAGTTAGGGCAAATCAATAAATTTACATATAACGAGTTGGGTTTATTGCAATCGAAAATAGGATTCGACGGATTAACAACATCATATACTTATGATACTTGGGGTAATTTAACAAAAACAACTTAGCCTGATGGAAATGTTGTTACTGTCGAAACCGGATGGACAGATAATGGCTATTATAAGTTGGAGAAAGCATCGGGGGCTCCATATGTAAAAACGTATTACGACAAATTGGGGCGCGAAATAAAAACAGAAACACAAAGTTTTAAAGGGATTATTTTGTCGACCACCGAATACAACGACAAAGGACAAATTATAAAAACAATAGCTCCTTATAATAATGCATATACATCGCAACATGTAACAAGATATACTTACGATAAATATGGTCGTAAAAAAACTATAAGCAATAATGGTTTAACAACAACCATGGATTATATGGGTAAAAAACTAAAAGTTACTTATCCATCGGGTAAGGTTAAGGAGACTATTTGCGACGATGCAGGCAATACAACTCAAGTAATAAACAATAAAATAGCTATTAATTACAATTATTTGAGCAATGGGCAATTAAAGAATACCTCAACCTTAGGTTCTTCTATTAATTTAACATACGATGCCAATGGTTATCAAGATAAATTGAACGATCCCGATGCCGGAACATATGATTTTAATTACAATGCTTTAGGTCAATTAAAATCTAAAAAAACACCATTAGGAAATTATTCGGCTACATACGATTTAATGGGACGTGTAAAAACAGTTAATGATTTTGGAAACAATATTCGATACGAATATATAACCGAAGGCAGTGGTATAAATCAAGTAGATAAAATATCGGACAACGAAGGTGAATACCAAAACTTTGATTACGATAAGTATGGTCGCATAATTAATTTAACCGAGCGTGTGGGCGATCGTAAAATGCAAATGTCCTACGGGTACGATGAGTATGGACGAGTACAAACTGTAAATTATCCTGACAATTTTGGCATAATTAATATCTACAACCAAACAGGTGATTTAATAGAAATACGTAACAATAAAAATGAAATGATATGGAAATTGTTAGATGTAGATAATTTCGGAAACATTACACAATATAAAAATGGAAACGAATTAAGAACAAACTTTGTTTACGATGATAAAAATTTATTAAAGAGCATAAGCTTTGGTAGTAATTTTAATCGAACAACACTTTCGTATAACTTTAATGCACAAAAAGGCGTTTTAGAAAGCCGAACCGGAATGATAAACTCGAATACAACCGAAAATTTTAGTTATGACGAAAACAACCAGTTAACACAGGTAAGAGTAAATAATTGGGCTGGGTTAAATGTTAGCGTAAATTATTCCGACAGATCACCTGGGTCGATAGAATCGAAAACCGGAATAGGCGATTTTCAATATGCTCGTCATCGGCATGCTGTATTGTCTATAACAAAGAGCCCTCAGTATAATCCCGAAAACCAATCGATAACTTATACTAAGTTTGGCAAAGTAGCTACTTTCGAGCAAGGTGATTATAACTACCAGTTTACTTATGGTCCTGATCATAAACGAAAGCTTATGACAGTAATATATCGGGGTAAAGTAAAACGAAAAGTTTATTACTTTGGTAGTTTTGAGCGACACGAAGAAGACAATAAAATATTTAACTTGTATTATATTTATTCGCCTTCGGGTTTAACCGCAATTTACAAAAAAAACGAGAGTGGAGAGGGTAATATGTATTACATACATACCGATCATTTGGGTTCGATATCGATGGTTACCGATAACAAGCAACAACTTGCTGCCAGTTATTATTACAATGCTTGGGGTATAAAATTCAGTAATGATTTAAATGGAGCTCGAAAATTTGTTAAGAATCCATTACCATGGTTGCGCCGAGGTTTTACCGGACACGAACACTTAGACCAAGAGGGGCTTATAGGTTCTAAATATTTGGGCAATGTAGGTATGATAAATATGAATGGTCGTTTTTACGATCCCGAGCTAGGAATGTTTATTAGCCCCGACCCATATGTGCAAGCACCCGACTTACCTATTAATTTTAATAGATATGCCTATTGTTTGAACAACCCGCTAATGTATACCGACCCGGATGGGGAATTCTTTTGGTTTGCTTTTGCCATAGGTGCTATCATTGGAGGATTTACGGGTTACAAAATTGCAACCTCTAAAGGATATGATTTGGGTAATTGGCAAACATATGCTTATATGTTTGGAGGTGCTGCTATTGGAGGATTTTCTGGTGCTTTGGGAGCTGGAATTGAAGCTGCTGCAGGAGTTATGGCGAATACAGCTGCGATAGTTTTTAGTTCGTATAGCTATTCGGTTGCCATGTCTGCTCTTAGTGGAGGTATGATGAAACCGAGCGTTAGTTTTGGGTTTGGTTCATATGATTTTGGAACAGGGGCTTTAAATTATTTGTTTGATGGAGATAATAAATGGTTTGAAGACTTAGGATATACCTTTGGAGCTTTAGCTAATTTACCAGATGTAGTTTCGTTGTTTAGTGGTGGAGGTCAAAATGTTGATGTCAATTCAGCAAGCACGAAAAATGGCGATGACTGGTGGGGACATAGCTCAATAACAGACGAAAGTGAAAATACATTAGTTTCTGTTGGTCCAGACAGTCCAGTTTCGAAATCTTCAAGCTTGTCTGCAACATGGAAAAATTCTATTAAAGGAGCAAATGTAAAATGGAGTTCATATGTTGGGAAGAAAGGTACTTGGACTATAAAACTGAATAATGTTAGTACAAATGCGATAAATAATTATGCATCAAGAATAACTCGTTGGGATTTGCTTTTTAATAGTTGTGTTGGACACACTACAAGGGCTTTAATGAGAGCAGGAGTACCAACAATATATGCATTTCATCCTCACATGTTAAACTTGCAATTAGCTATTAGGCAAATAGGGATTTATTCAAGCCCATATCTTTATCAAATCCCAGAATAAATTATAAGAGTATGAAATATATAGTATTAATAATTATGGCACTTACATTTACGACCTTATCTGGACAGGTACGTAATTTTAATGAGATTCCAGAAGATATATTAGTGAATTTGGACAAAATGGGCATTAATAATACCCCTTTGTTGGATAGTTGTGAAAGTGCTTACTTTAATGTGATTTTCAAAGACCATTTAGATGGGTTTGATTTTACAAATAATAAAATTGGATTTCTTTCCGCTGGTAGTAAGTGGAATAAGCAAGAATATTTTGAGGAAGAGAGAATGCGGTTTTATGATAACTCAACAACTATCAGCAGTATATTGTACGTATTCGATGCTTCTCAAAAGAAAGAAAGTGGTGGTTATGATGCTGCGATTGTATCTTGGAGTAAATTTTTACTACCAGTTGATAAAGTGGTTAAAAAGCTGAAGAAATAACAATAAGTTAGATAGACTAAGAAGCCCGGCATATTTTTGGGGTTTGTTGTGGTAAATCCAGTAAGATTTAGTAAGTAAATCAAAACATAAACAAAACAAATGAAACAAAAAATAATATTAACAATAGTATTGGGTATTATAAGCTTAGTTAGCTTAGCCCAACAGATAGAGTATGTATACGATGATGCGGGTAATCGTACGGCACGTAATGTAATAGCGGCACGAGCCGAAAGTGTAAAAAAAGAAGACGATGAAGCTATTTCGAGAGATAAATCGAGCAGCAGCAATACCGAAGAAATGTATAGCGATGCATTGGCCGAGAAAGAGCTGCGCATATATCCTAATCCTACACGAGGCAAGCTGGCTGTCGAAATTATAAACTACGATTTAACAGAATCGGGTAGTTTACAAATATTCGATATGGGTGGTCGTTTAATAAAAAATTATACGAGTTTAAGCGAGCGTATGGAGATAGATATTACTAATCAGGCTGCAGGTTCGTATATAATGATCGTTGTTATTGGCAACGAAAAATCGGAGTGGCGAATAGTAAAACAATAAGCTTATAAAGTACATATAAAAAGCTCGGCGTAGGTTAGCCCTGCGTCGGCTTATATAACTCAAAACAACGAAACCTGGCATTTAGTCAGGTTTCATTGTTTTAGTATCAAGACATGAGTATCAAGTATTGAGATTAAAAAGATGAAAAGAAAGGCTTGGGTATTATTAAAAAAGGAGATTAAGAGTGTACATATTTGGGTGTCCTATCTTATCCGAAGATAAAAATAAATGAAGCAATAGTATTTGAAATAGTTCATAATAAATAAAGTACGAAAGCCCGGTAAATCCGGGCTTTCGCGATTGGTGTAATGCAGCCGAGTGTATGTAATATATCGAGTTTTTGTTGTATGGTTCTTATTTATTTGTACTTATGTTGTTTTATTCTAAAATTATTTTTGTATTTTGTGTGTCATTATAAAATATTTATTAACCCCGACCTATGTTTTAGACGATTATAATGAGAATTGAGAATACAATAAAACAAAAACTTTCAAAAAGCAACGCATAGCAACGTATAGCAATATTTCGAACAAGGCTTTAAATAGGCAAAGCATTAATTGTTTTTAGTAATTTTAGTTCGCGCAGTTTTCCGATACACATAATCAGGCTTAATAATTTCGAGGTAAACTTACCGGTGGTCAGTTTCTTTCGAAACCGGAGTTGGTAAGAGCCTTTCTATTTATTAATTAAAAATACTTAACTATGAGTATAAAATTTGGACTAATTCCCAATCATTTAACCGACGACAAGGATGATTACATGGGAATAGTTACACAAACCGAGACAGTCGATTCCGAAAAAATAGTTGAAAAAATGATAGGCAAAGGATCGAGTATAACCAAATCGGAGGCACTAGCGGTTATCGAAGAATACGAGTATGCTATTGTCGATTTTATTAAAAACGGACGAAATGTTATTACTCCGTTGTTTAGAATACACCCAAGTATTTCTGGAGTTTTTAACGATCAGTCGGATGCTTTCGACACTAAGCGTCATAGTTTAAAGTTGAACTTAAATCCAGGGAGTAGATTAAAAGAAGCTACTTCGGATATCGAATTGCGCAAGGTCGATATAACAAGTCCTGTGCCGGTGCTACAAAACTTTATTGATTTAAAGAAAAATATTATTAACGAGTCGTGTACTCCCGGGCAAATTGCTACTATTCATGGTTTGTTGCTTAAATTCGACGAAAAAGATACCCGACAAGGTATTTTCTTTATTAAAGACGACGGAACCGAAGTTAGAGTATCGAACATTGCTAAAAATAAACCTTCGGAACTTCTTTTCTTTGTTCCTGATAATTTAACCGCTGGTAGTTGGACTATCGAAGTGCGTGTAACTTTTCATAACTCCAAAACACTAAAAAAAGGACAGTTACTCAATGACATAACTGTAGCATCGTAGGTTTAATTTAAACAGCTTGTGTATTTCACGAGCTGTTTTATTATTCACCCAAGATGCTTGCGCTTACCCACGCAAGGTGTTTGCGCTTACCCACGCAAGGTGTTTGCGCTTACCCACGCAAGGTGTTTGCGCTTACCCGCGCAAGATGTTTGCGCTTACCCGCGCAAGATGTTTGCGCTTACCCGCGCAAGGTGTATGGGCTTACCTGCCCAAATGATGCAAAATATTTTGAAACTAAATCAAAGAAGCTTCATGCTCTCTCGAAAGTTTATCATTTATTATTTTATAAGCTGTTAATGATCCTTCTTTATTTTCATGAAGTTCAGATAAATATCTTGATTTAGATTGTATATCGTTATTCGTAAGAATATGCTCTATTAATGACCCTAACCTGTCTGTTGTCTTATTTATTTCTTTTTCAGTAATACGTATCCCAACACCAAGATATTCTATTAGATTCGCATTATATTCTTGCTCTCCTCCGAAAGGGAACAGAATCATCGGAACTCCTATATTCAATGCTTCATTAATGCTATTCTTTCCTCCATGTGTAATAAATAAATCTGTATTTTGTAAAACTTTTTGCTGAGGTACAAACTTTTCAATATGAACATTATCATTAAAACTACATTTACTTAATTTATTGTAAGAACCTCCTGCGCTCACTAGAATTATTGCATCAGTAATCTCAATTGACTTAATAATCTTTATAAATAAATCAGAACGATTATTAAACACGGTTCCAAATGAAATATAAATCAACTTCTTACCCTTTTTTTCAATAAAGTTACTTCTATCCTTAATCTTTTTTGAAACCCCCGAACCTACAAAAAAAACATTATCAGGAAGCTTCGTCCTAGGATATTCTGCTTCTTTTATTGTAGAAATAATATTTAAGAAATTCGAATTTGGAGACAGAAGAAAATCTGTATTTATTTTCTGATTTGCTATTTTTTGATAATCTGCTTTTATTGAAACATCTATTTGCTTAAAACCTTTATAAATGGTATTATATTCGTTTAAACTAAGCGAATTATATTTAGCTTTTATCCCAACAGGAGGTATCGGATATTCTACAAAAGGCAATCCACTATGATATACTGCAATTCGAGGAATCTTATATTTCTCGGAAATTGATATAGCAGAAAAAAAAGTATAATCATAAATAATACAATCAGGCATATTTTGATTAAATTCTTTTTCAAGAACTGCTGTATAATGTTTTCCTCCTTTAGCGAAAACTTTAAGTGCAAATATCACTTCTTTTAATCCTCGTTTTGTCTTTATCTTAGAACTTAATAAGAATTGACTTATTGATACTTTTAATATCTTACAAGGAATCTTTAACTTATTAAGTTTTTCGTCAATAAATAAAGAAGGACTATCAAGTAATTTTCTGATTAATTTATTTTTAACTCCTGGTAAATAAAATACCACGTTTTCTCCTTTCTCAATAAATTTTTGAGCAAGAGAAATCATAAAATTAGTATGTCCAACTGATGCATTAGCCAAAAAAGCATATTTCATACGTTTTATTATTAAAGGTTAAATATATTTTTTCGTTATTTTCAATACAATACAGTAATCTTTTAATAAAAAAACCTGTATAAACAAAATTGTTATACCCAATGGATTTCAAGATGAGCGATTTATAAAAATGTTTCTTTTTACCTTATCCATTGCCAAAAATTTGCAGTGAATTGAATTAAACCTATTACACAAATTTCTCGCGTCGCTGCAGATTTATTAAAGCCCACAGTATAGCAACTATCGAAGCTACAGATAGCATTAATCGATTTTGATACAACAACGATCTCCAAATACTATAACTCATATCGTTAGCCACATCAAACGGATTAAAAAACAAGTTCCATTTGCTATACCGCAATGGTTGGTTTAGTATAAAAAATACCAATCCAATAACAATCATTATAACTGCTGCTCCATTTGCATTACGCAACAATGTCGAAAACAAGAATGCTACACTAGCTAAAAATAATAAAGGAAACATTAATTGCCCGACCATGGGTAATACATCAATGCGTAATATTGCAAAAACAACAAACCATCCCATTAAATAAAGGATTACAAATAACAACAACATTGCTATTGTAAATCGTACCAAATATACTTTATATCGATAATTCGGAACTCCAAAAATAATTTCGAGCATACGAGCATCTTTATCGTTTTGTATATTAAATATCACAGGATAAAACATAATTAATATTCCGGGAAATATAAGTAGATTGTATACATAAGCATCTATTACCGTTCCGTTATTAAATAAAAATATTCCTGTTATAAGCAAAAAGAATGCAATTGCCGCAATTAGAAAATAGATAAACTTATTGGCAAACACTATTTTCAGATTATACCTTATAACTTCTAGTCCTAGTCGTATTTTATTTATTATCATAATTCAGATTCTTGTTTGGTTAACAAATACAAATAAGCATCTTCGAGATTTGCTTTAGCAGGTTTAGCCTTTCCTGAAGGTGCCTTATCGGCCAAACATCTACAACGAATATCATCACCTTCTTTCATATGATGAATAATAACATAATTGTCTTTATCTGTTTCAAACTCTTTAGCCGGAATGTTTAACATCCATACTTTATCTTTGGCAATTTTAGCCATATCAATAGGTTTTCCCATGTATTTTATTTCACCTTTTTTTACTACAGCTACTTTATTACACGAGCTGGCAATATCTTCGATAATATGTGTTGAGAAAATTACGATTCGCTCTTTACTTAACTCAACCAATAAATTTCTAAATCGTATTCGTTCGCGGGGATCTAGTCCGGCAGTAGGCTCGTCGACAACTAAAATACGAGGTAAGTTTAATAGTATCTGAGCAATCCCAACACGTTGTTTCATTCCTCCAGAAAACGATCCTATTTTTTCGTTTCTGTTATCGTACATATGCACCGATTTTAACACATACTCTATTCGCTTATTGCGTTCGGCTTTATTGTATACTTTTTTTAGTATAGCCATATAGTGTAAAAAATCCCAGGCAGTCATATTTTCGTACATTCCAAACTCTTGAGGTAAATAACCTATTAAGCCTTGCAGTTCTTCTCGTTTTTCGTGTACATCAATACCATTAATTGTAATTTGCCCGTAACTTTGTTCTAAAATACCACATATAATTTTCATTAAAGTAGATTTTCCGGCTCCATTAGGACCCAATAAACCGAACATACCATTTTCAATATCCATTGACACTCCTTTTAAGGCTTTAAAAGAGGTTTTCTTTTTTCCTATAACAGGAATCGCTAAAACAAAACGATAAAATGCTTTTCGGATACCTTTAAAACGTCCTTTTATTCTGCTTACATTAACATTTTTTCGATATAGAATATCGGATGTTACTTTTATTAAGATAAATAAATACCAAACAACTAGAGTAAATATAGAGAATCCTACTGCATCATATTTTTTATTAAATAAATAAATTGCTGCAATAGGGAAAAACCAAAAAACAGTTTTAAATACAAACAACAAGCTAAATCGGATAAATCGTTTTTTATTTTGCTGCCTTAAGTTAAGAGCATATTTCTTTACTGGATATAATACATATACCATTAAGATGTAAAGGAATATAGGTAAAATAAAATACCAAAAACTTTTTTCGAGATGGAAATAGATAAAATAAATAGAAAAACCAACAAGAGGGAGTTGCCAAATGAATTGACCAAAATCTTTTATCGATTCGTACTCGTGTTGAATTCCTAATCTACGACGAATATTTATGCCCGATTTCCACTCGCGCATAAATCGGCTATCCCAATCGTATATTTTAACTAAATTCCGAATTTTAATATGTAAAGCTTCATTTTCATCAATTAGTTTTTCGTTGGCTTTGCGCAAACTATTCTGGATAAAATATATTATAACAGGAACTGAGGTTATTAATACAATAAAATTAATAACCTGCCATATTCTACTATCTACTTCGGCATAAATAAAGTAAGTTCCCAATATCCATATACTTATCTGTATTACTTTAATGTATGTTTTTTGTTTTTGCATCCAAAGCAAAGAAGCTTGTAAACCCGAATTAAAAGTAGGAATAAGCACCAAAGTTAATAAAGTACTAACAGTTAATCCTCCAATAATAGTTAATGCAAACGGAACCCCAATAAGAGCAACATACTCGGCTTTACCCAGAGCTAAAGGAATTAAAGCTATAATAGTTGTTATTGCTGTAATAAGAATAGGTCGTACACGAGCTAAGCCTGCCATCATTAAAGCTCTCGACTCTGAATATCCTCTACGTCGTAAAACTCTCGAATAATCAATTAAAATAATTCCATTATTTACAACAATACCTAATAAAATTAATAAACCTGTAAGCACATTCATATTCAATAAAGATGTTCCGGATAATATTAATAATACCAACGAACCGATTGCTGCTAATGGTATCGAAAACATCATTACAAAGGGTGTTGTAAACGATTCGAAAACCGATGCCAGAATCATATATATCAATATAAAAGCTATTAAAAACAGAAATCCGAATTCGCTATAATCATTTTTCTCATGAACAATATGCATTACAATACCCGAAGGTAAGTTCATTTCTTGAATAAGCTCATCAATATTTACTCGTGCAGCTTCTAGCAAATCTTTTTCGTTTTGCACCTCATCAATAAAAGTGTATACCACTTCTAATTGCTTTTCTTGATTTACTCTATTTATTCTTGATAAGCCTTCGGTAAAATTAAACTTACTAATCGCTTGTAGTTGAAACTGAGTATTATTATTTCCTCGAACAAGCATTGTTTTTAATTGAGAAGCATTTTTTTCTTTTTGCTCTTTATGTCCTACTGTCTTTATTTGTATATCATACTCTTCGGTTTTGTCTTTAAACTTAACTCCCGACGAAAATTCACTCTTAAACGAATTCAATTCATTCATCACTGAGTTTAGAGGAATATCATATAAAGCCATCAGATGTTTGTCGAAATCCAATTTTAATTCGGGTCTTTTTTTAGGCACTTTGATATTAACTCCTTTTACCGAAGACAACTGTTGTAAGTAATATTTTACTTCATTCGCCTGATTAAGCATTTTATCAAAATCAAGACCTTTAATTACTACCGATTCTGATTTAGAGCCTATACCCAACATTTCACCAAAACCTCCATCGTCATTTCCTTCTTTAAATCTACTTTTACTAGGAGGAGGCTCCCAACTAAACTTTATGGTCGAAATATCGTCAATTCTATTCATAATATCTTTCTTAATTCGGGGAATAGAATGATTATTTATCTTACGATAATCGTCTTTTAAAGTAATTCTTAAAACAGCATCTTCTTCGTTAACCTGACTCATTATATCTTTCTTTTCGTCGAGTTCGGCAAGAAACTTTTCTGCTTTCCTAATCAAGGCATCGGTATTGTCTAAGGTCGAACCCGCAGGCATAGTAGCATATAAAATTATATCTTTTACCTCAGCTTCTTTTGAGCTTATCATACTAGTACCTAAGCTTATTAAAAGTGTAATAAAAAATACAATTATTGCTCCTAATAGCGTTTTCCCGGGTTTCCGCATACAAGTTTTAAGAAACACCATATATATCTGCACTAATCTATTGTGATACGATATTTTCTCGAACAATATTGGTTTATCTTTATTTCGATACTTAAGAAAAGTGTGGGTTATCATTGGAATTAATAATAAAGCAACAACCAACGACACTAATAAGGTTGAAATAATTGACACACCTATATGTTTACCAAATAATTTAATAAAAAAGTTCGACGAAAAGACAAAAGGTAAAAACACCATTATCGTTGTAAGAGTTGCAGCAAAAATAGAACGCCACACCTCTTTTGTTCCTTGCACTACCGCCTTGTCGGGATGTATCTTTTTTGATGCCAATCGGTAAATATTTTCTAACACCACAATACTATTATCGAGCAACATGCCTATGGCTAATGCCATACCTAATAGCGTTAAGCTATTTATAGTAATATCGAAAGCATAAAAGAAATTAAAAGCTGTGTAAACCGATATAGGAATTGCTAAAGCAATTGCAATAACAAGTCTAAAGTTTTTTAAGAAAATCCATAAGATAAATATAGCTAACAAGCCTCCAACTAAAGCTAACTGGATAATCGAATCGATATTTTTTTCCATGGTTTCGGCAGTATTCTCCTGAACAACCATTTCGATATCTTTGCCAGCTAATTTTTTATTTAGTTTCTTAATTTCATTAGCAACAGCATGAGACAATTCAATAACATTAGCCTGCGAATCTTTTGTTAAATTAATTGTTATCGACTCTTTACCGTTTACCCTACTATACGATGTTGGTTTTTTTACACCATAATGAATTTGAGCTATATCTTTCAGTCTGATATTTCCTTGTTTCTTAACAATTAGATTTCTGATATCATTAATGTCATTAAACTCTGAAATTACATTTACAAAATGTAATCGACTGTTCTGATCTACTTTTCCGGCAAAAGTTTTTGCCTTACTATTATTACTTAATGTACTTCGAACATCGGCAGGTGTTACTCCATAACTATTACAAATATCTTGATGGAGTATAATCTCTACAGATTTCCCTTGTCCTCCAAAAACATTAGCTTTAGCAATACCATCGATATTTTTTAATCGATCAATAATTTCTCGATCTGTTATTTTACGAACCCTATCAATACCTCCTGTACCACGAACCTGGATTGTCATAAATGAACTAAACATCTGTTCAGTATCAAACTTTAAGGCCTGTACATGAAACCCTGCAGGAATTGATTTCTGTGCTTCATTCGTTTTCTCGACCAATTTTAAATATGCTATTTTCAGATCTATATTTTTCTTGTACGATATTTTAATCATACCCGATCGTTCTCCAGCTATAGACTCTATTTTTTCGACACCATTGAGCTTTCCTACCTCTCCTTCAAGTGGTATTATTGCTTGGTTTTCCATATACTTTGGCGAAACATCTAATCCTGAACCTACCTGAACAAACAACATAGGTAAAGTAGCATTAGGGTAAAGCTCAACCTGCAATTGCTTATAAGATATATAGCCTAACATTGTTAGACCTGTAAATAACATTGCAATCAGAACTTTTCGTTTTATAATAAAATTCATCTGCTTATCTTTTTTATAGTAAAAGCCTACCTGTTGGTTTTTAACTTCGAAATTATAATATCAAAAACATAATAAACACAAGGAATAACAACCAACGTTAACAAAGTTGATGTTACCAATCCTGCAATCACAGCAATTGCCATTGGCGAACGCAAAGCAGCACTCTCGCCAAAACCAAAAGTAAGAGGCAACAATGCTAAAATTGTCGTTAAACTTGTCATTATAATAGGACGGATACGGTTTTCTCCGGCAAAAATGATTGATTCGCGTAATGAAAAGCCTTGTGCTTTAAATTTATTAATCGCATCAACCAAAATAATCGAATCGTTAACCGCAATTCCGGCCAACATAATAATTCCGATATATGCCATTATACTCAACGACTTTCCTAAAATAAAAAATGCCCAAATAGCACCTATTCCTGCTAAAGGAATTGTTAATAGAATTGTAAATGGATGAATCAACGACTCAAATTGCGAAGCCATAACCATATAAACCAAAATAATAGATAAAATCAAAGCAAATCTTAATCCCGACATAGCATCCTTACGTTTTTGCTCCTGACCTACAACATTTATATAGTAATCCTGAGGTAAATCAATATCCGACAGTTTATTTTTAACCTTAAGAATAGCCTTATCAAAAGATATTGTATTTGTCATATTTGCCATAACTTTCGCTATACGATTTTGATTACGTCGAAATAACTGTTTTGGCGAGTTAGACTTCTCTATTCGAGCTAACTCATACAAAGGAATCTTTGTTGTTCCATTTTTTATTGTCAATGAATTAAATTGAGATAAGCTTATATTAGGAAGTCTTATTGTAATATCGCTCATCTCTCCGTTTTTTTCATATTTACCAGCGTTTTTACCCACAAGTAAATTTTTTAACTGGCTTGTAATATCGCTAACACCTATATTATAAATGCCAGCTTTATAACTATCAATAACAACATCTATCTCAGGAGCTCCTTCTTCGATATTTGTTTTCACATTTAGCAATTCGGGTACCTCCTGCAATTTTATTTTTATCTGCTCCGATATCTGTCCTAAAACATCTAAATCTTTTCCCTTTACCTCAACAACTAATGGAGCTTCGTTAGTACCTACTGTCGACTGTAAGGCTGTTTCGTTACGTACAATAGAAATTTCGGCATTAGGAATTTTCTCCATTAAAGCCTCAACCGAAGTAATAATGCTTTCCGATTGATTCAAGACACTATCTTTTAAGCAAATTTTCAAAGTAGCTGTATTTTCGTTCTGGAAAACAGACTTATCAGTATTTGAAGCAACAGAAGCCCCTATCTGACTATAAATAATATCAACCCTATCGCCTAAAAGTTCAGTTAACATTTGTTCTATATTCTCAACAGTACCAGTTGTTCGCTCTAAGCGTGTACCTTCGTCTAATTTTATCTCAATACTAAATTCTCCCGCTCCGCTTTGAGGTAAATACTCCGATCCTACTTTAGGCAGTATATATATGGTTAATCCGAGTATTAACAAAGATAAACTCAAAACCAAAGCCTTTCGATTAAGTATTTTCGCTAAAATATTACCATACCATTTTATTCGTACCGACTGTAGCTCTTTCTCTTTTTTATGATTGCGATAAGCATAATTAAATAACATAGGAATTACCAATATAGCAACAAATAAAGAAGCTAATAGCGAAAAAGCAACTGTCCATGCTTGATCTTTAAATAAAGCACCCGAAGCTCCTTGTAAATAAACAATAGGAAGAAATACAACTATTGTTGTTAATGTCGAGGCCACAATAGCACCACTAACTTCGGCTGTTCCTTTTACCGCAGCATCGCGCACCGACATGCCTTGTTCCATGTTACGAAATATATTCTCCATTACAACAATAGCATTATCAACAAGCATTCCGGCACCTAAGGCTAAACCTCCTAATGTCATTATATTTAACGACAAACCATTAAAATACATCAAATTGAATGTGGCAATCACCGAAATTGGGATAGCAAAACTAATAATTGCAGTAACTTTTAATCGACGTAAAAAGATAAACAAAACAAACACAGCTATTAATATACCTAATAAAGATGTTTCTTTTACTTCGTTTATAGCTGTTTGTATAAATTTCCCTTGATTTTGAATTACCTTAAATTCGTAATTTGGCAATGCTTTTTTTATTGTCTTAAACGACTCTTTTAAGTTTTCGACAGCTTTTACTGTATTAAAACCGGTTTCTTTATAAATTGATAAGCCCACACAACGAGTACCATTTATACGAACTATATTCTGTGGTTTTTTATTTTTAAATCTTACGTTAGCAACATCTTTCAGAAAAACAGGAGCTTTGTTTTCTACTTTTTCTTTCGCATCTGTTTCTGCTTTCTTACCTCCCGTATTTTTATATGCAATTACTATACTTTCGATATCCTGAATACTCTCAACCAAACTTGTTCCTTTGATGATGTATTTTTTATCCATCTCGACAATACTTCCGCCCGAAACATTTTTATTTATCATCTGTATTTTTCCTACAATATCGTTTGTAGTTAAATTATGTGCATCAAGTTTATATTGTTCTGTTTCTATTAATATCTCTTTCTCTTCAACTCCCGAAAGCTTTACATCAGCTATTCCTTCTAAACGAATTAGCTCGTTGCGAATATAACTTTCGCCAATTTGCCTTAACTCGTTCATATCAGCAACTTCTGGATTCGTCATTCCAATAATCATTACTGGCGATATATTCGGATCATGCTGAGTAATTGTAAAGTTATCTATATCCGGATTTTGATTATTTGCAACAAGAGCCTTCTGTAAATTAAGAAAGGCTTCGTCCATATCGCTACCCCAATTATACTCAACAGTAACTCGTGCCGACCCAACCATACATATCGACGAAACTTCTTTCACTCCCTTTAATCTTATTGCTTGCGATTCGATATTCTTAACAAATCGCTTTTCAAGCTCTTCGGGCGAACGTTCGCCTGATTTTATTTCAACGAATATTCTGGGTGCATTCAAATCGGGAAATAAATCAACACTTAATTTCTCGAACGAAATATATCCCAAAAGAAGTATTGCAATAACAATCATCGAAACCGTAACAGGATTATTAACCGAAAATTGTGTTATCTTTTTCATCCGTTTATATTTTTATTTTACAACTTTTACTTTCGAACGATTCTGAAGAGTTTCAAATCCTTTAATAACCAAACGCTCGTTTTTCTCTAAGCCCGAAATTATTTGTACTTCATTTGGATTCTCTAAACCAATATTCACTATTCGCTCTTGAGCTAATTTCTTATTAACCACAAAAACCGTATTACCTCTACTTTTCGAAAGAATTATATTACGCGGAATAACAATAACACTATCAACCGAAGCAACAATAATTTCGCCTTTAGCAAACATTCCCGGACGCATTAACAAATCATTATTATCAACTGTTATTATCGATTTAAACGAACGTGTATTCGCATCAATAGCTGGAGATATTTGCTGAACAATACCACGCAATGTATCATTCGGAATTGTGTAATTTGTTATATTAACCTTTTGACCTTTTTTTACAAATGCAATATCCTTTTCGGCTAAACTTATTTCCATGTATAATTTGCTATAATCCATAATATCAAACATAGGGGTACCTGTATTAACCTTGGCGTCTTGAGTATAATAAGGTAGGTTTACAATAACACCCGAAAAAGGAGCTTTAATGTGCATTTTTTCTAACTGTATCAAAGCATTCTTATAACTGTAATCAGCATTAATAGCACTTATTTCGGCTTTTTTTAATTCACTTAAAGTTACTCCTCCTTTTTCATACAATGATTTCTGCTTTTCGAAAGTTTGCTTTGTTATTTCCAAATCGAGTTTTAACGACGATATCTTCAATTTATTCTCGAACTCTTGATCTTCTAAACGAATAATCTCTTGTCCTTTCTGAACATAATCGCCCAAAGCATACTCTTTGCCCGTTGCTGGATTTATTAATAACTTATAACTAGCCGTAATTTCTGATTTTTTACTAATTGATTTAGTAGGATTAACCGTACCTGTTGTCTCAATATATTTCTCAATTGATCGAAGTTTTAAGTCTGTAACTGATACAGGAACAGAAATATCTTTACTTAGCTCTTTCTCTTTTTTATTACACGAAACAAAAACGGTAGCTATTATTAATGTAAAAATTATATTTCTCATGACTTTAATCTTTGTATGGTTTATATTATTGTTTAGTTGATTTTACGTTTTGTTGATATTCTTTAGGAACAAATGATGTATTATTTTCGAAATCCCAAAGCGATTGAGTTTTTAGATTTAACAGTTCGAGTTTATATCGAATAAGAGCATCGGCCAAATTCGACTTTTTCTGCGATAGCTGTGTTTGATATCTATCCAGATCGATACTGGTTAAATCCCCATTCTTATATTTTTCGAGATTTATCTCATAAGTTGCCTGAGCATTTTTCTGATTTTGTTCGGCAATAGCAATCTGGTTGGTTAAGTTTCGTAAGTTTCTACATATTTTCCGAATACCAATAATAATATCATCTTCTAATATTTTCATATCAAGTTCTCTTGATTCAATCGAAAGTTGAGCTGCCTTTATACGAGCTTTTCTCTCGCCCCAATCAAAAAGAGGAATTGTAAATTTAACTTCAACCCGAGGGCTTCTGGTTGGTCTGTCGTAAATCATTCCCAAATCGTTATTTTGTCCCATTATACCCAACGATAAATCTACATCACCTCTAAACTCATTAATTGCTGATGTTTCTATTAAATCAAACTCGGCATTGTTAAGTGCAATTTTTCGTTGCGATAATTCTAAGCGTTGAGTTAAACCGTTTTCTATTGCTTTTTTCTGATCGACAATTACAGGAACATATTTTATATCGGTAGATATTTGTATTTCTTTATACAAAGAAAGACCGATTAACTTTTTAAACTGATCTTTTGCATTCTCTAAATCAACTTTCGAGTTGTCGTTCTTCGACTGACTTGTGGCATAATTAACTTTAGCCTGTAAAAGTTCTTCTTGAGCCAACAATCCGGCAGCAACTTTACTTTCGATAATGCTCAGACTCATTTTTTGATTTTCGTATTCTTCTTCGGCTATCTGCTGTGCTACCTGTTTCTGATAAATTGCATAAAAAGCTTGAGCTACTCTATGCTCAATACTTAGCATCTGAATAGAATACGATAAAGTTGAATTTTCTAAAGCCAGCTCCTGCTTTCTTAAACTCATTTTTGTTTTATTGTATGTAAACAAAGGTTGATTATAATTTAAATATAAATTATTATTAAATCCTTCGTACTTTGTACTGGGGTTTGCTCGCGACGAATCTCCAATTATAAACGAAGGGTTTTCGCTTTCGTTGTTTCGGTACGAAAAATTATTATTCAAACTCAGAGTTCCATCAGTCCATTTTATGGGTTGCGAAATAACTAAACCGCCTTCCGAGTTTAGGTTTTCGGTTTCGAGCCACTCCGATGTTTGTTCATAGTACTTATCTTCTAAACCATAACTCAAAGGTGTTACACTTAAATTAAAATGGGTTTTTAGTTTAGCTAATTGTGCATCTAACAACAGTCTGTTTCTATTCATCTCGAGTCTTGATTTTTTTATATCCGGACTGTTTTGCAAAGCAATTTGCATTGCATCTTCTAATGTAAGAGTTTCCTGTGCTTGTACAGCAAACCCTTTAACAATTAAGATTGCTATTATTAGTATTATTCCGATCTTATTCATACGAATATATTTTTCTTTAATTGTTATTTTATTACCATTCATAATTCTTTTCTATTTAGGGTATTTCTTAATTACTCACTTATACTATCTCAGCTCTTAAACTAAACGAGACAATCTTATAAGTCCTGCGAATGACTTTCATAATTTTAAATCTTGTATAAATCGATAACATATTATTTTCAATACCAATCATCTTCGAGTATATTAGTTATTCTTTATCCATTTTATCGCATCGGCAAAAACCATTTTACCTTTCGACTTATTGCTTAATTCAACTTTTGCTATTTCGGGCGAAATATAGAATGTCCCCAGATAATTCCATCCCTCTTCGAGTTCATCATCAGTAAAAATTAAATCTTCTACGCCATCGTTATGGTATATTTTAAAAGTATAGTCAGTCTTTCTTTTCTTTTTCGAATAATTCTTCATCTTAACTATATTACAATACACATCGTAAAATCCTTCGGCAGGAAGCTGAGGTTGCCAACGTACTTTACGTTCACCATTTCCGGCCTTAGTATATAAGCCCGAATGTATGTATCTGCCATAAAAACCCGATCGCAGGATAGCTTTCCACTCCGAAGGAGGATTCCAAAAGTATAAACCTGAATATTTATATCTTTCGTTTTTATCTTTTTTAATTAATGATTTCAGGTAACTTTCGTTCGATTGCTGATAAAAAGAAAACCCTGGATCTTCATTATCTACAATAAATTCATTTTCTTTTTCTATTTTATCAAAAAAGGTACAATTGGCTACCGAATCTAATTTGTTTATCTTCTTTAGCTTATCAAAATCAGAGAAAGGATATTTTAATTTACTAGGTAAATTTCTTGATATGTTAGTATATATATTCATTCGGGCAGGCTCAGAATTAAAAACAACACCTATCTCTTTAGCCGATTTTGCAGGTATAAATATCTTATTTGTATAATCCGATTTTGAATTTTTACTCATAAAAAAGTTTCGAGATTTATTCTTCCCTTTTAAGTCGATAGATACATCTACTGTCCCATCTACATTTTCGGGATTCGAAATCTTAAACCTTACCTGATACTTTGTAAACTCACCATCGAGTATTTTGTATGTTTGTAAATCTTTAACTAAAAAGCCGGGGAGCTCTGTTGCTGTATACCAGCTATCTATCTCATCAACAATAGTGTCGTTAAACCTCTCCCGTATTTCTTCAACAAAGTCATCTGCCGAAAAAGGTTTATACTTATTCTTTTTGATTAAAGCATTTGCAAACAAATTAAATTTCTTATCTCCATAACGAGCTCTTAACAACGAAAACAACTGATTGCCTTTAGCCATAATAATATCATTAAGAGTTAATAATTCGTCGTCTTCGTCTGATTGAGCGTCTTGAGATATACCATCTTTTAACAACTGTTCTAAATTCGATTCGTTAAGCTCAAGGTTTATTTTTTCTTCTTTACTTATTCCTTTATAAAACTTTTTGGTATAAGTTTTTTCTGTAACATTTCGATTATTTAGATATGTCTCAAAAGCTAAATTAAGAACAGGCCACCTATCTGATTCGAGTTGTGTTACATACGAGTAAAAATTAGGAGTAATAGAATATGTATATCTATTTACCACATCATCATATTCAAATTTTTCGCTTGGAGATGCCATCAGGTTAGAACGAACAAAATCTTTAAAAACCCTTACTTGTAATTCTTGTTGTGTTACTTCGCCATTCTTTCTTTTTATTTTTTTCTCTGATCGACTTTTTCGACTCTCAAAATCTGTTTCTTCCATCCAAACACCTTTTTCGGGATAAAATATAATTTCGGGCTGCACAGCATTACTTGTTAGCGACCAAATATGCTTATCTAAAGAAAAATGAATAGGAACTTCGGCTAAAATAAACCGATCGAAACTATAATTTAAGTCTAATAAACTCTCGAATTCGTTTCGTAAATCACGAATAACAGCAGGTAATGTATCGCTTAATTCGGTAAAATGCTTTGTATAATAATCATTTCCCCGAACAGTATAAATCGAATATTCGACAGAATCAAGCTTTAACTTATAAGTTGTGTAGTTTGCTATTAATAGACTTATTTTAGGCAACTTTTTTTCATTGGTAAACTCATACTCTCCGTCGGCTTTTTTTATCGATTTTCCCTGCGAAACAGCTACTAAATTACTTTTTGTCTTTACATCTAAATGATATTTTGTAAAATCAGGTTGATGAAAAGCAGGCTTATTGGGAGCGTATGTAACTCCCGAAATAGGATACCATAAGGCTTCGCGTGTTAAACAAACAAAATCCTTATTGATATAAGCAAATCTTTTTCGCACCTTAAGCAATTCGTATGCTAAGTAGTCTTTATACTCATCAATATTTACATCCAGGAAATGTGTATTTTCATTAATTTCGCCCTGATAATCGAATATTATTTCGCAACTGGCATCCGATTTTAATGTCTTAGCACATTTAAGCTTTAGTAAATGTAAATTCCTTTCATACCTTACTTCAGTATTATTAATCGATATTTTATTTAATTTTAAACCCGGATTTAAACTAAATATTAATGTATCTATAGCTTTTCCTGATTTATTTGTTGTCTTTAATTTTGCTCTTATTTTTATCTCTTTATTAAGATGTTCTAATTCGATATCACACTCATCAATACAAACTTTAGGATAGTTAAAATACCTATTATTTAAACCGATCATCTGTTTTTTCTCGCTTTTTGTTTTTTGTTTTATATCTACATAAGTATAACCCGAAAACACTCCTATACTCACAAATACAAAAGCAGAAATCAGCGACAAATACCTAAATTTAGATTGAGACAAGCGCTGTAATTTAAACGCTGTAAACTGAATTAGTCCAATTCCGATAAATAAGTAAATGCAACGTTGGAGTAAAGTTTCTATAATATTACCAAAACTCGCAATCGACGAACTCATCATAGGAACCTTGTAGGCTATAAAATCAAATAGTTGATAGTATTTTTCGTTTAAATAAAATATTGTTAGAGCAATATAACCTAATAGGATAATAAATGTTATTGCTTGATTTTTTAATAAGGTCATTAAAAAGAATGACAAACCTAAAATAAAAACCAAAGTAGGTATGCTTATTAATAAGGGATACAATATAAATTCGAGAATGTTAATAGTCGACTCAGAACTTAAAAATGATAATCCCATTCCCATTAGCAATAATATCAGATTAAGAATAACAAAAACAAATAATACTCCTAATGCTTTACCTGTAACATATTGTCCGTTGGTCATCGAACGTACATAAATTACTTCTACCGTATCATTTTTCCGATCTTGCTTTAAAAACTCGGATGCTAAGAAAACCCCAACAATAGCTTGAGCAACATTTATTACAATTAAATTTGCATAAGGTATAATCGATGGTAATGCTCTGTAGATCCATTGATCGGATGAATTATCAGTAAAAACTACTATATCAAAAATTCCTAAACCAATAATAAAAGCACATGCAAAAATTCGAAAAAACCAACTTCGTAGTAAAGTTTTCATTTCGAAACGTGCTATTACTCTAATAATTTGCAACGAGCTCATAACTAAAATTCATTTTTATTGGTTAAATACTCCATAAAATACACATAAGCATGCTCTAAGTTGGGTTCAATTAAAACAGCATTTTCAATATCTAAAGAATCTCCTACTAATTGAACCTCCCAACCTTCTTCTGAAGGAATTGTCGATATTATTGCATATTTCTCTTTTAACATTTCATATTCAATTCCCGAGGTATTTACTTTCCACACATGTCCTCGTGTATTATTAATTAATTGCTCGGGCGAGCCCTTAAAACCTACAGTACCATTATTCAATAAAGCCAAATTGTGACAAACACTCGAAATATCGCCAACAATATGTGTCGATAAAATTATAATTACATCTTGCTGACTAAGTTCCGATAAAATATTTCGAAAGCGGATTCTCTCTTCAGGATCTAGTCCTGTAGTAGGTTCGTCAACAACAATAACTTTAGGCTCACCGATTAAAGCCTGAGCTATTCCTAAGCGTCGTTTCATTCCGCCCGACAACTTATTGGCATTACGCTCTCTTACATCAAACAATCCTACCTTATCGAGCCATTCGTCAACTTTTTGCAAACGCACCTTTTTTTCTTTCACTCCTGCAAGCTCGGCTGCATAATTTAAAAACTCCCAAGTTTTAAGCTTTGTAAAGAATCTAAAATCCTGAGGCAAATAACCTAATAACTTTCTTATCTCGCCTCTATCTTTATTTAAATCAAAATTATCAAAAGTTATTTTTCCGTTAGTAGGTTGCATTAAGGTTACAAGAATCCTCATTAAACTAGATTTGCCAGCCCCATTCGGACCTAATAGTCCAAACATTCCTTGGTTTATATCTAAATTAACCTTAGATAAAGCTTGTTTTCCATTATTATAAATCTTATCCAGATTTTCTATTCGTATTCTCATTATTTATTTTAGAGTTAAACAACTTAATTTTTTATCGAAGTTAATGGTATGTTACGAAATTTAAAATACCTACATACTTCTTATAGTTGAGTTTGTATGAAGTAATAGTACTTTATTACAAAAAAGAACATTTTATTCTGCTTTGCTAAGATATATAAAAAAAACTTAGTACTATGCAAAACAAAGTAATGGTTTTTGCACAAAAAGCTTTATTATGGGGCGTAGCAGCTCTTTATTATTCCTTTTTATTATATTTGCAGCCTTAATAAATCAGGTATAATTATGAGAAAAATTAGTATTTTAATTGCATTTATCATTGCAATTTCGTTTAACTGCGAAGCCAATAATAAAATTTCGACGATCGATAGCACAGCTCAATCAGAACCTCAAGAAGTCAAAAAAGAACAAATCAGAGTAGTCTTAGCCCTAGGACTAGGAATCGACTATGGAGGTATCGGAGGTAAAATTTCGTTTCTGCTAAACGATAATATATCGTTATTCGGGGGTGGCGGACTCGCTATATATGCTCCAGGTTTTAATGTTGGAGGCAAAATAAGAGCTTTTGCAAAACGAAAAGTTTCGCCATTTGCAATATTTATGTATGGATATCACACGATCATAAAATGGACATCATCATCTGAAATTCTTAACGGTATCAATACAGGACTTGGAATTGATATCAATTTCGGAAACTCAAAAAGCGAATGCAATTGTTTAAGTATTGCTCTAATTATACCTAACTCATTCGCTGATGTAAATAAGTACATTGAAGAAAATAATATTGAATTAAAAACAAAACTTCCTCCTATTCGCTTTTCTATAGGATATCAATTTAAATATAGATAAGATGTAAAATAATATATTGTTTAAAAGCCTGATGTAACTTTCAGGCTTTATTTTTAATCGCTTACACAGATGTCTATGTCTGTATTTCTAAAGTTCTTTTGCTACAAACCAAGCTCTTTTTTCCTTTTTCATATGTTACTCACAAATTTTAGATACAAATATTTTGCGAGGGTAAGGACTAGTTGGTATTTTTTTAGAATCGAACTCAGGGTAGTAGTTGTATGTGGCTTGTAGTATTGTTTTATAATGTTTTGGTATAAGATATAAATGAAAATAGATATTATCGATTAGCTTCCGCAAAGTGTAATCATAACTAATAATGAAAATATAAAAAGATAAAGTCTGAATGGAGAGATATTTTTAGATAAAAAAACTACATTTACGGGAGTATTATATTAATTATTCCACAAATTAAATTTAAAAAGGATGAGAAAAATAATTTTATCAATTTTGATTACTATTTTTGTAGTTAATCTAGGGAAAAGTCAAACTCTTAATGTTCCTGATAATATTGGGACGTCAACAAAGGTCGGTAAAGTAGGAATAGGAACAAATTCGCCAGAAACTAAATTAGAAGTAAAAGATGGTTCTATTTATACCCATGGTTCGTTAACAGGTCAAGGACGAGTTGTTATGCAACTCGATGGAGCTAATCAGTATGAATTTTATCCTCAAGAGAAAGGTTTGTTTTTATACGATAGAACAGCAAATTTATATAAGTTTTCGGTTTTAAATAATGGTAATGTAGGAATCGGAACAACTAATCCTACATCAGTTCTTGAAGTGTATAAATCTTCTAATGATTTATGGACAACAGCAATTAAAAATAATGGAGGAGAATCAAAAGGGTTATTAGTTAAAAATGGGCATTATGCTAATAAAAATGCTGTAATAATGCAATTAGAAGATTGGGACGGAAATGTACGCATGAAAGTTTTAGCAACAGGTAACGTAGGCATTGGGACAACCAATCCCGGGAACTATAAATTAGCTGTAGAAGGAAAAATAGGAGCACGCGAAGTTGTTGTTACAACCGATGATTGGGCTGATTTTGTATTTGATACCAATTACGATTTAATGTCGCTGAGCGAGCTTGATAATTATATAAAAGCGAACAAGCATTTGCCAGAAATTCCAACAACTAAAGAGGTAACAGAACAAGGTGTAGCTGTAGGCGAAATGAATGCGAAACTTTTACAAAAGATAGAAGAACTAACTCTTCATGTAATTGATATCAATAAAAGAGTTATGATGCTTGAGAAAGAAAACAAAATGCTTAAAAAAGAAAATCAAACCCTAAAAGCAAATTAAATTAATTAATATATTATTAAAGCGTAACGTTTTTCGTTACGCTTTTTTTATGCAAATAGAATCGAAAGAAAATACTGAAAAAGGTCTCAGCTATTAAAAAATAGAATATGAGGTGAATAAAATTATATGATAATAGTGTGTTTTCGGGCTCCGTACTATCTTTTGCTAATTTTAAATTTTGCGAAAGCTCGCCTGTTTCTAAATACAGTTAAATACGTATTGACATTTCTTTTATGCTCGATTTCGAAAATCGAAAATCCGTTTACTTGTTTGGGCTTTATTCGTTGAGAGTTTCTTTCGTAATCAAATTTAAATGTAAGAGTATCATTCCCCAGATTTTTAACCTTAAAGTTTATTGTTTTACCTGCTTTAATAATACCATTGTTAGGTTTTACAATCTCAATGTTCGAATCGAAATACGAAGAAAAAAACAAAGGTAATTTTGCAAATTGATTAGCCGATATTGTAGTAAATAACCATGCCTTATCTTCAGGGTAATGTTTAAGAACAAATTTCTCGGGAGATAAGAAAAAATAGTGTTCTTTAAAATCAGGAGTAAATTGAGAAGAGTTCTCGTTGATATAACCAGCCCCCCATGTTACATCAATTAATTTCCATTCGTTATTAATCCGAACAGCATTCCAAGCATGATTCGACCCACGAGGTAATCTACCAATGTCTCGTTTGTTTATTTTAGCAAAACCTGTTATAATCTCGCATTCAATCGAGCTTAAATCGCATAATAATTTGTATAAAGATGAATATCCTTGGCATACAGCTTTTTTCTTTTTTAAAGTCTGCTTTGCTATTCCTTCCATTATTTCTCTTTCTTTTTGAGCCTTTTCTTCGAGGGTTCTATACGAGAAAGAGGTTCTTTTTTGAGGTCGTCTAAGAGCTTCAATGTCGTATTTTATATGTAAGGCTATCCATGTGTAAATTGCTCTTGCTTTTTCTGTCGGAAGGGTAAAATCTTTGTTGATTTGTTTTGCCAATTTATCGGGACTCGAAAAAGACCTTGCGTAATTCTGAACTATTCTGTCGACTTTTGCATAATCTTGAGAAAACAGCAGTTTGCTCATTAATAATATGGCTGTAAGTGTATATATAATTTTTCTCATTCGTTTGTGCTTTTATTATTGATCTATTGTTATACCAAAAGAACATCAAAATGAGTGATAAAAACGTTTCTTTTTGCCTTATCCTTTGCCAAAAAAGCTGCAAGGTAACTCGGCTATCTTTTGCTTTTTCGTCGCGCCTAAGACAAAAATCATTCATTTTTATAAATCCCTCATCTTGAAATCCATTTGGTATTATTGGTTTTTAGCAAACCTCTACTAACTTATTTCTTGTATAATCAAGCTAATCTTGTCATAGATATTTTAATAGAATTTAAATTTATGATATATACTATAAACAAATTTTCTGAATAGGATGTTGTTCGATTCTATGCAAATTTAATCATTTGAATTTCGTTTCAAAAAAACATAGTATTCTTGGGTGTTTTCGATACAGAATAGTACGTATGCCTATTATTTTTTCTAGAATGTAGTAGGCTTTTGTTTTCGAAGAAATCATGTAGGAGTTAAAACAAACTACTCTACATAACACTTTTGTTATGCAGAGTAGGATTTTTATTTATTGTGTTTTCTCGATTTAGCTAAATATTGATAATCTAAATAATATAATAATTTAAATGATAAAGAGTTTATTTGCGATGTTTCTAATGTATTGTTGAGGTTGTCCCAAGCATTATTAATTATATCGTTCTGATCGGCATAAATAGAATTTTTCCATACCAAAGCAATTTCGCTACCCGGAGCAAAACGCCACAAGTATTTCATATCTATAGTAAATGCATTGTAGTTGTAATCTTTGTCGTTTCCATATTTTTCGTATCCCAACGATTCGCCCATACTACCATCGGGCTGAAGTGTATAAAAGTCGAGATATTTTACTCTACTCCAATAGTGGCGTATGCGTAAATTTACCGACATGTTGCTATTAAATATATAACTTGTATTTAGAGTATGTGTAAAAGTATATTGATCGCGTTTACCAAAATCAGTAAGTCTGTTGCCGTTGCTATCATCATAACTATCGACATATCCGTATGATTTAAAATTATTATCTCCTTTAAAGCTATATACAAAAAGCCATTTGTCGGTAATTCTAACCCGAGGGGCAAGCTTAAACCAATATCCGTACGAATTGTAATCTTTTTCCCAATCTTCGCGGGCACCAAAGTTTAAATCGAAAGCTAATCGTTTTCTGTAATCGCTAGAGGCCCACCAGTTAAATACGCCTAACTTGGGTCGTTTAAATTTCTGAATAAATTTAGGATCGCGAGGTTCGAAATAATCAAATGTCGAAAAAGGCTTTACTTTAAATGTTATACCTGTATGAAAATACGACTTAGTAAAAGTTGTATTGCTCGAAAATCGAATAAAAAAATCGTTATATTTTCGAGGCTTGTATAAATTCTGATAATATATTGTGAGCTCGTTGTGCCAGTTTAATACTTTCCAAAAAGGTTCGTTTTTATTGTATTTTAAGTTTGTTCTCCAAATCGATTTGTTATTTCGCCTGATATATCCCATATCGTTAGGATCGTAAGTATTCGATTCGGTATTATGAATTAGATCAAATAGGTAGTTTCCTCGAGTTTTCGAGAAGATTAAAAGATATTTGTGTCCAAAGCTATTGGTGTTGGTATAAATTTGACTAAGAGCAGCTCTTCCGAAAAATTGGTATGAGTTTTCTTTGTTTTTTATTTTAAATTCTGTCCCCGTTACATTGGCCATATAGTTATCTTCTGGTTGCAATACATTGGTATTAGCCAAACTTATATACGAATTGTTTTTTAAGGTTTGATCTAAAACCAGCATGTTGTAGTTTGTAAAACTTTGTGTTCGATACAGGCGAGTTTTGTTTGTAATTGTATCTTTTATTTCGGCATCGGCAGCATCGGTTATTGCATTTAAAAAACCAATACCTAAACCTTTGCTGGTTCGTCCCGAAATTTTGGTTGCATTAATTAGTTTTGTTTCTATCGGATTGGTTTGTACAACTTCATTTTTAAGTAATATATCATCAACGTCTTTGGCTCTTTTGGGTCGGCTGCCTATTCGACGCGAATATAAAATCTCAGCTTTATTAAATAGCTCTGTTCCTTCGGTAAAGAAAGCCCGTTTTTCGTTATATTTTACCTCGAAAGGAGATAGGTTTAAAACTTTATCGTCTGATTGTACTTGACCGAAATCGGGGATTAAAATCATGTCGAGAGTAAAACTTTGGTTAATGCCCCACTTAAGATCCATTCCGGCATTAAAATCTTTATTCCAGTTTCCTTCGTTTTCAAAATATGTCGAAATATAGGGTGTTACAGAAAGTCTTAAAGGAGGTTCGATATTTTCTATTCCTACAGCTTCGCCCATTTGGTTTATCTTA
>JAKSCO010000267.1 GCA_022360575.1 Bacteroidales bacterium | reverse complement strand
GAGGGAAAAATTGATTTGAAACAAAAGCTTATTACATATTTTCCTGACTTGGGGTGGTTGAAACAATTGCCCAATATAGAAGATATTACTATTGAAATGTTGCTAAGGCATACTTCGGGTTTGCCCCGATATATTTCTGAATCGCAAATATGGGAAACCGTGAAAACAAATCCCGATAAGGTTTGGACTTACAAAGATCGATTGTCGGTTTTGTTTAATAAGAAACCAATTCATGAGCCCGGAAAGGCTTGGGGATATTCAGATACCAATTATATTTTATTGGGTATGTTAATTGAAGAAATTACGGGTAAGGATTATTACGATTTGGTAAATGAGCGTGTAATTGCACCTATGGGTTTGTATGCTACACATCCAGCAAACAAACGTAAGATAGAAAATATTGCTGTAGGATACTCGGAGTTTAAAACCTTGTTCGATAAAACATCGAAAGTTATTTTTGACGGTAAATATTGTTTTAACCCTCAAATGGAATGGACCGGAGGAGGTTTTGTGTGTTCTACTCCCGATTTAGCTAAGTGGGCTAAAATATTTTATGAGCACAAATTGTTCTCTGAAGAATCGTTTTCCGAGATTGTTACAGTAAATCCAAACGGAACCAATGTTATGCCTATGGCTTCGTACGGAACCGGAAGCTTTATTTACGAAACAAGTTTGGGCAAGGCCTACGGACACACAGGGTTTGTACCGGGATTTGTTTCGATATTTGCCTATTATCCGAAGCAGAAAAAGGCTGTTGCAATGCAAATTAATTGCGATTATGCCAAGCGAAAAATGAATTTGATTGAATACTTAAATAGAATAACTGCTATAAAGTAATTATGCTTGAGATAAATTAACCATATCGTATGTAATATATATTATTAAACTTTAAAATTATTCGAAATGAAAAAAATAAAAATTATTGTATTGGTATTACTTTCCTTTTTTTTAATGTCCAAAACCTATTCACAAGGAAATATTTTAATTCATGTAGGACCATCTTTCCCTATCTCAGACTTTGCTTCTGATGATTTTGACGATAAATATGCTGGAGGAGCAGCAGGAGGCATAAATATTGGATTTCAGTATTTATATCCATTGAAAGAAAGTGGGTTTAGTTTGTTTGGTGGAATTGACTTTAACTATAATGGATTAAAAAAAGATGTGAGAAATGAAATGAAAAGAGCCTATAAATCTTTGGGGTTAAATAATTCTGATATTAAGTTTTCAAAATACATTAATATTCCAATTACAGCAGGACTTAACTATGCTTTTGTGGCTGATGATGAAATTGGAGTATTTGCAAATGTTGGATTAGCATTAAATTTTCTTAAGATAACTGATATGGAATCTAAAGCTTATGGACAAACAGTGACTAACGAAATGGATTTAGCAAGTCGTTTTGGATTAAAAGTGGGAGGAGGAATACTAATTAAACAGAAATTCTCGATATCTGTTGATTACATGGGCTTAGGGAAATATGATATTGATGGAGAAGTTAAAGGATCAGGTGCTTCTGATGATATTGAGGGAAAAATTAGAGCTAACTTATTGGCTCTAACTCTAGGTTACCAATTTTAATTTATCAAAAATGTATTACAGATCGAATATTTCTTGCTAGGTAAAATATCTTGGATAGAAAAAGATTATGGATAATAGAAAGAGTTTATTCCTAAGCCAGCAATACAATCAGTAATATAGGTATATATTGATGATTTGTTTCGATATTTGCCTATTATCCGAAGCAGAAAAAGGCTGTTGTTATGCAAATTAATTGCGATTATGCCAAGCGAAAAATAAATTTGATTGAATACTTAAATAGAATAACTACTATAAAGTAAATACATGTTTTGTTGTGCCAAGCTTTTTATATACTTTGTATATAGGGCTTGGTATTTTGTAACCTTCCGAGCGAAAATTATTCGATTTCGAAACACATATATTCGATAAGTTCATTTTATTAGAGGTTTCCTGAATTTAATGAGAAAAATCTCTAAATTTGGGCTTTTATAGGATACATTGGATAGAAAAAAGATTATGGATAATAGAAAGAGAAAATTTCATATTGCTAAATATATAGCAATTGCTTTGTTGTTTTATTGTTTTTTGGGTTGTAAGGGTAAAATATCTTTGGAAAAAATAAAAGAGTTTATTCCTAAATCAGCAATACAATCAGCAATACGGGTATATGTTGATGATTTGAATCGAGATGGGATTGATGATGTTTTATTACGTTTCAAATTGAATGATGAACCTATAGAAGATGAGCATTTTTCGATACTTCTGGGGAAAAGTGATGGAACTTTTGAAATGGCTAGGAAAGATGTTTTTAGTTTCGATAAAAAACATGGAATGAGCTTTGATGCAATTGCGATAACTAAAAAAGGAAACTTCTCTGTTATGTATAGTGGTACAGGAAATTGTTCTGGAAGTTATAGAAAAATTACATTTAATTATGATTCTGACAGGCGAGGTAATGATTACTGGATTTTGAACAGAGACGAGGAGTTATTTCAAAATAAGATTTTTACTACAACTCCACCAAAACCTATTATTGTTACAAAAAAAGACATGCGAGGTATCGGAGGTGAATATTTTGGCAATATTAAAGACAATTTGTACGATGGTATGCTTCGTATGAAAATAAAGAATCATATTCCTGATTCTGTTTCTGAGTATAGAGTATATTCAGGTAATTTGAATCGCGATGATTTTGATGATATTATATTACGATTTAAAATGAAAAATGAGTCTGAAAATAGAGAACATTTTCATTTATTCTTAGGACAAAAGAACGGAACATATAAATTAGCAGTCAGAAATGATTTTATAGAGCTAGATGATGTAGATGGTACCGCTTTCGATAAAATTGCAATAAAAAATGGCTATTTTTCTCTAGAATATGTTGGTTATGGAAACACTTCGGGTAGCTATGAAATAATTACGTTCAGATACTCAAAAAACGATAAAAACTGGTTACTACATAAGCAGGGTTCAAAATTTGTTCATAGATATTTTACTGATGGAGAATCAACAGAAAGTATAAGTACGAGGAAAGATTTTGGGAAAATCTTCTTTAAAGATTATAGAGGCTTGTAATTGATGTTTTACAATCAATGAGAAGGTTATGAAATTGAATGAACTAAACATACATGACATTCAAATTTTGAGAGTTGTTGAAGACACACGAACAATATCCTTGATTTTGAAATTGACTATCCTACTAATTATGAAATTAAAGAGTGGTTTGTAAATATAGATACAATTGGTAATGACATCTTATTAACTCAATACATAAAAGAAGTAGAGTCGCAATATTTAACGACTCTACAAATAATATAGATGATTACTAATAAGTAGTAAGTTTATTCTGGGTGCTCATGAGCACTACTTTATAATTAATCTATGTGATGTTACAATAATACCTTCTTCGCTTTCGAGAGTTACTAAATACATTCCGGGACTGTAGGCATTTGCATTAAAGCTAAGCTTTACATTTCCTTGTCTTAGTCTGCGTTTGGCTATTAAGGCTTTCATACTTCCTTCCATCGAGTACAATTTAGCTAAATATATTCCTGCTTTTTCGAGCTCAAATTCAAACGACACAAAATTGTATGCCGGATTAGGGTATACCTTACTCGAATTTATAAGCTTAGGAATAGGTTCGGTATTTGTTATTGTATCGGTATTTTCGGTGTATTCATCAACAGTAACTTTAGCAATTATATTCCCGAGGAATAAACCATCGGCATTTCCTGTATTTTCGATAGCTCCGGTAGGCGATGCAGCTCCAAACTGACTAGAAATCCAAACTTCGCGAGTCCCTGCAGGATTGTTTACCGATTGAATATAATCGCCAAAACGAGTATCTACTTCTGCTTGTCCACGGGCAACAACTAAAGGAGCCGATATTTCTTCGTTAGGAGCAATGTGATACGAAATTGTTCCCAAATATTCTTGAGGACCTCCATATAAAGCTGTAAGAATCGATGCTGCTCGCCCTGATTCGTCGGTATATCCGGCATAGGCCATTTGAGCATAACAAAAATTACGTGCGCTATCAATTATAAAGTTCGGACTATTAGCTCTCGATTGTGATAAATTACTGGTATCTAAAACTACACTTCCGTAAATTAAAGTTGAAGTATCTAATTTATCGGTATAATAATATGTTCCTGAATGAGCATAATACAAAATACTATCTTTGATATAACAATATGAATTGCTAGCGTCACCTCCGGGATATAATAGTTTTCCGTAAGTAGTAAATTCGCCACTAGCTTCTCTTACAGTTGTCGATATCGAATCGTAATTCGACATATTTCCATTTTCGAAGGTATATATCCGAATCATATTTGATAAAGCTATATTAACTCCATAAAATTTGGGTCCATATATCTCGTTGGCACCAGATAAAAATCGAATATTTGAATCGTCGGTAACATGTTTAACCGGATTAATGGGTCCTCCTGAATACAATTCAGTAAGGGGGATATCCCAAATGTTGCTTTCTTCAAAATCACTATTTATAAATATATTGGCATGTACATATAAACGTTCGGATGAGATTCCCATATGAGGAAAATCGACCCAAGAACTATTGTCAGGATAAGTATTGGGTATAAAATACGAATACCATGTTCCTGTAGGATCGCTTGTAGCTGTAACTGCAATGTCGACACCGGCAGTAGCACCTCCTCCTGTTCGAAGGATAATTGCAATAAATCTATCGTTTTCTGAGTCGTAGGCTATTTGAGGATCAAATTTATCACCTGTTGTTCCTAACAGGGATTGAAACCCTGATGAATACGCAAGGGTATCGGACAAACTATATACGTAAAGTCCCAAGTTTGTTACTGTAACTACCTGCCCCTGATTTGAAACGGCTATTCCATTGTCGTACGGATATCCTCCATCATGATCGGGTCCTGTAGATAGAGTTGATACTAATGATGGAACAGGAACACTGCTAAATGTTCGAAGAACTAATGTATCTGTATTTGGAATTACATTTTTTGTTTTTGTAAAACCCTTAGGTACTTTGTGTCTGTGGGTATTGGTCATAAATGCCATAGGATCTTTAGTATTATCAATATCATGTAATACCACTGAGCCTGATCGCTCAATTGATCTTAATATTTCTGTTTGTTGAGCATTAAGTTTTAATGAGAATAAAAACAGATTTAGGAGTAAGATATACCATTTCATATGTATAGATTTAAAGGTTAAGTCTTTTGTTGATTTTAATATAAAGACAGATTAAAAATAGATTTGTTTAAGGTTTGTGTTAATTAATCACTTTACAATAAATTGTGTGAATGAAGAGGCTCCTATTTGTTTTACAAAATAGAAGCCTCTTCGAAAATTTAACACCCTAAAACTTAATCCACAAAAATCATCTTACGAGTTTGGGTTCCATCAATCGAAATTAATTCTTTTTCAAGACTCTCCATCTCTATAAGATTCCCTGTAAGTTCTAATAATAAAAGTCCGCTTGTACTGCAAATTTCATTAGTTACCTCGTGTAGACCTAATCGAGTTTTAATTGAGCATCCATATTTGGTAAGTACCGATTGTACCTTACTTGCTTCGTTTTGTCTGTCGGGAACTAATACACCTAGGATTCGAATCTCATTATTCATAGTATTGTTTATTGTAGTTGAATTTTGCTTAATCAATATACGGAATTTATTTTTAGAAATCAAAACTTTGCCGGAGCTTTTCAATTCGATTTTGACAAGATAAAAATAACTCCGAAGTTGCTAGTCAGACTTCAACTTGCGGAGAATGAAGCAATTTTATGTATCCTTTTTATTGATTTTCTAGAATTTCTTATACCCAAAAAACATCGAAATGAGTGATAAAAATGAATGATCGACTGGGAATATTGTTTGGTGAGCTCATCGGGATGAATTCAGTTATCATCGGAATGACTTGGGTGTATGCAAGAATGAACAGTTACATTATCAAAATAAAAAATTATAACTCCAGAATATAAGGAGAGTAAGCAAACAATTGAGAGATGTCATTGTTTGCATCTCTCTTAGGTGTTCTGACTTTGGAGTTTGTCTTTTTTTGTTTTAATAATACCATATATCATAAATCCTATACCGACTATTACATAAGGAATACTTAAAATTTGTCCCATATTAAGTAACATGCCTTCTTCAAAATCAACTTGATGCTCTTTTATAAATTCAATAAAAAAGCGAGCAGCAAAAATTAAAGCTATAACCAAACCAAAGAAAAAACCATTTTTAAGTTTCGATCTTGTTGCTTTATAAAGCAAAAACATAATTATAAATATCACAAGGTATGATATAGCTTCGTATAATTGAGCTGGATGACGTGGAATATTATCTATGCGTTCGAAAATAAAAGCCCAAGGTTTATTGGTAGGCATTCCTATTATTTCGGAGTTCATAAGGTTGGCCAAACGAATAAAAGTAGCCCCCAAAGCAGCAACAATAGCAATTAAATCTACTGTGTTTAATATCGTTTGTTTTGTTTTTTTCGAATATAGTATAAGAGCTAATATTAATCCTAAAGTGCCGCCATGACTGGCTAAGCCTTGAAATCCTGTAAATTTAAATCCGCCTCCAGGCAAAAATCGGCCTGGTAATATTATTTCTAATGGATGTGCTAAAAAGTATGCTGGTTCGTAAAAAAAACAATGTCCTAGTCTTGCTCCAACAAAAATTCCAATTAAACCATAAGTCGATAGCTTATCTAGATATTTTAAAGGGATTTTTTCTTGTTTGAAAATCCATTTCATAACATAAATGCAAAGAACTAGTCCGCCAACAAATAATAGTCCATAATATCGAATAGATATACTACCAATTTTAATAATTTCGGGATTAGGATTCCAATTAATATAGTTTAATATCATCTTTTAATAATTTACTATTTTCTTAATTTTTTTTAGTTTGTATTTAATTAATTTCAAAAAGTCTTTTTTATTGGATAAGATTGCCGGATGTCCTCCATCTTGGAACATGTAGATTGAAATTAAGGGATTTTGTTCTTTCAATTTTTCATATATCTCTTTTAACGAATCGAAATACTCATCTTTAAAGCTTCCTGTAAATAATGCAGGGACGGTTAAGTCTGCAATTGATTTTCTGAAAAAGGATTTTCCTGTCTTTGCAAATTCAATGTTAACTTGAGTATCTAAATCTACAATTTTCTCCCAATCCCAACCATGATTATGAAACCAAAATAAGCGAGTGAAAATTTTCTTCTTTCCGTTGTTTCGTTCTTCCTGAAGAGAATCTATATAAGAGTTAAGAGGACAATCTCCTCCGAAACTATCGGCAATAATATAATTGATTTTGTTAGGACAAATAAGACCTACGTTTATTGCAACTAAAGCACCTCCGCTACTTCCGACAAGGGTTACTTTATCATAATTTAATTCATCAATTAAGGCAGCACAAACTTTGGCATTGTAAAACCAAAAATCGAGATCGAATTGATCTAATCTTTCAGATTTGCCGTGTCCGGGAAAATCTAGTAGTATTAATTGAAAATCTTTTGAATATTCATTAACAATAGAGTTAAACATTTTTGACGAAGCAGTGTTTCCGTGTAATAAAATTAACGGTTCACCTTTGCCAATTTGTTTGTAAAATACTTTTTTATTATCAAATTTGAAATAGGACATAAGAGGGTTAGGTTTGGGTTTATGAGTTATTCAGTGGGCATAACAATCCACAAAATTAGATAGATGAGAACTCCTGGGAATACAGTGCTGCAAATGCTCAAAATAAAATACAATATTCTGACCAAAGCAATATCCCATCCAAGATATTCGGCAATACCCGAGCAGACTCCAGCTATAAGACATTGCTTTTGGGATCGTGTTAATTTTTTATTCATTTCTTCTGATTTATAGAACTTTTTATTAAGTTTATACTTTCATTATTTATCGACAATCGATGAAAGCATTATCCTAATAATGTGTAAATTTACAATCTAATCCTAAAATTTTAAAACAATGAAAGCAATAATTTCAATTAAAAATCAATTTTTAATACTATTAAGTCTTATGGTAATAATAAGTTCGTGTACCAATCAAGTAAATGAAAAATATCCAATTGCAAAGAAAATCTCAAAAGAATTATCGATTCATGGAGATACCCGAATTGATAACTATTATTGGTTAAATGAGAGAGAAAACCCAGAGGTAATAAAGTATTTAACAGATGAAAATACTTATACTAAATCGGTTTTGAAAAAAACAGAAAAATTTCAAGAAGATCTATTTCTTGAGATGAAAGGTAGAATAAAAGAAACAGATGAATCTGTCCCATATAAAGACAATGGCTACTTTTACTATACTCGTTACGAAGAAGGAAAGGAATATCCTATTTATTGTCGAAAAAAAGAATCTTTAGATAATCAGGAAGAGATTATGCTTGATGTTAATAAGATGGCTAAAGGATACGATTACTATAACGTAGGAGGTTTAAGCGTTAGTCCTGACAATAAACTTTTAGCATATGGAGTCGATACTGTTAGTAGAAGGAAATTTACCATAATGGTTAAAAATCTTGAAACAGGCGAAATATATAGCGACAAACTTGAAGTAACTACCGGTTATGCAGCTTGGGCTAACGATAATAAAACCATGTTTTATACCCAGAAAAATGCTGAGACATTACGAGCGGAAAAAATATTCAGACATGTTTTAGGAGGCAAACAAAACGATGATAAAGAAATCTTTTTTGAGTCGGACGAAACATTTGGTGTTGCTGTTTGGAGATCAAAATCGGATAAATACATAATGATAAGCTCGTATAGTACGATGTCTGATGAATACCAATTTATTGATGCCAACAAGCCAATGTCTGAATTTAAGATTGTTCAAAAACGCGAGCGAGGGTTGGAGTACTCGGTATCGCATTTGGGCGAATACTTTTATATACGCACTAACTTAAATGCACAAAATTTTTGCTTAATGCGTACACATATAAATAAAACCGAAAAAGAAAATTGGGAGATTGTTATTCCTCACAGAGAAGAAGTATTTTTAGAAGGGATACAATTGTTTAGAGACTATTTAATAGTAGCTGAGCGCGAAGAGGGTTTAACAAAATTTAGAGTTCGTAACTGGAAAACAAAGAAAGAACATTATGTGAAATTCGATGAAGAAGTATATATGGCATATTTATCGACAAACCCTGACTTTGATACAGAATTACTGCGATTTGGTTATACATCGATGACAACACCTAACTCGACTTACGATTACAACTTACGTACGCAAGAAAAAGAGCTGAAGAAACAACAAGAAGTTATTGGCGATTTCAATCCGGAGAATTACGAAACTAAGAGATTGTGGGCTAAAGCCGATGATGGAACTCAAGTCCCTATGTCGATTGTTTATCGCAAAGGAATAAAATTAGATGGAAACAATCCTACATTGCTTTATGCATATGGATCGTATGGAGCAACAATGGATCCATATTTTAGTTCGGTACGTTTAAGTTTATTAGACAGAGGTTTTGTTTATGCTTTGGCTCATATCAGAGGTGGACAATATTTGGGTAGACAATGGTATGAAAACGGAAAACTTTTGAAAAAGAAAAATACATTTACTGATTTTAACGATTGTGCCGAACATTTGATAGCAATAAAATATACCAACCCCGATAAATTATTTGCCATGGGTGGTAGTGCCGGAGGGTTATTAATGGGAGCTATAGTAAATATGCAGCCCGAGCTTTACAAGGGTGTTGTTGCGGCAGTTCCTTTTGTTGATGTGGTTACTACAATGCTTGACGAAAATATTCCATTAACAACAGGCGAATTTGATGAATGGGGAAATCCGAAAGAAAAAGAATATTATGATTATATGTTGTCGTATTCGCCATACGATCAGGTAAAAGCTCAAAATTATCCTGCAATGTTAGTAACAACCGGATTGCACGATTCGCAAGTGCAATATTGGGAGCCTGCTAAGTGGGTAGCTAAATTGCGCGATATGAAAACAGATAACAATATGTTGTTATTACATACCAATATGGAAGCCGGACATGGTGGTGCTTCGGGTAGATTCGAAGCTTTAAAAGAAGTAGCGTTAGAATATGCCTTTATGTTTAACCTTGTCGGGATTGAAAAATAGATTTTATTTAGGGAGCCTTAGGCTCCCTTTTTCTTTTTATAAATCTAAATTTCTGCTTCCGTCGGGTTGATAAATATATTGCATGGTGATGTGTCCTGCTTTAGCTTGATTGTTAAAAAAATCTCTTAACCATATCTTAGCATATTTCCCACTTGCTGTTTTTATAACAAACATTTTGTTGTTAATCTTATATTGAGGACCTTGAGCTCCGAACGATTTTGTTATCCATTTAGCAAGAACTGTATCGCCTGGCACTTTTACTTCGACAGGAGGCATTACACTTAAATCTGTATAAATCTCTATCGAATCGTTTAAAGAGTATCCTGTTGTAGGAGCCTCAAGAATTGAATCAAAATCAGTTTTTTCTGAAACCAATGAACCTCCTTTTCCTTTTCCCGATTTACCACAATTTACACGTAAATCGTATCGATGAAAGCCTAAATCCCAATCGAGTGATGTAGAGAAATTGTCTATTTGAACGATTTTATCTTTCTCGAACGAGAAATAAACCCAATCGGAATAGCTCGAAGCATTAATCATTATTGTTTTATGCTTTTCGGGACTTGCATCATCTTTTTTACACGCTACAACAGCCAAAGCCATAAGAGCAAATATGGGCAAAAATAAATTACTTGGTTTTTTCATTTTTACTGTATTTATGTTAATTATTAATTTTCTGTTATTTATATTTTGTATCCTAAGCTTATATAAAATCGTCGGCCGGGGCTTGCTGGTGTATTAAAATTAATAACAGGGCTTATATAATCGAATATATTCTTAACCCCAATATTTAAAGAATATCTTTGGTATGATTGATTAATAGAGGCATTCCACAAAGTATATGTGGGGTTTGTTATCTGATAATATTCGTTAGGAAATTCTTCGGTATCTCCGGCTAGTATGGAATATTCTTTCTTGCTTGATAATTTCCCCGAGATATTTACTTTAAGGTCGTAGTTTCGTTTTTTATAATTATATGACAATTGACTAGTAAATAAATGTGGCGAAATAGGGGAGGTGTTGTATTCTTGAGAGCTTTCGATAATATTGGTATTAATATATCCTCCTTTAAATAAGAAATATTTAGCAAATTTCCATTTTACAATTAGTTCGATATTTAGCAATGATTGCTCGGAAATATTATCGTAATAATAATCTTGCCCTTTTTGGTATATTCCTATTTTGTTGTAGATGTGATTGTATGATCCTATAAATGTTACATTAAGATGTTTTTTGGGGTTGATGTAATCGGTAGAAAACGAATAGTGATTATTGGTTTCGGGTTTTATATTCTGATTTCCGTAGATATTAAACATTCCTAGGTGGCTCCAGTTGGTATATAGTTCTTTTAAGCTTGGCGAGCGAAATCCCCGGGCATACGATAATCTGAAATTAAAATTGTGTAAAATGTATTTAGAACTGATACTTGGAGTAGCATGTAAATTATAATTTGAGTGATAATTTGTACGAATTCCACCAATAAAGCTAAGCTTATCTGAACTTTTAAATTCGTCTTGAATAAATGCAACAATATTGTTGGCATCTCTTTTTCGTATGTTCTCGCTAGCATCAAACATATCTGTTTCGAGTATTTCGAAAAGGTTTTCGGTTCCGATTAAAATCTTATGTTTATTTATTCGGGTTGAGTAGCTCAGTTTTATATTATTAAAATTTTGTGAGTATACTTTTTGCTTTGAGGTGCTTCGGTCGAAAGCATCGTACTTATAGTATTTGTCGTAGTTTACAGCAAAATTCAAGCTTTGATTTTTACTTATTTTAAATTTCGATTTTTCGATTATCGAAAAGCTTTTGGCAAACTTATGTTTTCCGTTATTAATAAAGTCGAACTCTTCGCTTTGATAATAATTTCCTTGTATTTGATGAGTCCAGTTTTTTCCTCTATCGAAACGAAACTTCTGAGTTACATTTATATTTTGATATCCACTAAATCCTAGTTTAGCTCCTAAGGCGCTTTTGTCAGAAAGCTGTATGTTTCGCTGATGATAATATTTTTCGGTAGCCTCGGTTGTTGTTAGTTCGTACCCATCGATATTTTTGAAATTTAAAGATGTATTGCTATAAATATCTTTGATCTTAAAATTGAGATTAAGATTTGTATTTAGATTATTTAAATCGTGGTTTTTAAGATAAAATTTAAGGTTGTTGTTGTGTTCTAATTTCAGTTCGTTGTCGGAGTAATTTTTTTGGTTTTTCGAATCGTACCTTAAATCGACATTGAGATTAAATTTTGAATTGTTTTTTTTAGTGATAAAATTGATTACACTACCCATAGCATTCGATCCGTATAGAGTAGAATTTGCACCACGCAATACTTCTACACGTTCGATATCGGTAAGGTTTATTTTATTAAAATCAATATTGCCATCGGTTTCTCCGGCAATGCGTTCGCCATCGATTAATATCAATGAGTAATTGGCGCTTAAACCTTGTACTTTTAACGAGGGACCATATCCGTGGTAGGCTATTTCGACACCCGGAATTTCGGCTTCGAGAATATCTAAAGGAGAGACAGCATTTAAACGCTCTATTTCTTT
>JAKSCO010000319.1 GCA_022360575.1 Bacteroidales bacterium | reverse complement strand
TTATCCATATGCTTATTGTGATATTGTTGTAACAAAATACACGATTTAATTTCTAGATATAAATTTTCCTATTATATAAAGAGCATATTTAAAGACGCTGATTTGACTTACTTAATAATAAAGTATAGTTATTGATCATTCAAAAAAATGACAAATTAGTCAAAAGTCATTTGTTTTCACTCCCCTACCAAACAGTTACGTCTCAACAAGAAGCTCCCTTATAACTCATAATATCCGATAGATCTTGTCAGTATGTAAAACTTTACTCTACCTGACGTTTTTTTTATTCAGCTCATACCTTTTCCAGACTAGAGCTTTGATTTGATCTATTATCAGAACTGCTTTCTTCTAAAAAAAGCTCCCTAAGCTGATTCAGGCCTCTTCTGAATACACTATTCTGCGGAGACTATGATTTTTCACTCACTTTGGATGCAACTTTACACCTCATTTTGTAATAGATCATTGGCATCTAATTGATAAATACTTCCGTCATCTCCTGAAAGTATATACAACATTCCACCATCACCAGTAAAACTATAAATACTTGTTCTCAATTCTAGTGTTTTCTGGTACCTACCTTGTAGGTTAAAAACCATAATTTTTGTTGAAGGGGTAGAAATTCTCCTCCCGTTTTCATTTATTGAAATTCTTTTTTTTCCACAATATTTCACCAATATTTTGTCTCCAATAATTCTAACCACATTAAAAAATTTCTTCTTAATAATTCTTTCATGCCATTCCGGGCCATAGGTTTCAAAAATTTTCTCCCCATCTTGATTCACTCCTGTTATGAGATCAAAGTTCGAATAGGCTTCAACATAAAGATCGTGCTTTTTAGAATATGCAGATAACGTCTGTAAATTCTTTTTTTCAACTAAAGGGGAACATATTTTAGTAACTTTACCTGAATTAATATTGACCTTCCCCGTATAAGATTTAAGAGTATTAGGATTTAATAGTTTTCCAGTTCTACAGACAGCTAAACTGTCATCAATTATACCTACTTGAAAAATTTTTGTTCCATTATTAAAATCATACTGAATACTAGGAAGATACTTTGGGTTTTCGAAGATACTATCTAACTCAAATTTGTAAAGCAAATCCCTCCCATAATCAGGCATATAAAATGAATTATTCTCACAATCTTTTGATATGAATGAGTAGCTAATTACTTCATGTGGACCTCTACCCTTACTTCCTGTACTCGCCACATGTTCATGTGTTTTTTTATTATAAATGTAAATTCCTTTGTCTACACTCATATAATCTGCAACTATCAAATAATCATTGACAATTTCTAAATCCCCTCTC
>JAKSCO010000315.1 GCA_022360575.1 Bacteroidales bacterium | reverse complement strand
TATGCAAACTTGTTTTTTTATACTGCGAGGGTGTTAATCCTGTATATCCTTTATTTACTGAACTTATTTTTATTGATACCAGTATTGAATTTCTTTTAAAATATATACCCTATATTAACACCAAAAATAACTGATTTCATAATTTCATCAGTCTCTCTAAAAAAATCACAATGAACAATCCAACCATCAGTATTACAATCTAATTCAGCAAATATTAGATTGTAATTCACATTCATTCCTATTCTTATATTATCGAAAAAGGCATAGTTGATATCAAATCCAGGTGCAACATATAATCCTCCACTCCCCCTATATATTTCGATATTTGAAAAGATAAATGAATAGCCAATATTAGTATGAGGTATAATTGAAAACTTATTTTTATTAAAATTTAATCCAACTAGAATATATGAGCTTAAATCAGAAATAGATTTATTATCAGATTGATAATATCTGAACCAATAATCTACTTCGCAAGCAGAGTAATTTAGACCAACACCAACTGTTAATAGATTGTAGTTTCTTGAAAATTTTGCGTTAACATTAATTTTATTATTCCATCCACCTACTAACCAGTGATCTGTCAAATTTACTGGATATCCTAAGGAAATACCTACTATTTTCTCTTGTGCTGTAATCGTATTGTTTCCTAATAATACAAATGTTACTATAATAAAAATTAGTTTTTTCATATTTTTATTTTTTGTTAATCAAATAATTGATCGCATAAAACCCTATTTTTAGTATAAGTTCAAATTATCAATATTCTCCTTTAATATATATTGGAAATTATTATGATTTAGTCCTAAATTCGCGAATGACGGCCAACATATATATAAGAACACAATGCTCTTTGCATTGCTCTTATATCTTTTTATTATACTCGTATTATCCAAATATTTACTTGTTAAAACTGCTTTTAAAAACTTTAGCTTTTTGCTTAATTTTTAATTAGAGTGCGGCATCGTTAATACAGATGCATTTTGCAAGCCTTAAATTTAAAGGTTTTCGTGAGATATTTATT
>JAKSCO010000287.1 GCA_022360575.1 Bacteroidales bacterium | reverse complement strand
GTTTTATATAATCATTCCTGCTGCAACAGTATTATTTGTTGCTTCATCTATTAAAATAACACTCCCTGTTTTTCTATTTTTCTGATACGAATCATAAAATAAAGGTTTGGTCGTTTTTATAGTTATTTTAGCAATGTCATTTAAGCCTATTTTCTTATCATCAGTAAGATGTTCTAAGGTATTAATGTCCATTTTATAGTTAACATCTTTAACAACACATCTTAAGTCGTTAGTTGTGTGTTTTAATGTGTACTTACTTCCCAATATCATTGGATTTTCGCTAAACCAACAAACCATCATTTCAATATCTTGACCAGATTTAGGAAGTCCATTGTCTTTTATTATTAAGTCACCTCTACTAATATCAATATCGTCTTCTAAACTAAGAGCAACCGATTGAGGGGCAAAAGCCTCTTCGACATGATTCTCGAAAGTATCAATTGATTTAACTTTTGATGTTAATCCCGAAGGTAAAATCTTAACTGTATCTCCTTTTCTGAAAATACCTCCTTCAATTCGTCCAGCATAACTTCTGTAGTCATGATATTCATCACGCATTGGCCTAATAACATATTGTACAGGGAAACGAGTATCAATGTGATTGATGTCGTTAGCTATATGTATATTTTCAAGAAGATACATTAATGTTGGACCATCATACCAATCCATATTATTTGAGCGCTCAACTACATTGTCTCCTAATTTTGCACTAATAGGAACAAATCGAATATCCTGAACGTCCAATTTAGTTGAGATATCATCGAAACCATCCTTTATTTCATTAAAAACACTTTCGTCAAAATCAACTAAATCCATTTTGTTAACACAAACAATAATATGAGGTATTTGTAGTAACGAGGCAATAAAAGCATGGCGTAATGTTTGCTCGATAATACCATTTCGAGCATCAACAAGAATTAAAGCAACATTAGCTGTTGATGCTCCGGTTACCATATTTCGGGTATACTGAACATGTCCTGGGGTATCGGCAATAATAAACTTACGTTTAGGAGTTGCAAAATATCTATAAGCAACATCTATTGTTATTCCTTGTTCTCTTTCGGCTCTAAGTCCATCGGTCAATAATGCTAAATTAACTTCTCCATCGCCTGTTTTTTGGCTAGCTCTTTCGATCGATTCCATCTGATCTTCGAAAATAGCTTTGCTATCGTATAATAATCGTCCTATAAGAGTACTTTTACCGTCATCAACACTTCCTGCTGTTGTAAAACGTAAAAGTTCCATATTTAAGTAACCTCTATTATAATCTTCTGACATAATATATTGTTATGTTTAATTCTTTTTAAAAATATCCCTCTTTTTTTCTATCTTCCATAGCAGCTTCTGAGCGTTTGTCGTCGTAACGACCTCCTCTTTCTGTGATTCGAGTAGAAGCAACTTCTTCGATAATTTCTTCTAAGGTATGAGCTTTTGACTCTACAGCTCCAGTACAAGTCATATCTCCAATAGTTCTAAAACGAACAATTCTTTTTTCAGGGATTTCTGTTTCTTTTAATGCTACAAATTCTCCTGCAGCTAAGATAGTTCCATCTCTATCTATAACTTCTCGTTCGTGAGAAAAATACAGATTAGGAATAGGAATGTTTTCAAGTAGAATATATTGCCACACATCCATTTCTGTCCAATTACTTATTGGAAATACTCTAAAATGTTCGCCCATATGTTTTTTCCCATTAAAGATATTCCAAAGTTCAGGTCTTTGATTCTTTGGATCCCACTGACCAAATTCGTCTCGATGAGAGAAGAAACGTTCTTTTGCTCTGGCTTTTTCTTCGTCGCGTCTACCTCCTCCCATTGCGCAATCAAACTTCAATTCTTCTATCGCATCTAAAAGAGTTGTTGTTTGTAGTTTATTTCTACTCGCATTTACTCCGGTTTCATCAATAACTTTACCTTGATTTATTGAATCTTGCACATACTTAACAATTAGTTTAGTATCTGTATCTGTCATTAACTTATCTCTGAATTCGAGAGTTTCAGAAAAATTATGACCAGTGTCTATGTGCATTAAAGGAAATGGAACTTTTGCAGGCCAAAAAGCCTTTCGAGCTAAATGAAACATTACAATAGAATCTTTCCCGCCAGAAAAAAGCATGCAAGGATTTTCAAATTGAGCAACAACTTCTCTTATTACAAAAATTGATTCTGCTTCTAATTCTCTTAAATGGTTTATACGATATTTATTATCCATATTTTTTCTAAAATTTACCTTTCGGAATTGCAAAATTAAACATTTTAATATTATTACAAGCAGTAAAAATAGATATAAGTAAAGTTGATATTGTTTTTTCTTTAACAACATATGTTTAGATTCAATCAGGTCTTTTTTTGTAAAAACAATTTAGCTTTAAAAAGCCCATAGAATGAAATATTTTTTATTGAAAAATATATGTTCGTAATCGAACATTTTTGAACGTTGTCGAACACGAAAAAAATACTCTTGATTATGTAATGTGTTGTTGAATAGATGTTTGGATGTAATGGTATATATATTGATATAATGATTTTAACTCTGTGTAAATTAGTTTAAATGAGAAAAACAATACTAATAAATAAAAGTGAGTTATCGAATAGTTTTAAAGATTAACAGAAAGCGAATAAATTAATTTAAAGAAATATTATTATGAGTCCGAAGTTAATATCTATGGTTTTAATTGTTCTTTTATCAGGCGTATTCTTTCCAAAAAACAAAAACGAAGAAATTGCTATTAAGCAAATTATTCAGTCAGCCTATGTTGATGGAATACAAAATAATGGAAACTTAGAAGATTTTGAAGAAGGATTTCATTCAGGATTTAATTTCTTGGAAGTACATTCCGATATGTTAATTAAAAATTCTATTTATAACTGGATTAAGTCGATTAAAGATAGAAAATTGAAAACCCCAGAATCTTTTGTTGGAGATAAGAGGGTTACTTGCAAATACCTATTAATTGATATAACAGGAAATTCAGCAATGGCTAAAATACAACTGTTTCGAGATCAGAAATTATTGTTTACAGACTATCTGCAACTATATAAATTTGAAGAGGTTTGGAAAATTGTGAGTAAAATTTATTATAGACATTAATACATTATCTAATCCTCTTTTCAAAAGTATTTGTATTGTTAAATGCAAATACTTTTTTGTATAGACGCAGCAAGCTGTAGATCAAATAGTCTTTATAGAAAACTAAATTATAGAATTATGAAAAATTTATTATTAGCAGTATTGATAATTGGTATTCCTTTTTTTGGATATACACAAGAAACTATTAAAGCAAAGGATATTATTCTTAAAATAAATAATGGAGAATCTGTATCATTTGAAAATGTTACGATAACTGGAGATTTAGATTTTCGATTAATAAAAGATGTTGTCCAAGAAAAAGGGAAGAATCAAATATTTAATTCGAATGTGACATTTAAATATCATGTAAATTCAGATATAAGTTTTGTTAATTGTACTTTTAAAGGTAAGATTATAGGTTATTATACCAACGAGCATCCTAATGAGTTACATATTGCGATGTTTCATAAAAATGTTAAATTTGATAATTGCATTTTTGAGCATGATTTTTTAGTTAAGTATTCTAAGTTTCATGAGAATAGTTCTTTTAAAGCTTGTAAATATGAGGGGGTAGCTTTATTTAAATATGCAAAGTTTAATAGTGATATTGATTTCTCTAATTCTGTTTTTGGCGAAAAAGCTAATTTCAAATATTCAGAGTTTCCTTCAATTGTAAAATTTAATGATGTTAATTTTAAAGGGGAAGCTAATTTTAAGTATACAAAGTTTCAAGGCAAGGTTAGCTTTAAAAAATCTCAATTTAAGCGATTTGCTAGTTTTAAGTATATAGAACCTAGAGGTTTTGTCGATTTTGCTGAAGCAAATTTCAAATCGGAAACAGATTTTAAATATGCTAAATTCAGAAAAGGGGTTAGTTTTGAAAAGGCATATTTTGATGATTTTGTAGATTTTAAATATGCGGTATTGAAAACTCCAGTCAATTTAAACGATGTAGAATTTAATGGACCAACATCGTTTGGATATACAAAAGTTGATGGACGCGATTTTGTTAATAAAAAATAAATAAGACTAATTTATGAGATTAAATACACCAAGCAGTTTTAGAGCTGATATTGTTATTGCAAAAAGTAAAAAGTATCGTACTACCTTAGCTCCCCACTTCACGGTAGCTTTGGTGCCGATAAATGCACCTAGCATGTTCCCTATAGCTAAGATAAGCCCTAGCTTGTAATTTACTTGGTTATTTAATATAAATACAGTTAATGCTATAGGAGTATACAACAATATTATAAGTACTTTTATAGCATTAGCTCTAACTAAGTCAAATCCTACTCCTAAAACAAGTCCTGTTAATAAAAAGAATCCTACTCCTGCTTGAATAAAACCTCCATATAATCCAATAAAAAAGAAGATAATCAATTGCATTATTCCGGGTTTAGGTATACTTTCTTTTTCGTTTATCCATTTTTGAGGTTTGTAAATAATGATAATTAACATAACAATAAGTAAAGCTCCTATTGTTTTTTGCATAGTGTCTTCATTAATATTTACAGCGATTAAGGCCCCAACGAAAGATCCTAAAATGGTAGGAATACTTAGCCAGAGACTATGATCAAATTTTAGTACTTTTTGTTTCCTAAAGCTTGATACTCCGACTATGTTTTGTAATAATATTGCTATTCTATTTGTCCCGTTTGCTACATTGGCAGGGAGTCCTAAAAACATAAGTAACGGAAGGGTTAATAACGAACCACTACCTGCCAGAGTATTTATAAAGCCAGCAATAAATCCAATACCAATAACTGAAGCAATAATATACCATTCCATAATTTATGTTTTAATCTGGTTATGTTAAAATAAAAAAGTCGCTAAAGAATTTTTCTAAAGCGACTTTTACTATAAAAGATAATATCTTAATAAGCAAATAAAGGATATTTACTCATCATTTCTTTAATATCGTTTCCTACTTTAGTAATAACTGCTTCGTCTTCAATATTACTAATAACTTGATCTATAAAATCAACAATTGTAGGGATTTGTTCTTCTTTTATTCCTCGTGTTGTTATTGCTGATGTTCCTACTCTAAATCCTGATGTTTGGAATGGAGACCGAGAATCAAAAGGAACCATATTTTTATTAATAGTTATATGAGCTTTAACTAAAGTGTTTTCAACTACTTTTCCAGTTATTTCAGGGAACTTAGTTCTTAAATCAATCAACATTGAGTGGTTGTCTGTTCCTCCAGAAATAACTTTATAACCTTTAGTTATAAAGTGTTCTGCCATTAATGTAGCATTTTTCTTAACTTGAGTTTGATATTCTTTAAACTCAGGGCTTAATGCTTCACCAAAAGCAACAGCTTTTGCTGCAATAACATGTTCTAATGGACCTCCTTGTGATCCTGGGAATACTCCAGAATCGAATAACGAAGACATTTTTCTGATAACTCCTTTAGGTGTTGTTTTTCCGAAAGGATTTTCAAAATCTTTACCCATAAGAATAATTCCACCACGAGGTCCACGTAATGTCTTATGTGTAGTTGATGTTACTACATGAGCATACTCTAATGGATTGTTTAAAAGTCCGGCTGCGATTAACCCTGCTGGATGAGCCATATCAATCATTAAAAGAGCTCCAATTTTATCAGCAATCTCTCTCATGCGTTTGTAATCCCATTCGCGAGAGTAAGCAGAAGCACCTCCAACAATCATTTTAGGCTTTTCTTTTAAAGCAACTTCTTCCATCATGTCGTAGTCTATCATACCGGTATCTTCTTTTACACCGTATGATACAGCTCTATATAAAATTCCTGATAAATTAACAGGAGAACCATGAGATAAGTGACCTCCATGAGACAAATCTAAACCCATAAATGTATCCCCAGGATTAAGTATTGTCATGAAAACAGCGGCATTTGCTTGAGCTCCAGAGTGAGGTTGTACATTAACCCATTCGGCATTATAAATTTGCTTTAATCTTTCTCTAGCTAAATCTTCTGATTGATCTACAATTTCGCATCCACCGTAGTATCTTTTTCCAGGATAACCTTCTGCATATTTGTTAGTCATTACTGATCCCATTGCTTCTAAAACTTGCTCACTAACAAAGTTTTCTGAGGCAATAAGCTCTATTCCGTTTATTTGGCGTTCTTTTTCTTTTTGAATTAGATCAAATATTTGTGTATCTCTATTCATGATTTTTAAAATTAATTTATTCTAAAAAAATAATCCTCCAAAATTAGAGAATTATCATTGAATAAAAAATATTATTTTATCTTGAAAAACAAATTTTATAGCATGTTATTTCTTATTTATTACATAAGTATCAACCAGTGATATAATCTTGTTTATGTTATATGGTTTAGTAATAAGTTCAGAACATCCTGCATCATAACAATCGATAATACATTGAGAATGCGTATAAGCTGTTAATGCTATGATAGGAGTGTTTTTGTTAATTTCTTTTATTTTTCGTGTTGCTTCATAACCATTAAGCTTAGGTAAACGAATATCCATGAAAATTAAATCTATAGTATATGCATTTTCAATAAATATATTTATTGCTTCTATGCCATCATATGCTCTTAGTGGGTTTATATTATGTGCATTTAAAACTTCTTCCATTAAAGAATAGCTTATATCATCATCTTCGACGATTAATATTCGATTATTTAAATTAATTAATTCTTCAGTATTTCGACTTGTATGTGTTTTAAAAGACTCCATGATTATAGTGTAGGTTATCAACCTATAGCAAGTTTACTTATAATATACTGATGACACAATTAATTGTATTTATACTTATTGACAATAATTATTATTTATTAACAAGCTACCTCTTTGCGTGTGAAAAAGGATGATTCGAGAGATAAAATCATCCTTTTCATGTTTGTTGTTGTTTATAATTTATCTTTTTAAGGTAAAGTTGCTATTTAATCAACTTTTAATATATCCTTAATTGCTTTTTGAAATGAATCTTTAGGAAGAGCTCCTTGAGCCATTTGAGGTTCTCCATTCATAGGAATAAAAAGCAATGATGGAATACTTCTAATTCCGAACATTGCAGACAGTTCTTGCTGATCTTCAGTGTTAACTTTATAAATAGTTATTTTGTCTTTATACTCTTCAGCTAATTCTTCTAATATAGGAGCTACCATTTTACATGGTTGGCACCAGTTAGCATAGAAATCGATCATACAAGGTTTATCCCCTTTAAATTTCCATTCTTTATTTTTTTCGAAATCAAAGATTTTGTCTTTGAATGTTTCTTTTGTCAAGTGTTCTACCATTTTTTTATAATTAAATTAATATATAGAAATCTAAATATATTGATTAATGATAACAAATGCTATTCCAAATGAGTATTTTTAGTGTTTGTGGAGAAATAAAACTAAATAATTGTAATTTTGTCATGAAAATATAAATAAATGCCATATTTACAGATGAAGGAATTTCTTAACGATAAAATCTTTAAAATAATATCTCAGGTAGCGGATGAGGATAATGTTGATGTGTTTGTAATTGGAGGATATGTACGTGATATTATTTTAAAACGTCCTTCGAAAGATATTGATATTGTAGTTATAGGTAGTGGAATTGATATTGCAACAAACGTTGCAAAAAGGCTTGGTTCTAATGTGAATGTAACTGTTTTTAAAAATTTCGGGACAGCTATGTTACGTTGTGGAAATTATGAAATTGAGTTTGTTGGAGCACGAAAAGAGTCGTATAGGAAAAATTCGAGAAAACCGATTGTTGAAGGTGGAACTGTTCAGGATGACCAAAATAGGAGAGATTTTACGATAAATGCTTTGGCCATATCATTAAATGACAAAAATTTTGGAGAATTAATTGACCCTTTTGATGGAGTGGCTGATTTAGAAAGAAAAATTTTACGCACTCCGTTAAATCCAGATACAACTTTTTCTGATGATCCTTTAAGGATGTTTAGAGCTGTTAGATTTGCAGCTCAATTAAATTTTAGAATTGATGATGTAGCTTATGAATCGATACAAAAGAATAAAGAAAGAATACACATTGTATCGTATGAGCGGATAATTGAAGAATTGAATAAGATATTATTATCACCCAAACCTTCGATTGGATTTAAAATAATGGAGAATACTGGATTATTGTCTGAGTTTTTTCCAGAATTAGCAATGCTAAAAGGTGTCGAGTTAGTTGAGGGGCGGGCACATAAAGATAATTTTTATCATACAATAGAAGTTGTTGATAATTTGAGAAAAAAGACAGATAATTTATGGTTGTTATGGGCAGGTTTATTGCATGATATTGCAAAACCTAAAACAAAGAAATTTGTTAAGGATATAGGTTGGACTTTCCATGGGCATGAATTTTTAGGAGCTAAAATGATCCCTCGTATTTTTACTCGATTAAAAATGCCTTTGAATGATAAAATGAAATATATACAGAAATTAATACAATTGCATCTACGTCCAATTGTATTATCTCAAGATATTGTAACAGATTCAGCAGTCCGGAGGCTGCTTTTTGATGCAGGGGATGACATTGATGACTTAATGTTGTTGTGTGAGGCTGATATAACATCAAAAAATGAGAAAACTGTTCGTAAACATTTAAGTAATTTTAGAATAGTAAGAGAAAAACTGGTTGAACTTGAAGAGAAAGATCGATTACGAAATTTTCAGCCTCCTATTTCAGGAGAATTAATAATTAAAACATTTGATCTAAAGCCTGGGCCTATAATTGGTGAAATAAAGAATGCAATTAAAGATGCGATTCTTGATGGTGAAATCCAAAATGAATACAATGAAGCATATGCTTTTATGTTGAAAAAAGGAGAAGAGTTATCATTGAAGAGAAAATAATCGTTTTTATATTCCTTAAATATTTAGTAATTTAATAATCAGAATAGATTATTAAACTACACATTATGCCCAAGTCTCTTTTATTAAGGTTACTTATATGGCGTAAAAATAATATTAGTCAGCGAAACTATATACTAATATTAAGTGCAATTGCTGGTTTGACCGGTGGTTTAATAGCTCTGATTTTAAAAACATCGGTTTTTTATTTGCATTCGGTTTTATTAAGAAATGAAAGTTTTGATGAATATAATTTATTGGTGTTTGTATATCCTTTTGTAGGTATATCAATTGTTTTTCTGTTTTTAAAATTTATAGTCAGAGATCAAATAAAACATAATATTGCATCAATACTGTATGCTATTTCGAAACGTAATAGTTTAATTCAAGCTCATAAGATATTTTCTTCAATAATAGGAGGAATTTTTACAGCAGGATTTGGAGGTTCTATAGGTTTAGAGTCACCAATTATTTCGTCGGGAGCAGCTATAGGATCGAATATAGGGAAAATACTTAAGCTTAATTATAAAGAAATAACTCTATTATTAGCTTGTGGTGCTGCTGGTGCTATTTCTGCTATTTTTCATACTCCTTTAGCTGCAATTATATTTGCCGTTGAGGTATTACTTATTGATCTAAATCGGTTTAATTTGATTCCTTTATTAACAGCATCAGTTTGTGGAGCAATAATAACAAATGTGTTTTTTCAAGATGAGATTCTTTTTGAGTTTGTATTAAAAGATCCTTACACAGTAAAGCATACGATATTTTATATCATTCTTGGAATTATATCAGGATTAACGTCTATTTATTTTACAAAAACATTTTTTAAAGTTGAACGTATTGCAAACAAGTTTGATAGTGTGAAAAGATTATTTTTAGGTGGAGTAGTTCTTGGTGTAATGATATTCTTATTTCCGCCATTATACGGCGAAGGTTACCAAACTATTAAAGCAATTTTTGCGGAGAACTATTCTGTTGTAATGAAAACCAACTTAGGCGTAAATTACAACAATTCATACCTGTTTTTTTACTTGTTTTTTATAACGTTACTTTTATTAAAAGCATTTGCAACTACAATAACCCTTAGCATAGGAGGAGTGGGAGGGGTGATAGCTCCATCTCTTTTTTCTGGAGCAATTGCAGGAATGCTTTTTTCGCATACACTGAATTTATTAGGTTTCAATATCTCTGAAGGAAATTTTGCGTTAGTTGGTATGGCTGGAGTTCTTAGTGGTGTATTACATGCTCCGCTTACGTCAATTTTTCTTATAGCCGAAACAACTAAGGGATACGGATTAATAGTTCCTTTAATGATATCGACAATAGTTTCATTTATAACAGTTAAGATTTTTGAGCCAAATTCAATATTTACAGTACAGTTAGCAAAACGAGGCGAACTGATAACTCACCATAAAGACAAAGCAATTTTAACGTTTATGAAATTGAAATCAGTTATCGAAAATGATTTTACGACCATTCATGTTGATTCTACTTTGGGCGATTTAGTTCATAAAATCTCAAAGTCAAAGCGTAATATTTTTCCGGTTGTTGATGATGATAATGTGCTGATAGGCTTAATTCTAATGAATGATATTCGCGAAATAATGTTTGAACAAAATATATACGATGAAACTCTAGTTAGCAACTTAATGATTTTGCCTCCTGCATATATTGGATTAAACGATACAATGAAAGAAGTTATTGAGAAATTTGAAAAATCAGAAGCATGGAACTTACCTGTAATCGAGAATGCTAAATATATAGGAATGGTGTCAAAATCAAAATTATTTTCGGCTTATAGAAATTTACTTTTAGAAATTTCAGACGAATAGATGTATCTTGAAAGTATTCAGAAGTAAATATTTTAAAAAAAAATTACACGATGATATATTTGTAATTTTATTCTAAAATCCTAATAAAATTAGGATGTATAGCTTATCTGAAAATAACGGTTCTCCTTTTTTTAGAAAAAAAAATCAAAAAAAACAACTTTCTCGAAACAATTTAAACCTTTAAGCGTTGTATTGATAAGAGAACTTTTACAGTTTTTTCATTTAAATTTTAGGTTTAATTTTTAGGGTATTAGGAAAGTCAGAAACGCCAGTTTCTGACTTTTTTCTTATGTGTATCGTTTGTACTTAGCCGTATAAAATAAATTGCTTTTATAATTGTATTAAATTAGGTATATAATTATAGAGTAGTCATTTGTTGGGATAATCTGTTTCTGTATGTGGATTTATTCTTATTCTAACCTAATTCTTGCACTTTTTTCTATATTTTTGTACAAAGCATGTAAGAAATAATTAAACCCTAGAGCAAATAATTATTAACTTACTGATAAAGGAAGTTATTTCATGATAGATTGTATTTCTAAATTGAAAAAAGAAGGTGGAAATAGATAATTCCATTTTTAGAATAATTAAAATTTGTATGATATATTTTCAGGCTTGTTCCAAATTCAGAAATCTGAAGAAGCATTTAGGTTTAATAGTTCTGTTTTTTATTTTCTATTCATGTTCTCAGCAAATTGAAAAGCAAAACGTGAATATCTTCAGGTATAATGAATCAAAGGGGATATCGACACTTGACCCTGCATTTGCCAAAAATCAGGTTTTAATTTGGCCGGCAAATCAGCTTTATAATGGCTTAGTTCAGATGGATTCAGAATTACAAGTAAGACCTTGTATTGCTAAGACGTGGAATGTTTATGACGGAGGAAAGGTTTATGAGTTTATTTTAAGAGATGATGTATTTTTTCATGATAATAAAGCTTTTGTTAATAGAAAAGGGCGTAAAGTAACAGCTTTTGATTTTGAATACAGTTTGAATCGAATAATTGACCCATCGACAACATCACCTGGTGTTTGGATATTCAATAATGTAAAAGAAGGAGGGATACAAGCAATTAATGATACTATCCTACAGATAGAGTTAAAAAATCCTTTTCCAGCTTTTTTAGGCTTATTAACAATGAAATACTGCTCTGTTATTCCTAAAGAAGCGATCGATTACTACGGAATTAATTTTAGAAAAAATCCAGTAGGAACGGGGCCGTTTAAATATAAATTCTGGAAAGAAGGAGAGAAACTGATATTTGTAAAAAATCAAAATTATTTCGAGAAAGATAGCTCGGGTAATACATTACCATACTTAGATGCAATTGCAATTACATTTATTAATGATAAACAATCGGAGTTTTTAGAATTCTTGAAAGGACGACTTGATTTTATTTCGGGATTAAACCCTGCGAACAAAGATGAGTTAATTACAAAAAATGGGAATTTGTCTCCTAAATATTTTGAGAAAATAGAAATGATAAATCAGCCTTATTTAAATACAGAATATTTAGGTTTTTTGATTGACACATTGAAGGTAAATGACAAAAATTCTGCGATTTTAAACAAAAAAGTACGACAAGCAATTAATTATGGTTTTGATCGTAAAAAAATGATGAAGTATTTAAGAAATAATGTAGGATTTCCTGCTAATTATGGGTTTATACCTAAAGGATTACCTTCTTTTTCTGAAATTAATCCGATATATACTTACAATCCAGATAAAACAATAAAATTGTTACAAGAAGCAGGTTTTCCTAAAGGAGAAGGACTTAAACCAATTACATTAACAACAACCAGCGATTATTTAGATTTATGCGAATATATACAACAACAGTTATCTGAGTTTGGAATTAAAATTGAGATTGATATTAATACAGGAGCCACATTTAGGGATATGGTTGCCAATTCGAAACTCGAATTTTTTAGAGGCTCATGGATAGCAGATTATCCTGATGCTGAAAATTATCTTGCATTATTTTATAGTAAAAACAAAAGTCCGAATGGTCCCAACTATACACACTATCATAGTGAAGAATATGATAACCTATATGAAAAAGCTATGTTCGAAATAAACGATAGTTTGCGGTATACCTTATATAATAAAATGAATTTACTAATAATGGATAATGCTTGTATTGTTCCTTTGTATTATGATGAGGTAGTTCGGTTTGTTAGTAAAAATATCAAGGGATTCGAAAGTAATCCTATGAACTTATTAAATCTAAAAAAAGTAAAGAAAATAAAATGATTATTGTTGCTGATAGTGGTTCGACTCGAACTGATTGGGTTGTAATAAAAGAGAAAGAAATTTTTTCGACCTTTAATACAATTGGCTTTAATCCTTACTTTGTTAAAGCCGAAGAAATAAAATCTGAATTAGAACAGAATTTTCCTTGTACGATTAATTTAGAGGATATTTCTAATGTTTACTTTTATGGTTCAGGATGTTCGTCTTTTGAGATGAATCAGGAAATACATAAAAGATTGAGTTCTTTTTTTACCAAATCAGAAATTGAAGTTGAGCATGATTTATTGGCTGCAGCACGAGCTTTGTTTGGAAATGACGAAGGGATTGCTGTAATTCTTGGAACAGGAGCCAATACTTGTCATTACAACGGGAAAGATATTATAAAGAATGTTACTTCGTTAGGTTTTATTTTAGGCGACGAAGGGGGGGCTGATCATTTAGGAAAGCTATTTATACAGGATTATCTTAATGAAGATTTACCTGTGGATATTTCAGAAAAATTTTATTCGGAATTCAGATTGAGTAAAACTCAAATTTTTCAGGCTGTTTATAAAAAAGCTCATCCAAATCGTTTTTTAGCATCTTTCTCGAAATTTATAAGAGAAAATTCAAACAGTAAAGCTGTTTTGGATATTATTGAAAGATCGTTTAATCAGTTGTTTGTAAAACATATTTGTAAGTACGAGAATTATAAAGAATTGCCATTAAGAGCAACCGGATCTGTTGCTTTTTTCTATGAAAAAGAATTGAATGAAGTAGCAAAGAAATATGATACTAAGTTTGAAAAAATAATAAGAGAACCTATTGATTCCTTAACTCAATATCATATCAATATGATAGTTTGATGTGTGTTTTATTCTTGTAATAGATTAACAACAAAAGAAATATAAGCAGATGAACCCTTCATGATAAATAAAGTAAATGCACATAGGTATGATTTTTATTGTTGGAATAATTGTAATTTAAATAAGAGGTAAAGTCATGAAGGCTCACGAGCAGGTTGTGTTGTCTGGTAATGGGAGCGAGTAACAAAAAAAACAACCTTTACAGGAAAGATGTATGAATAGTAATAAAGTAACAACAAAAGAAATATAAGCAGATGAAGACATGTATTATAATTGATGATGAAGAAAATGCAAGAGAAGCTCTTTCGAAAATCATTGAAAGATATTTTCAGACGAAATTTAAAATTGTATTTGCTGCCGACTCGATAAAAGAAGCCGTTTTCGCTATTAATAAATATAAGCCACAAATTGTATTCTTAGACATTGAAATGCCTCGTGAAAATGGGTTTAAGCTTTTTGACTATTTTGATATTTATGATTTTGAAGTAATATTTACAACCGCTTATAAGCAGTATGCTATTGATGCGATAAAATTTGCTGCTTTAGATTATTTGATGAAACCTATAAATTACATTGATTTACGAAGTGTACTAGAACGACTGGAAAAGAAAGAACAAAAGGTCTCGAGTAAACCTCAAATCGAAGCTTTTTTGAGTAATATAAACTCGGGTTCTGATACCTACGGAAAAATAGCTTTACCCACACTTGATGGCTTTCAGTTAGAAAGAGTGAATAATATAGTATACTGTCAGGCCGAAGAAACCTACTGTAAAATATTTACAACAAGAAATGAAGTTATATTAGTAGCAAAACCTCTTAAAAATATTGATGAGTTGCTGCCTGACAATTTATTTTTTCGAATACATAAATCATATTTAGTAAATATGAACTATATACGTTCTTATAGTCGAACCGATGGATATAAGGTTATTTTAGAAAATGGAACTGAGCTTGATGTAGCAACCAGACGTAATGAAGAATTTGTTAAAGCTCTAACAAGAAACCAAAAATAACTTTTTACAGAAAAAACGTATAATAGCTTTCTGTATTATTAATGTATGTAATGATGACTATTTTTAAAATAATGAAAAAGCTACTTTTCTTGCTTATTCTATCTTGTATCGGATATAGCTCTTATGCGCAAAAACACTATACTCAGAATTATAATATCAATAATGGATTGCCGGGAAATTATATTCGTGATCTTTATAAAGATAGTCAGAGTTTTTTGTGGATAGGTACACAATCTGGATTAACACGCTTTGATGGAAGTAATTTTAAAAATTATTCATCACAAACCGGATTATTAGGCAATAATATCCAATCTATTTGCGAAGGAAAAAATGGCGATATATGGGTTGCCATTTCGAATCAAGGAATAAATAGAATAAATGGAGATCGAATAGAATCGTATACGCACAATTCGGGTTTGGTAAGTAACTTAGTAACTAAGATATTTTTTTCAGAAAATATTGAGACCCTTTTTATCGGAACTCAAGATGGTTTAACTATTTATAACGAATACATTGGCTTTAAATCTTTTCATCCTAAATTTAAAAATGTAACAAAATCTTTGACTATAACCAGTTTTGCCGAGATAAACGAAGAGGTGTATATATTTACTGCCGAAAGTGGAGTATTTAAGTTTCAGCAAAGCTCCGAATATATTGTAGAAGTATCCGAAGTACATGAGTTCTTTTATGAAAAAACAAACCTTGTATTTGCAGATAGTAATTGTTTTTTAGCAAGTTTTAATCAAATAAGCTTGGAGATACTGAATAAAAAATCGAAGAAACAATTTAAGAAATTCGGATTGATATCAGATTTTGTAAAAGATAGCAATGATAATATCTGGATTGCAGCATGGCAAAATAATTACTGGAATAAAGGAGGTCTATATAAATACACTGGAGATAGTTTGATTAAATTCAACTCATTTCTTGATATTGAATCGGACAATATAACTGCTTTAGAATACGATGAAATAGAAAATATTTTATGGATCGGAACACAAGATCAAGGACTATATTTGTTTCCGATAAATCATTTTGTTTTTTACGATAATGATTTATTGAACTTAAATAAAATTAATGTTAATAATTTTATCGAGCACGACTCGAAAATATATATTTCTACCAGTAAGGGGGTGGTTATTATTTCAGAACAAGGAAATAAGATAATCCCAATAGATTTATTTAAGAAAAGATTTAAACATTTTGCTAAGAAAAATATTAAAAGTAAATATCAATATTTAGTTGATAAGAAAGGTTCTTACAATAAATATCAAAGCCTAATAAAGAAAAATTTATATTCCTATTCGAATCCATATTCACAACTTGCTCATGACAATAAAAAAGCTTGTAACGAAGGATGCTTATGTAATCCCTCATATTATGATTTATTAACCAATAAACAATTTGCAAAGTTAGCCGAAGTATTTACTGATAAGAAGGGAAATGTTTGGGTCGGAAGTAATGTTGGCATATTTAAAATAATTGGCAATGATATTAAATATTATGATTTAGAAGGAAATCATTTTTCGAGTTTTATTTTCGATAATAAAAACAAGCTGTTAGCTTCAAATTGTAATAGTTTATTTAAATATCAGCAAATAGAATATGATAATGTACACTTAAAATTTAATTCGGCACAAGGAAATATCCCAATAAATGCAAGTAAAATACGACAAAATAAAGGAGGGATTTGGTTTTTATCACCCAATGGGGTGTATGTGCTCGATGATGATGAGTTTCATAAAATAACATCACAGCTGCCTGATGTTTTCTTTACGGATATTTGTTTTGATAATGACAATGTTATATTAGGAGGAACCAATGGTAATATTTATATCGGGAAATATACAAAAGGGAAATTTGCATTAGAACATACAATTAGTTCCGAATATGGATTAATAGGTACTACCATAAGCTGGCTCGAATGTCATGATAAAAAATTAATAATAGGAACAAACAAAGGGATTAATATTATTAGTTTAGAAAAACTATACCAAACAAATTTAGTTCGTATTAAAACATATAACAGACATGATGGTTTTTTTGATTACAATGGTAAAACTTCGTTTATCGACAATAAAGGCTATTTGTGGATTGGCTCAAACAATATTTTAAAGGTCGATTTAAATCTTGCCGAAGCAAAGCAAACAGTAACACCTCAGTTTTTAATAAAGAAAATAGAGGTTAATGATGAAGAATTTGATTTAAGTACTATAGAAAGACAAAACATTTGGACCAATATTCCAGAAACTCCTATAAATTTATTATACAATCAGAATTCGATAACATTTTATTTTGATGTAATAAGATTTTTTAATCCTCAAGAACTAAGCTTTAGTTATAAATTAGAAGGAACCAATAAAGCTTGGTCTGAGCCAACACGAGATAAAAAAATAGTATTTCAGAATCTTAATCCAGGAAAATATAAGCTTAGGATAAAAGCTTTTTGTAATAACGAAAATAGTTTCGAAGAGGAGTTAGTTGTTGATTTAAATATATCTTTCCCATTATGGCAACGGTGGTATGCTATAGTTTCTATTGGTATATTGGTTGCTTTTGTTGTTTGGTTAATTGTTTTTGTTCGTACTCGCGCTATAAGAAAACGGGAGCGAGTTCGTAGAAAGTTGGCCGAAAAGATTTCTGAGTTTGAAATGAAAGCTTTGCGTGCGCAAATGAATCCTCATTTTATTTTTAATGCAATAAATTCTATACAGAATTTTATGCTTGATAACGACATTGATAAAGCTCTAAATTACCTTTCGGACTTTGCTAAACTCATTCGATTGACTCTTGATAATGTTTCGAAAAAATTAATCCCGTTAGAAGATGAGTTAGAGTATTTAAAATATTATTTGAATCTCGAAAGAATGAGATTTAATAAAAGTTTCGAATTAGAGATATCTATCTCGGATGATTACAATTTTTATAAAGTATTGATTCCCCCAATGCTAATACAACCCTTTGTCGAAAATGCAATAAAGCATGGTTTTATTTGCAAAAAACCTGATGCTCGAATTACATTAAGATTTGAGATTATTGAAGAAATCTTTTTAAGGTGTACTGTCGAAGATAATGGAATTGGGCGCGAAAAATCAAAATCATTAAATAAAAACAATAAGATGCATAAATCTTATGGCACTTTTATTACCAACGAGCGGTTGAACTTACTTAACGAAACTCAAAATAAAAATGGATATAAAATACAAATTATAGATTTGTATGATGATGATGAAAACCCAGCAGGAACTCGAGTTGAGATATTTATTCCTGTATAATAAAAAATAAAATGGGAGGTGTTATAGATATTCACTTTAATTATTGATGTTTTGCATAGGAAATATCGAGCTTGCCACAAAAAAAGATTTAAACACTTGAGTTTGCAACACAGAGAATTCAATTTTAATTTTGAACGAATTCAATCAACTTCTTTTTTGAGCGTTGTCGTAATTATATTTATCATTTCATCCGTGTAATGGCTTTTAAAAAAATTTTAATTGCCCATTTCATCCGTGTAATGGCTTTTAAAAAAAATTTAATTGCTCATTTCATTCGTGTAATGGCTTTTAAAAAAATTTTAATTGCCCATTTCATCCGTGTAATGGCTTTTAAAAAAATTTTAATTGCTCATTTCATCCGTGTAATGTCCTTTTAAAAAATTTTAATTGTTCATTTCATTCGTGTAATGGCTTTAAAAAAATTT
>JAKSCO010000193.1 GCA_022360575.1 Bacteroidales bacterium | reverse complement strand
GCCCCAAGAACAAGCCCTGTAAGACCTCCTACGGAGAAAAGGAAGATAAAGGCTAAGGCAAACCAGAACGGCGGATCTGTGTAAATAGACCCGCGATACATGGTGGTCAGCCAGTTGAAAACCTTAATGGCGGAAGGAATAGCCACTACGAAGGTAAGGAAGGAAAAAGCTAATACGGCAAAGTCGCTCATGCCGCTGGTAAACATATGATGCGCCCACACAAGCGAACCGGCAAAGGCGATCATCAAACTGGAAAAAGCCACGAGCTTGTATCCAAAGATATTCTTACGAGCGAACACAGGGATAATGTCAGAGATCACCCCCATGGCAGGAAGAATCATGATGTACACGGCAGGATGCGAATATATCCAGAAGAGATGTTGATACAGAAGCGGGTCGCCACCCTTGGACGGATCAAACAACCCTACTCCGAAAATGCGCTCGAACATGACCAGCAGTACTGTAATGGCAAGTATCGGCGTTGCCAGAATCTGAATCCATCCTGTGGCGTATAGTGACCATGTGAAAAGCGGAAGACGAGTCCATGTCATTCCTTTGCAACGCAGCCTGTGAATAGTCGTCACAAAATTGAGACCGGTAAGAATAGACGAGAACCCGAGCACAAACACGGCAAACACGGCAAGGCTTACGTTCGTTGATGTCACTTCACTAAACGGCACATAGAACGTCCACCCTGTATCTGGCGGCCCGCCACCAGAAAAGAGTGAACACACGATAAGCACAGCGCCAAACACATACATCCACCATGAGAAAAGGTTGATGCGCGGGAACGAAACATCATCTGCCCCAAGCTGTATTGGCAGAAACAAGTTTCCAAAGGTGGCAGGTATGCTGGGAATGACCACAAAAAAGATCATGATAACGCCATGCAATGTAAAGAGCACATTGTATGTCTGCGCATCCATAAAATTCGTGCCGGGGGCGATCAGTTCAAAACGAATTATACCACCCAGCGTCATCCCCACCAGAAAGAACAGTGCAATAGTATATAAATACAACAGGCCAATGCGCTTATGGTCATGCGTAAACAACCATGAACGAATAAAGCCTTTACCG
>JAKSCO010000335.1 GCA_022360575.1 Bacteroidales bacterium | reverse complement strand
TTATTAAATATTATGGAATACAAAAACTTAACAAAACAAGAACTGCTCGATGAAATTAGCAAGTTGAAAAAACAAGCTAAATCAACAAATCATAACGATACGAATTGTTACCCCGATTTATTTAATATTTACGAAAAGCCAATTGTTGTTTACGATATCAACGAATCGGGACAAATAGGCAAATATTTTTATCCTAACAAAAAAGCAATCCAAGCTCTTGGATATTCATCAAAAGATTCAAAAAAACTAACCCTAAAAAATATTATTCCCGATAGTTATCGCAATAAAATAATATCAATACACAAACGACTTTTAAAAAATAAAGAAATTAGCTTTAGTAGCTTTGTTGTGTGTAAAAATAAACAATTGAAACCCGTTGATATAAGCCTGCATTTATTCCGAAAAAACAACCAATATCTGGTAAGCTTTCTGTTCGATGATTTGTTCCAGAAAAATCAAACCGAATTTCGAAGATACGAAAAAACAAATCAGCTTTTATTAAAGCTATTCTTAAAAGCTTCAGAACTAAACAATCAAGAGCTCTACGATTATATTTTAGATGTAGCAGTCGATTTAACCAATAGCGAAATAGGTTTCTTTCATAGAGTATCACCCGATCAAAAAAAAATAATACTGAGTGCTTGGAATAAAAAGGCATTAAAAAATTGTAAAGCTCTGTACAATACTCATTATCCGATAAAACAAGCCGGCAATTGGGTTGATAGTATACATTATGGCCGACCTGTTATTTACAATAATTTCGAATTTTCGCCTAATCAAAAAGGATTGCCCCAAGGACATGTCCCTATAAAACGATTTATGAGCGTTCCGGTTGTCGAACAAGGAAAAGTAAAATTTATTTTTGGCGTCGGAAATAAACCCGAAGATTATAACGAACAAGATATCTTTCAGGTAAAATTAATTACAAGCGAGCTAACAAAAATATTAAGTAAGCATAGAGCAAGTCAGAAATTAAAAGAAAACGAAGAAAAATTCAGAAATATATTTAATAATTCCATATTAGGATTTTACCGAACAACTCCCGGAGGTAGAATAATTATGGCTAATACTACCTTAGCTAAAATGCTCGGATATTCATCCATTAGCGAGTTTAAAAAAATAACACTAAAAAATAACCATTTCGATAAAGATTCTCCTCGATCAAAATTTATTGATTTAATCAATCGCGAAGGAAAAATTATAAATCTCGAATCTGTTTGGATAAAAAAGGATGGGAGTAAAGTTCATGTTTCCGAAAGTGCTAAAGCTGTTTATAACTCTTCGGGCGAAATAAAATATTACGAAGGAAATGTGATTGATATAACTCAGCACAGAAAAACCCAAGATGCTTTATATGCTAGCGAAAAATTATATAAATCGCTTTTCGAAGCAGCCAACGACTCGATATTTTTAATGAAAGACGACGAATTTATCGAGTGCAACCAAAAAACATGTGTTATATTCGAGTGTAGTAAACAAGAGATTCTAAACACAAAACCTTACATGTTTTCGCCATTAAAACAACCCGATGGTCGAAGCTCAAAAGAAAAAGCTATCGAGAAAATAACAAAAGCCCTAAGTGGAAAACCCCAGTTTTTCGAATGGGTACATAAAAAATTTAATGGCAAAAAATTTAATGCCGAAGTTAGCTTAAATAAAGTAATATTAAATAATGAGCCTTATTTACAAGCAATAGTCAGAGATATTACCGATCGAAAACAAGCCGAACAAGAGCTTAAAAATTATAAAGACAAACTAGAAGAAGCTCAAAAAATAGCTCGCATCGGACATTGGGATTTAAACCTTATTAATAACAAACTCGATTGGTCCGATGAGGTATATAAAATTTTTGGCATATCCCAAGACAAAACAAAACATAATTACGATTACTTTTTAAATACAATTCACCCCGACGATAGAAAATATGTTGATAAAGCATATGAAAACTCATTAAAAAGTAAAACAAGATACGATGTCGTTCATCGAATAATCCTACCCAATAAAGAAATAAAATACATACACAACCAATGCAAAACAAGCTATAGTAAATCGGGCAAACCAATACAATCATTAGGTACAGTACAAGATATTACCGACTTAAAAATTGCCGAAAAGAAATTAAAACAATACCAAAATCATCTCGAAGAGCTTGTCGAAAAACGAACCATCGAAGTAACCCGGTTGTCGCAAGCTGTAGAGCAAAGCCCCGCTTCGGTTGTTATAACAAACATAAAGGGCGACATTATCTATATTAATAAAACATTTGTCGAAAACACAGGATATACCGAAGAAGAAGCTCTAGGCCAAAATCCTCGAATATTAAAAGCAAAACATTTTCCGAGGGTTTATTACGAAAATCTCTGGAAAACAATCCTTAGTGGTAAAATTTGGAAAGGCGAACTTAAAAACAAAAGAAAAGACGGAACAATATTTTGGGAGTCGGCATCCATCTCGCCAATAATAGATAAAAACGGAAATACAACAAGTTTCGTCGCCGTAAAAGAAGATGTAACCGAACGTAAAAAATTAGAAAAAGCATTAATTATTGCTAAAGAAGCAGCCGAATTAGCTACCAACGCTAAAAGCGAGTTCTTAGCAAATATGAGCCACGAAATAAGAACCCCAATGAATGCAATTTTGGGATTTGCCGAATTATTACAAACTTTAATCGAAGATAAACAACAAAAAAATTATCTCGATGCTCTTTACTCCAGTGGGAAAAACTTATTAACAATCATTAATGATATTTTAGATTTCTCGAAAGTCGAAGCCGGAAAACTCGAACTTAGTATCGAGCAAGTAAACATCCGAAACTTCTTCTCCGAAATAAAACATTTGTTCATGTTAAAATCGCAGGCTAAAGGATTAGATTTTTCTGTTGATATCTGTGAAAATTTACCTCAATCCTTTTTTATTGATGATTTAAGATTAAGACAAGTCTTAATAAACTTAGTTAACAATGCAATTAAGTTTACCGAAAAAGGTAAAATAAAATTAAAAGTTACTACCCTAAAATCGCAAAAATCACAAAAAAGTAATCTCCACGATTTGATAATTGAAGTTGAAGATACAGGAATAGGAATTACCGAAAAATATAAAAAATACATATTCGATTCCTTTAGTCAAGAAAGTACTAATACAACCCGTAAATATGGAGGCTCAGGATTAGGGCTGGCAATTTCTTTAAAAATCATTAAACTGATGGATGGAGATATTTTTGTACAAAGCAAAATAAATAAAGGAAGTAAGTTTACAATACACATCCCTAATTTAAAAACCACACAAAAAGATACATTAATACAAAAAAATAATCTGAAAGATATTAACAATATAAAATTTGATCCTTCAACAATCATAATTGTCGATGATATCGAAAACAACAGAAAATATCTGACAGCAGCTCTTAATAAATTAGGATTTAAAGTCTATTCGTGCGAAAATGGAGAAATCGCATTTGGTTTAATACAACAAATAAAACCCGATTTAATAATAAGCGATATAAGAATGCCTGTAATGGATGGCTTCGAACTTTTAAAACAGGTTCGGAAATTCAAAAAATACGATTCTATACCAATTATTGCAATATCGGCATCAGTAACATCAAACAAAAGAGTGAAAATAAAAATGTCTGGCTTCGATGGCTTTTTGTCTAAGCCCATATTGTTAATGGAGCTGGTAAAACTTCTTACTCAGTTTTTGCCATTTACAAAAAAGCAAACGAAAGAACAAAAATGCTTTGATGAATTGAATTTATCCGAAAAAGCTCAGGAATTATTACCTATAACCATCTCACAGTTAGATAACGATTACAGAAATCAGTGGGATAATTTCAGAGTCAGACAACCTATTGAGCATGTCCAACTATTCGGCGAAAACTTACTGAAATTAGCTCAAGAAACAGAAAATGAAATCTTGAGCGAATATGCAAACACAATAATTAACTCAATAAACAACTTTGATGTAGATACAATGCTTAAAACTTTAGAAAAGTACGAAGACCTAATTTATACTTTAAAAAGCTTTACTTAAACAAAATAGGTCTTTGAAATGTTATTGAAATAACATTCTCAATTTATTCTAATAAGAGATTAAAGAACCTAAAAATGAAAAACAAACCCATAGAAAACAAAAGAATTTTAATTGTTGACGATAATCCTAAAAATCTCCAGATTCTAGGAAATATTCTCAAACAATCGGGATATAAATTAGAGTTTGCTACTGATGGGGTTCAAGCTATCGATTGGTTAAAAAATACCGATTTTGATCTTATCCTCTTAGATATAATGATGCCTGTAATGGATGGCTTTGAAGCTTGTCGACGCATAAGAGAAAATTACTCTAAAGATAAACTCCCAATAATCTTTTTAACAGCAAAAACCGACAACGAAAGCATTATTAATGGATTTAAACTCGGAGGTCAAGATTACATTACAAAACCTTTCGACTCGCACGAACTATTAGCCCGAGTTAATACTCATATCGAGTTAAAAATTAGCAAACAAAAACTACACGATACCAATAAATGGCTCGAAGAGCAAGTTGCTCTTCGTACTCAAGAGCTTCAAATTGCATATCACGAATTAGAACAACTTGATGTTGCTAAAATCGAATTCCTAAAAATAATAAGTCATGAAATACGTACTCCTCTAAATGGAATAAAAGGATTTACTCAATTGTTAAAATTAAAAGTCGAATCCGAAGAATTGCTCGGATATATTAATATAATTGAACGATCGTCGCAGCGTTTAGAAAGGTTTAGTAATATTGCATTGCTTATTTCGTCGCTAAGAACAAAAAAACATCCGATTAAATTTAGCGAAGTAAGTATAGACGAGCTATTAAACAAGGCCGTAAAAGTAGCTCGAGAACAATTCGAAAATAAATTCATCGATTATGTTATAAAACCATATCAATTCGAATTTAAGACATATGGTGATCCCGAGTTACTTACCGAATGTTTTATTCAAGTAATCGAAAACGCATCAATATATTCGCCAGATAGGGGAAAAGTGTTGATTTATGTTAGTGAGGATAATTCAAATATTACAATATCGATAAAAGATGCGGGACCTGGTTTCTCCGACGAGGCATTGCAATCTATATTTAAACCCTTTGGTCTAGGTCAGGATCATATCGATAAAAAAGTTGGTTTAGGATTACATTTAGTTAAATTAATAATCGAAACTCATAAAGCAACAATTAAAATAGGGAACAATAACAATGGAGGTTCTTATGTCGATATTATCTTACCCAAAAATGTAGTGTTTCCTCAAGAAAATAAAGGATTGTCTAAACTAGCTTTTTAACCAAGTCGGCAGCTTCTTGTAAACTTATTGCCGAAAAAACTTTTAATCCCGATTCGTCAATAATTGCTTTCCCTTTGTCTGCATTTGTTCCTTGCAAACGCACAATAACCGGAATTTTTATCTCTTTAATCGATTGGTACGCATCAACAACACCCTGAGCCACACGATCGCATCGTACAATTCCTCCAAAAATGTTGATAAGAATAGCTTTTACTTTGGGATCTTTCATAATAATCCTAAAACCTGCTTCTACTGTTTCTGCATTTGCAGTACCTCCAACATCCAAAAAATTTGCAGGATCGCCTCCTGCTAGTTTTATAATATCCATTGTTGCCATTGCTAGTCCGGCACCATTCACCATACAGCCAACATTCCCATCAAGTTTAACAAAATTTAAATTGTATTTCCCTGCTTCATACTCGGTAGGGTCTTCTTCTTGAATATCGCGCATCTCTGCATAATCTTTATGCCTGAATAAAGCATTATCGTCTAAGTTTACTTTTGCATCAGCTGCAAATATTTTATTGTCCGAAGTTTTAATCACAGGATTTATTTCAAATAAAGATGCATCACTTTTTTCGTAAGCAGCATAAAGAGCAGTAATAAACTTTACCATTTCATTAAAAGCTGTTCCGCTTAAAGCCAGATTAAAAGCTATTTTCCTAGCCTGAAAAGGCAAAATCCCAACTTTAGGATTAATTTCTTCTTTAAAAATCAAATGAGGTGTTTGTTCTGCTACAGTTTCAATATCCATTCCTCCTTCAGTCGAATACATAATGATATTTCGCCCTGTACTTCGATTTAACAAAACACTCATATAAAACTCTTCAATTTTACTTTCGCCAGCGTAATATATTCCTTGTTCTATTAATACCTTATGAACAATTTTACCTTCAGGTCCTGTTTGATGAGTAATTAAATTCATCCCTAAAATATCTTGCGAATAGTTTTTTACTTCATCTAACGACTTTGCAATTTTTACTCCACCTCCTTTCCCTCTTCCTCCTGCATGAATCTGAGCTTTTATAGCCCAAGTATCCATCCCTGTTTTCTCTTGAATAGTTTTTGCTGCATTAATTGCTTCTTTCGAACTTTCAATAACAATTCCTTCTGGAGTAGAAACCCCAAACTGGTTCAAAATACTCTTGGCTTGATATTCGTGGATATTCATATAAAAAGTTTTTCTATTCTGATTTATAGCTACTAAATTATCGTTTTTTTATACATTTAACCAATTTTAGCGAAACAAATTAATGCGAATTATAATATGAGAAAATTAAAAAACAGTGAGTTAAATAGGCTTAGTGTTAATGAATTTAAATCTTCAGAAAAAACTCCTATAACAGTAGTGCTTGATAATATTAGGAGTTTAAATAATATTGGAAGTGTTTTCAGAACGTCAGATGCTTTTTTAATTGAAAAAATTTATTTGTGCGGAATAACAGCAACGCCTCCTAATAAAGATATACATAAAACAGCTTTAGGTGCAACAGAATCAGTAAGCTGGGAGTATCAAAAAGAAACTATAGATGTTATTAACGAATTAAAACAAGCAGATTATAAAATAATATCTATAGAACAAGCTGTTGGTGCTACAATGTTAAATCAGTTTAAAACAACTAGTGAAGAAAAATACGCTGTTGTTTTCGGAAATGAAGTAAAGGGGGTTCAACAAGCTATTGTTGATGCTAGCGACTATTGTGTAGAAATTCCTCAGTTTGGAACAAAACACTCGTTAAATATTTCAGTCAGTGCGGGGGTTGTTTTGTGGGAGTTATTTCGAAAAATCAAATCGATATAAATAAAAAAAAGCAGCTATTAAGCTGCTTTTTCATTTATATTAATATTCAAAGATTATTCAACTATACTTTTGAAAGTTTCGTTTTCGAAATAATTTCTAAATTCTAAATCTGTTTTTGCCATTTGCTTAAGATCTGCATCTTTTTCGATAGCAACTTTTAAGTTGTTCAAGATTGCTGTTTCATCTCCAATTCTAGCATTGATAACTGCTTTTAAGTAGAAATTCTTAGCATCATCTTTTTCAACTACATCGATAGTTTTATTGGCTGAGTCATTTTTCCCTGCTAACAACATTGCTAAAGCAGTGTTAAATGTTTTGTGATTTTGGAAATAATTAACAGCAGCTTCATATTCACCATCCATTATCTTAATGATTCCTAAGTTGTAATCTACAGCATTACCAGCATCTGTTGCATTTAAGAATTTTGCTTGAGCAGTTTCTTTGTCTCCTTCTAATAAAGCAATAACTCCTAAGTTATTTGTAATAATAGCATCACCTTCTTTTAACTCGTTAGCTTTTTCTAAAGCAGCTTTTGCATCAGCAAGGTTACCCATTAAAATGTTTACATAAGCATAGTTGTTAAATGCTTCAAACGATTTTGGGAATTGCATTGTAGCTTTTTTGTAAATTGTAGCTTTAGCATCTAACCCTTGAGCTATAGCAGCAGCATGTAAAAGTTCAAGCAAGTTTAATGATTCAGGTGTGTTATTTGCCATTTCTGAGATTTCCTCATCAGTATATCCAATCTTATCAACAATAACTTTGATTTCAGATCTTCTTAATTGAGGTAAGATATCATCAGCTAAAGTTTTGTAAGTAGCTGATATGTTCTTAATTTCTTTTTCACGAACAACAGGATCAGAATACATTGAAAGTACTCTTAAAATAAGATCTTTATCTGCGATAGAAGATGCTTCTACTAATTTCTTAAAACCATCCCAATCTTCAGCAGTTGATTTTAGGTTGTATAAAGTTTTTGCATCTTTTTTGCTAACTTTTGTTCTACCTATAACTTTTGCTAAATATCTATCAGCTGATTTTTTTCTTTGTTCTGATAATCTAGTGTTTAATTTTTCTGGTCCATCTGGCGAAGCATAAGCCGAAATTTCAATTCCTTTAAATTTCTTGTTATCTTCTTTGTTCGCCATCTTTATAAATTTCTTAAGAGCTACGATATCTTCTGATCTTAATTCTTTATTTCTGATATTGGCTCTTTGAATTAAATAGTGTATATCTGCTTCTTTTTCTTCAGCAACAATTCTTTTAAAATTATCTTTAAAAGCAATAGGCATTGGATCAACCATTACCAATAACGGAGTAGAGATGATACCATCAGCTAATTTCATTGATACTAAATCAATGGCTTTGTCTTTTATGGTAGCTTTACCTCTCATTTCTAATTCACCCATTCGCATAGCTTCGGTGTAATCAAATTCTCCTGTAAATTCAATACTACCTCCAGTTTCGAATGCTACAGCTTTATTGTTTGCTTCAACACTTTCGCCTTGTAATGTTTTCGAAGGTAAGATTTCTTCTCCACCGTCATATTTATATACAGGTGTAAATTCAACAATAGCTTTTTTGTTGAACCATTCAGCAGGGATATCACCTTTGATTTCGTACTTTACTTTGCCTCCATGCATTTCAAGAACTTTAGGAGTGACATTGTATTGAAGATTAGAAGCTTCCTCTTTCATTTTATCTAATCCACCGCAACTACTTAAAATGACTGCAGCAAAAAAGAAAGATGCTAAATAGTTGATTCTTTTCATAGTTTGATTAATTATTTGTTTTTATAAAAATATTCGATTTTTTCCATTAAAATACAAACTTAATAATGTTTTAAAAAAAAAAAAAAAAAACAGCAGTTAAAATATGTATCCCAGAAGGGATTAAACCGTTATTCTAGTTATTCCTTTTTTTTATTTTTTTTTAAAAATAAGATCTTTTATTACCTTGTAATCGTTATCATTTTCTACAAAATCCAGATTCCCTGCATCTATCACCAAATATTTAATATCGTTTTGTTGCTTAAAGAAGTCGAAATATCCTTCTTGAATTCGAGATAAATAATCAGGACTTATTCCCATTTCATAATCGCGACCTCGCTTTTTTATATTTTCATGAAGCTTATCTACGCTTACATGTAGGTATACATATAAATCAGGACGAGGTATCGATTTGTATATTATATTAAAAATTTGGCGGTATAAATTGTACTCATCTTCAGAAAGGGTTGCTTTAGCAAATATTAGCGATTTCATAAAATAATAATCAGCAACAGTAAATGGTCGAAATAAATCTCTTGATGTTAATTCTTGATTTAGTTGTTGATATCTTTCTGCTAAAAAAGATAGTTCAAGCTGAAATGAGTATTTATCTGGATCTTTGTAAAATTTAGGAAGAAAGGGATTGTCTGCAAATTGCTCTAAAATTAATCTTGCATTATATTCTTCCGTAATCATTTTAGACAATGTAGTCTTTCCTGCTCCAATATTTCCCTCTATTACGATATAGTTTAAATCTTCCAAAACTTTTTAATTTTAAAAAAACTGCTTCAAAGATAATTTTCAAAGCAGTTTTTATAAGTATATATATTATTTTTTTATAAACATTTTTTACCCTAGTCTGGGTAGATCGTTTTTGCTTTCATATTTTTAAATGCAAAAGCCCATTTGTCAGCTGTTTCATCTATTCTCATATTCGTTGATTTGCCCGCTCCATGCCCGGCTTTTGTCTGAATTCGTATTATTACAGGATTATTCCCTTTATACTTGTCTTGTAAGGTAGCAATGTATTTAAATGAATGAGCAGGAACAACTCTATCGTCATGATCTGCCGTTACAACCATTACAGCTGGATATTTTTTGTCTTCATCAATATTATGCAAAGGAGAATAGTTGTATAAATTCTCGAACTGGATAGGATCATCACTAGAACCATATTCATTAACCCAAGCCCATCCTATTGTAAATAATTGATAGCGTAACATGTCTAAAACTCCAACTTCGGGAAATGCTACTGCAAATAAATCTGGACGTTGATTAATAACAGCTCCAATCAATAATCCTCCATTAGACCCTCCCCTGATTGTTAATTTTTCTGGTGATGTGTAAGATTGATCTACTAAATATTCTCCAGCAGCGATAAAATCATCAAATACATTTTGTTTGTTTAGTTTCATACCTGCTTTATGCCAATTTTCACCATATTCACCTCCACCTCGAATATTTGGCATTGCAAAAATTCCATTGTTTTCTAACCAAACCAATCGCTCTACTTTAAATGAGGGTAATAAACTAATATTAAATCCACCATAAGAAAATAATAAAGTAGGGTTATTTCCATCCATTTCTAATCCTTTTTTATGTACTATAAACATAGGTATTGATGTTCCATCTTTTCCTTGATAGAAAATTTGTTTGGTTACGTATTTTTCTGGGTCAAAATCAATATTTGGCTTAAAATATATTTCGGATTTATTAGTAGCTATATCGTACTTATAAATAGTAGGAGCTACAGTAAAAGATTTGAATGCAAAGAATACTTCTGTTTGTTTGGGCGAGGAATGTATACTACTTACACTACCAATAGCAGGTAATTCTATATCATACAAATATTCCCCCTTGTCTGTGTATACTTCTAATTTTGATTTTGCGTCTTTAATATAAGATGCAATAATTTTATCTCCAGCCAAAGAACAATTTCTTAATACATAATTTTTGTCAGGAATAACATCAACCCAATTACCCACGTTTAGTGAGTTTATATTTATTCGTACAAGTTTATATTTTGGAGCTTTAAAGTTTGTTAAAACAATAAAGTTATCTCCAACTTGATCGATAACATGATAATCATAATTGAACCCTGTTGTCAGTTTTACAAAATTATCTTTTTTCTTTTGTAGATTCTTTACATATAAATTATTCCCACTTGTTGATTCTGTTTCGTAAACGAAAATGTATTTTTCATCACCAGAAACTTCGGCTCTGTAATTGCGTAAGGGATAATCCTTATTTTCAAATATTATTTTATCTTCATTTGTAGGTGTTCCTAATTTATGGTAGCAAACTTTATGATATTGATTAATACCAGAAAGTTTGTCTTTTTCGTTCGGAGTTGGATATTTGCTGTAAAAAAAGCCATCTTTATACCAAGCTATTTCTGAAAACTTAACCCATTTTATATGATCTTTTAGCTTTTCTTTTGTCTCAATGTTAATAACAAGTATTTCATGCCAATCAGAACCTCCTTTAGATATCTGATAAGCAAGATATTTTTCGTTTCCTGATATGGCTATTTTATGCGACATGGCAATTGTGCCATCATCAGAAAACTTGTTAGGATCTATTAGTATTTCTGGTTCCGAATCTTTATCTTTTTGCATGTATAAAATATCTTGGTCTTGTAGACCATTGTTTTTGAAAAAGAAATATCGATCGCCTTTCCTTAAAGGAGATCGCATTGTTTCGAAATTCCATAATTCTTTCATTCTAGACTTAAATTTATCTCGAGAAGGGATTTTATTTAAATAGTCAAATGTTGTTTTATTTTGTGCTGCTACCCAGTTTTTTGTTTCTTGAGAATGATCGTCTTCTAACCATCTGTATGGATCTTTTACTTTTATTCCAAAGTATGTATCTACCTGATCAACTTTTTTTGTTACAGGATATTTGATTTTTTGATGAGAACATGATACTCCTAATATTAATACCAATGCTAATGCTAGAATCCTGATTTGTTTCATAAGAAATAATTTAGTGAGAAATATTATTTAAAGATTTTTAAATTTTCATTTTGTTTTCTATCAATCAGGTAAATTTATGAAAGAAAAGCTTGTTTTCAAAATGAATTGTAAGAGGAGTTTATGTATAAAAAAAGCAGGAATAAATCCTGCTTTTTTATTTATTATCTGTTTTAGGTTTTTCTTGTTTATCTTTTCTTTCTGGTTTGGGGATTAAAACTTTTCGTGATAGTTTTAATTTTCCACTTTTCTTATCAATATCGATTATTTTAACTTCAATTTCATCTCCTTCTTTTAAAACATCTTCAACTTTTTCTAATCGTTTCCATTCAATTTCAGAAATGTGCAGTAAGCCTTCTTTTCCAGGTAAAATTTCAACAAAGGCTCCAAATGCTAATATTGATTTTACTTTTCCTTGATATACTTTCCCTACTTCAGGAACTTCTGTTATTCCATTTATTCGGCGAAGTGCTGCTTCAATAGCTTCTTTATCTTCGGCAAAAACATCAACAATTCCAACATCTCCTTCTTGGGTAATTGTTATTGTAGTACCTGTTTTTTCTTGAATATCTTGGATAATTTTCCCTCCAGGTCCTATTACTGCTCCAATCATATCTTTTGCAATTGTAATTTGAACAATGCGAGGAGCATGAGGTTTATAATCTTCTCTTGGTTCTGAAATTGTTTTAAGCATTTCGCCTAAAATATGCATTCTTCCTTGTTTAGCTTGTTCTAATGCTTTCTCCATTATTTCATAAGACAATCCTTCTACTTTAATGTCCATTTGGCAAGCTGTAATTCCATCTCTTGTTCCTGTAACTTTAAAATCCATATCTCCTAAATGGTCTTCATCTCCAAGAATATCAGATAAAATAGCATATTTCCCCGATTGAGTATCGGTGATTAATCCCATAGCAATACCCGATACAGGTTTCTTGATTTTTACTCCAGCATCCATTAGTGCTAAAGTTCCAGCACAAACAGTAGCCATTGATGATGATCCGTTAGATTCTAATATGTCAGAAACAACTCGAATTGCATATGGATTTTCTGATCCATTAGGTAGCATGTCTTTTAATGCTCTGAAAGCTAAGTTTCCATGTCCAACTTCTCTTCGACCAACACCTCTATAAGGTCTTGCATCTCCTGTCGAAAATGGAGGAAAATTATAATGTAAAACAAATTTTTCTGTCCCCTGAACCAGAACTTGATCTACTACTTTTTCATCAAGTTTTGTTCCTAAAGTTACAGTTGTTAATGATTGTGTTTCTCCTCGTGTAAATATTGCTGATCCATGAGCTGCAGGCAAATAATCAACTTCGCTCCAGATTGGGCGAATTTCTGTTGTTTTTCTTCCGTCTAAACGTATTGCTTCGTCTAAAATAAGGTTACGAACAGCTTTTTTCTGAACGTCATGAAAGTATCGAGCAACTAAAGCTTCGTTAATTTCATCATCTTCTTCTTTGTTCTCTGATTGAAGCTTTTCTACATAATCTTCTTCAGCCTTTTTAAAAGCATCAGCTCTTTCGTGCTTTGCTTTTTCTGTTTTTGCAATTTTGTAAAGTTGATCATATAAATCTTCATGAATTCTTTTTTCTAAGTCTTCGTCATTTACTTCATGACAATATTCAGTTTTAACAACGTTTAGTTCATTTGCTAATTCTTGTTGTGCTAAACATTGCATTTTAATAGCTTCATGAGCAAATTTAATTGCTTGTAACATTTCTTGTTCCGAAACTTCTTGCATCTCGCCTTCAACCATCATTACATTTTCCATAGTTGCGGCAACCATGATGTCGATATCAGCACGTTCTAACTCTGAGAAAGTAGGGTTTATCATGTAATGCCCATCAACTCGTGCTACACGAACTTCAGATATAGGACCATGAAAAGGAATGTTAGAAACACTAAGAGCCGCAGATGCTGCTAATCCTGCTAACGAATCAGGCATAATTTCTTTATCTGCTGATATTAATTCAACAGTAACAAAAGTTTCAGCATGAAAATCATCTGGGAATAAAGGTCGTAGAGCTCTGTCTACTAAACGGGCAACTAATATCTCATAATCAGATGGTCGAGCTTCTCTCTTTAAAAAACCTCCGGGGAAACGGCCAAGCGATGCGTATTTTTCTTTATACTCTACAGATAAAGGCATAAAATCAACATCTTCTCTTGCTTCTTTTGCTGATACTACTGTAGCTAAAAGCATTGTGCGACCCATCTTTACAACAACTGAACCATTTGCTTGCTTTGCTAACTTGCCTGTTTCTATAGTAATTTCTCTACCTGCTCCAAGATCAATTGTTTTTTGAATTACTTTATTCATATGATTTTCTTTCTTTTAATAATCGCCTAAAATTATATTAAAAAAGGCAATTTTCAAATTGCCTTTTTTTAATTTATTTACGTATATTCAGTTCTTTAATTAAAGCTCGATATTTTTCAATCTCTCTATCTTTTAGATAATCTAACAATCTTCTTCTTTTTCCAACTAATTTCAAAAGAGCTCTTTGTGTGCTATAATCCTTACGGTTTGATTTAAGATGCTCTGTTAAATGGCTAATACGATGTGTGAAAAGAGCAATTTGTCCTTCTGTCGAACCAGTATTAGTTTCAGATTTCCCAAATTTTGTGAAAATTTCCTGCTTTTTCTCTGCTGTTAAATAGCTCATATTTATACAATTTATTTTAAATATTTTATACTATACACTTTAAGACGTGCAAAAGTATTCATTTTTTTTCATATAACAACATAAAACATAAAAAAATATCTAAAGATTAATGTTTTCAGGCTTTTAAGGGATCATTATTTTTTGCTTTTTGGGGATAAGTTTATTAGAGCTTCGTTCAGATTGGGGTATTTAAACCGAAAACCTGTTTGTTTTATTCTATCATTAGATATATTCGTCCCTTCTAATAATATTTTTGACATTTCTCCAAATAACAATTTTATAATGCATTGGGGGATTTTGATTAAGTAATATTTTTTTGATATAACCTGAATTAATGTTTGTACAAATGTTGTATAGTTAACTTTTTGTGTAGCCACAGCATTGAAACTGCCTTGTATTTTTGTATTTTCAATGGCATGAATATAAATATTGCATAAGTCTTCGATATGAATCCATGGGAGGTGTTGTTTCCCTGATCCTAAAATAGGGATTAATCTGAATTTTTTTATTCGAAGGATTTTTGAAATAACCCCCTTGTTGCTAAGGACAATTCCTGTTCGTAATTTTACACTTCGAATACCCATGTTTTGGAACTTTTCTGACATTTCTTCCCATATTTTACAAGTTGTGCCTATAAAATCATTTGCTGCAGGAGTATCTTCATTAAATATTTCATCTTTGGTTGTAGCTCCATAATATCCAATAGCCGAAGCAGAGATAAATGCTTTAATCGGAATATTGTATTTTGTAATTTGTTCTAGTATAAAATTTCCTGATTCTACTCGGCTATCTACTATTTGTTGTTTTCTTTTGTTTGTCCATCTTTTCGATCCAATATTAGCTCCAGCTAAATGAATTATGTAGTCTGTCTGTTTTAGAATATTTAAATTTATTTTTCGTTGTTTCCAATCCCAGAAAAAAACAGAATTATTTTCAGGAATTTTATTTCTACTTAATATATATACTTTATATCCAAGAGTTGTTAGCTTTTTTGAGAGATGAGATCCAACTAATCCTGTTCCTCCTGTAATTAATACTTTAGTCATGTGTAGTTGATGTATTTAAATTCATTATTCTAGATTAAATTACATTTTTTTAATTTAAATCTAAAATCCCTATTTTTATATGAGATTGTAATAGTATAATATCCTGAATGATGAAAAAAATGACTTTTAAGTACTTTGTATCGAGAATTATTATGGGTATAATAAATCAAGGTGTTTTTCAAGTGGTGTTTATAAGTTTTATATTATTGATAATGTCTTGTAGTAAAGATAAATCAAATAATGCAGAACTTACAGACTTTAAAGTTAATTCTATTTCAAATAAAGATATTTCATTTGTTAAAACGAAACTTGATAAAGAGTTAGCGCATGTTTGTCTTTATTTTGAGAATAATTTATTTGAAGAAACATTTCCAATTAAATTGAAAGTAAGTCCGATAATTTCGTCAAAGGCAAAAGTATTATTAGATTCTCCAAGCGAGTTGGTGTTTGAAAATCCTAATCAGGTTGTTTCTTTTGATATTGAAGCAGAAAATGGGGATATGAAGACTTGGTATGTTTTCTTAATTCATAAGCAGTTGCAGAATTCTAATTTTTCAATGTGGTTTAATAATCAAGGTTTAAATGGGCGTTATTATAAAGAGATTGGGAGTTCTTTTGTTGAATCTGTTTGGAGTACTGCAAATATGGGGACTAGTACTTATAGTAGCTATGGAACTCAGCCAATAACTGACGGTAGTAATACTATGGTTCAATTGCGTACAGATTCGGTGAGAGTATTGCCAATTACAGCAGCAACATTATTTACAGGAGTTTTTAATTTATCAGGAGCGATATCTAATCCAACGAACCCTCAAGCAGCGGTTTTGTTTGGTACTCCATTTATTTATTCGCCTGTGTCGTTCAAAGTGAAATATAAGTATACTTCAGGGAGATGGTTGAAAAAAGCCAAACTACGAGATGTTAACAATATTTTTGGAGGTTTTACTGAAAATGGAATTGAAGGCGAAGATCAGTGTGCTATTTATGCAATATTAGAGAATAGAGATAAATCTCCGGTTGTAGAGGTTGCTCGTGCCGAGTTGTTTTCTGCTTCAACTGCAAATAATTTGACCGAAGAGATTGTTGAATTTAGTTATGTTTCTGAAACTAAACCAACTCATGTAACGGTTGTTTTTTCGTCTAGTAGATATGGCGATTTTTGGCAAGGTGCAGTTAATAGTACCTTGATAGTAGATTATTTTAAGTTTCTATATGAATAGATTAAAGTTTGTAAGTGTATTGTTATTTGTCTCGGTTGTGAGTTTTTCGCAAAATCCCAGATTTAATCTTTATCCTAATTTAGCTGTTGGTGTTGGAGGAACAATACCTTTCCCTGTATCAGATATTCCTAATGGAGCCGAGGGTAGATTTAAGCTTTCTCCTAATGTGGGCATTGGTGCAAGATACGAACTAAACGAAAGATGGAGGTTTGTTTTTGAGATTAATTATCATTCTGTTACTTTTTTGGCAAAAGCAAATGTTGTTAGTCAGCCTTTTTATTATGATGATGGAACTCCACAGTATTTTACAGGGAAAACAAAAACCTATGTTGAGTTAAAAATGATAGAATTCCCTTTTTTATTATTCTACAAATTAAAGCAAAAACAATGGTTGTCTTTTGGTTTGTATTATAGTGATATACTAAAAGGGAGGTTTGAAACAGAAGGAATTAATGGGATTTATTCTACAGATAAGGAGATTACGGATAATGCTATATTACCTGGGCCTGAACTAATACTACCATATAATTTTAATAGTAGTATCGATAAGTATGATTTTGGTATTCTGATTGGATATTGTTATGATATAAATTCTCGTTTAAGTTTATGGTCTAAGTTGAGTGTTGGTTTTAAAAGTGTTTTCGAAAGAGAATTTGAAAGTATAAATTATAAGATGTATCAAGTAAGATTCAATTTAGGAGCTTCTTTTGATATATTTAACTAATTCTCATTTGTAATGATAGTTGGTTGATATCTGAATCGTAGAAAAATTAAAGTCTGAAAATAATTATATTTTAAAAAAGCCCGAAAATAGGAGGTTTCCCATCGAAAATCAAAACTAACCACTTCGGAATTGAATTTTACTACTCAGAATTGAAATCAACCAGGTTATTTCTGACTTTTTGTGGTAAATGTTCGAATTTTGGTGATTGTTTTCAATTTTTAGTGTTCGTTATAAGTTTCCGGATAGTTATTTTGGATAAAGGGTTGTTGGCGAAGGAAAAAAGATTGATATAATAGAAAACTATAAGTCGTGAGAGATTTCCTCTAAGTTATTTTCAATTTTTACCCTTAAATAAGGTTTTGTAAATGTTAGTAGGGGTATTTTTTTAAGTAAATAGAGTTTTTCTTGTAGGAAGTAAAGTTTCGCAAGTGTTTGTGAGGGTGTTTTTGTGGTAGGTATAGTTGCTTAAGTCTTCGATAAACTTATTTTTATGGTAAACAGATTTTTTTTGGTAGTGAATTGAGATATTTTTAATGGGGGTATTTGAGATTGGAGTAATTCTGTATCAAAATAACAAAAGACTGTTACGTATACAGTCTTTTGTTGTTGTGTGGAATTTATCTTTTTAAATTGATTTTATTGTTTTTGTGTAATATATGTTTCTATGTGTCTTTCTTTTTTTGCTGGGAAAATATCATTGATTGTGATTATAATGCCTGACTCTTCTACGTCTCCAAAAGTTGAGTTTATTGCTGTTCCGAAAAATTTCATAGATGGAGACAAGTTCATGTAAGCATTAATTAGCGGGGGGATATTTAACCCGAAAGTTCGTACTTCTTTTTGAAGTATTTTATAATTTTCTTTGTATGAATTGGCACAAAATAAATCTTTCATTTTGTTTTCATCAAAAGTTAAGTTTAAAGGGTTTTTAGGAGTTACCATTTTTTCCTTATCAGGAAATTGGGTAGTTAGGAAATACAATATTAAGTTTCTTGCTTCGATGTTGTAGTGAGGATACATTGTTACCTTTCCGAAAAAATGTTTTGTTTGTGGGTTCTCAACAACTAAAGCTCCGAGTCCATCCCAAAGATTATCTAGAGCAAAAAGAGCTTTCTTTCCTGTTGTTCGCGATTGGTATTTAGGCTGAATAAATGAACGGCCTAACTCTATCATATAAGGCAGGTAAGTTTTGTTAAAATCTTCTGAAAATGTAAATAATTTTGATGTTGCTAGATTTTCGGGAATGCTATTGTTGTTGCATACATGAAAACGATAGCCTCCAATGATCTCTTGTTCGTCAGGATTCCATGTTATTAATTGTTCGTAGGCGTTTTCTTGAGTGTCGTATTTGTCGATATCAAATTCGTTTCCAGTACCTCCACCTGCGTTTCTGAAAGTAAGTTCCCTTAATCTACCTATTTCGCGCACGGTATTGGGCGAATTGTGGTGGTTTACAATGTATAATTCGTTTCCTCCATTGTTTGTTTTTCGTAAAAACCTTTTGTGGGTTAGTTCTTTTATGATATTTGTTTTATCTACAGTTTCTCCAACTTCTTTCATTAAATCTTGTCGTTTGTTAGGTGCTTAAAATTTGTGTTTTAATGTTATCTATATTAAGTCTTTGTATTTAAAGTAACATTAATTCAGTATTGTTTGTTTTATAAATTTATTGTTTGAATTGGGTTGTAAATTTAAGGATATTTTTAGCAGAGAACTAAGTAAACAATGAAAAAGGATTTTCTTTTAAGGTGTAAATGTGTTTTCGTACTCTGGCGGCCCAATCTTTTGGGTGATGGGTTTTGTTGAAAGTAGAATAGGGAATAGGTTTTCCGAATGTTATTGTTATGCATTTGTTTTTTTGTTTAAACATTTCGTCAACCAAATAAAGCATTTCTAAATTTGCTTTTATTCCTAATTTTTTACGAATATTTGATAGTTTATAGAAAAAGTTAGAGTTTTTGCCACTTATGTGTGCGGGGATTATATCTCTTTTGTGTTGGATGGCTTTTGTTATAAAGCTTTTTTTCCATTCGAGATCTATAATTTTGTTATTGATTCTTCGAGAGCATAGCCCGGCAGGGAAATTTAATACCTGAAAATCTGATTCGTATATAGTTTCTATTTTTTTTACATATGCAATAGACTGCTTTCCGTGTTTATTGACAGGAATAAAAATTGTGTTTAGATTTTCTAAGTTCATCAAAATATCGTTGACTAAAAATTTTATTTCAGAATGTTTTTTTCCTACAATGTGAGCAAAAGCAATTCCATCTAATCCTCCTAGGGGGTGGTTTGCTACAAAAATATTTCGACCGTTATCTGGAATATTATCAGCTCCTTCAATCTGAATGTTAACTTTAAAGAGATCAATAGTAGTTTTTATAAAATCAAGACCATGTTGATCTTTTAAAATAGGAATAAAGCCGTTGATTTCTTCTTGATGAACAATGCGTTCAAGATATTTATAAACAAAACGAGGTATTAGTTTTGCTAACTTAGGGTTCTTTTTTCGAAATATTTCTCTGATGTTTATTTTATCCATAGTTTTCAAATATTGATTTGGCAAAAATAAAATAAAATTCGAATTCCTCTTTTGGATTTTTTATCAATATGTTTTTTGTATATGATATTTTATTTCAAAACAATAGGGCGTTTTTTTTGGGAATGGCGAAAGTTATTAACAAAGTGGTAAAAAATGGAGAGATGTGGTGTAAAGTGGTAAAATTTTGTATAATTTTACAGATTAAAGAGATAAGTATAATTTATCATGACGTTTGTTGGTGAATATAATTGTAAAGTTGATGATAAGGGAAGAATAACATTTCCTTCTTCATTGAAGAAACAAATGAATTCTGTTTCTGGCGAGCGTTTTGTTATAAAGAAGGATATATTTGAGTCATGTTTGGTTTTGTTTCCTATCGAAGAGTGGGAGAGACAAAATGCAATAATTCGGAGTAAAATAAATCCTTACAATAAAGAACATAATAAGTTTCTTCGAAATTTTTATAGAGGATCGGCTGAATTGATTCTTGATGGTAATAATAGGTTGCTTATTCCTAAGCGATTGCTTGAGTTGGTTAAGATATTTAAAGAAGCGATTCTTGCGGGTCAAGATGGTAAAATTGAAATTTGGTCTAAAGATTTGTATGAGTCAGACGAACAGATGAATGAAGATTTTGCTCGTTTGGCAGAGAAAATTATGGGTGAAACTTTAAATCCGGAAATTGATTAGTAATGGAATATCATGTGCCAGTATTGCTTAATGAAAGTGTTGAGGGTTTGCAATTAAAACCTGATGGGACTTATGTGGATGTAACTTTTGGAGGAGGAGGGCATTCGAATGAAATCATTAAATATCTAAAAACAGGTAGGTTAGTTGCATTTGATCAGGATGATGATGCTTTGCCTAATTTGATAAACGATGAACGCTTTATTTTTGTGAATCATAATTTTCGATTTCTGAAGAATTTTTTGCGATATCACGAAATTGATAAAGTTGATGGTTTGTTGGCCGATTTAGGTGTATCGTCGCATCATTTTGATGATCCGGAAAGAGGATTTTCTTTTCGGTTTGATGGTGTGCTTGATATGAGAATGAACAAAAAAGCAAAACTTTCGGCAAAGGATATAGTAAATGAATATCCCGAAGAAAAGTTAGCTAAAATGTTGTGGGAGTATGGTGAGTTGAAGAGTAGTAGGAAATTAGCAAAAGCAATTGTTGCTGCTCGGGTAGATAAAAACATATCAACAATAAAAGAATTTACGGATATTCTAGCTCCATATCTTCCGAAATATTCAGAACATAAATTTTTAGCAAAAGTTTTTCAGGCATTAAGAATAGAGGTAAATAGAGAAATAGATTTTCTGAAAAGTATGTTGCTTCAGGCTGCTGATGTAATAAAGCCAGGAGGAAGGTTAGTTGTCATAACCTACCATTCGTTAGAAGACAGAATTGTGAAAAACTTTATAAAGACTGGGAGCTTTGAAAGCAAAATAGAGAAAGATTTTTATGGAAATATCATAGCTCCATTTAAATCAGTAAATAAAAAAGTTATTATTCCTTCGGATGAAGAAATAAAAATTAATAATAGATCAAGAAGTGCAAAATTAAGAATTGCAGTGAAATGTTAGGCAGAAAAAAAGATAATGTAGAGTTTGTTGACGAAAAACCCGAAAAAAAAGAATCAAAATCGGTTTCGATAAAAGATTTTTTAGATGGGTCGTTGTTAACAACCGATTTTATTTATAGACAGTTGTCTTATCTTGTGTTTCTTGTATTTCTTGCATTTGTATATATAGCGAATAGATATCATGCAGAAAAAATAGTAAGGAAAAATATAAAACTAGAAAAAGAAATTTCGGATTTACGTTCAGAATCGATTACAACAGCTTCTCAATTAATGTTTATAAGCAAACAATCAGAAGTGTCGAAGTTGGTTAAAACAAAAGGACTGAAATTGGAGGATTCAGTAGAACCTCCTCGGAAAATTATAATTGAAGAATAAAGTATGGCATTAAAAAAGCAAATAGTATGGAGAGTTGGTGTGATATATATATTCATGCTTGTTTTTGCTTTTTTTATAATTGCTCAAATTGTTTACTTGCAAATAACAGAAGTTACTTCTGATGAAGATACAAAAACACTTAAACTTAAAAATGTCAAAATAGCTCCTAATAGAGGAGATATTCTTGCTGCTGATGGACGAATGCTTGCCAGTTCTATTCCTTACTATGAGATAAGGATGGATACTCGAAGCACTGGAATGAAATCTAAGGTTTTTAATTCAAAAATAGACTCATTAGCTTTAGGCTTATCTATTCTGTTTCGTGATAAATCAGCCAAAGTGTATAAGAAACAGATTATGAATGCTCGGAAAAATGGAGATCGATTTTATTTAATAAAGCGCAGGGTTGATTACAATCAACTTAAAAAGTTAAAGACATTTCCTATTTTTCGATTAGGTCAATATAAAGGTGGATTAATTGTATTACAAAAAAATGTAAGAATAAAACCTCATGCAAGTTTAGCTTCTCGAACCATTGGTTATGTTCGGAATAACAATGTGGGATTGGAAAGGGCTTTTAATAACGAGTTAAAAGGAATTGCTGGTGTTCGATTAATGCAGAAAATTAGTGGAAATATTTGGATGCCTGTTCATGATGGTAATGAAATAGAACCTAAAGATGGACTCGATGTTGTTACTACTATTGATATAAATATACAAGATGTAGCTGAAAGTGCCTTGCGTAAACAATTAGAAAGACAAGAAGCTGCTTATGGTACTGCAGTTCTTATGGAAGTTGCTACAGGAAAGATTAAAGCCATCGTAAATTTAAAAAGAGACTCTAGAGGGAAATATAAAGAACGCTTTAATTATGCAGTTGGAAGAAGAAGCTCCCCCGGATCAACATTCAAACTAGCCTCAATAATTGCTCTTTTAGAAGATGGATATGTTGCTCTCGAAGATTCTGTCGATACAGGAAATGGTATATATAAGTATTATGATAAAAAAATTGTAGATACTAAAAGAGGAGGACATGGAAAAATAAGTGTCCAAAAAGTTTTTGAGGTTTCGTCTAATGTCGGAATTTCAAAGTTAGTGATAGAAAATTACAAAGGGAAAGAAAAAAAGTTTATAAACCGTCTGTACGAACTTAATCTTAATAACCGTTTAGAAGTTCCAATTACAGGCGAAGCAAAGCCTGATATAAACTACCCGGGCAAAATGTCGGCTTCAGGAAAACCATTGTGGTCTGAAATTTCATTACCTCAGATGGCTATTGGTTACGAAGTTGAGTTAACAGCATTGCAAATACTTACTTTGTATAATGCAATAGCAAATAACGGGAAGATGGTAAAACCAAGATTTGTCGAAGGGCTCATGTATCATGGTAATTGGATAAAAACATATAATACTGAAGTTATAAAGCAAAGCATTTGTTCG
>JAKSCO010000327.1 GCA_022360575.1 Bacteroidales bacterium | reverse complement strand
ATACCAGTTCTTGTAAACTCTTTTTTCATTAAATATAAAGCGATATGCTATCTTTTCTTGGAGTGTTAATTTATCAGTCATATCTTATCTTTTTTATGTTTGAATAAAGTGTGTATATATATTATACGTAATAAGATGTATGAAAATTATATGTTTGATAATGATAATTTTGTTGAGTAGAAATGCGATAATGTATATCGTCGATATTTAAAGGGTATATAGCAAAAGAATATTAAAACGAGGGATAAAAATATTTCTTTTTCCCTTAGCTATGTTGTTTGGTCAACAAGAGAAAATCTATTTAATTTACCCCAACTTTGTCTAGGTTTTCCGCTAAGCTGATTGCTTAGCGGTTGTTGTAATTATTCAATAAATAGTTCTAGATTTTTGGGCTCTTTAAATAAGCTATTAAGGCGGATTGCTGCATCCTTAACCTTTCCTTTTTTTATTGTTCGTGCATTTTCGGGGCAATTTTTAATACAAGCACAACAACTGATGCATTTTTCTATATCGATTAATCGGGTATTTTCAAAATTAATGGCACCAGTTGGACATACCTCAGCACAAAGACCATGGTTTTTGCATTTATCACTTATGGCAATAAAATCTACACTCCATAATTTAGTGATTCCTCCATAAGGGGTATTTCCGGGGATATTTATTTTTGAAATATCTTTGGTTGACTGAATGGCATTAAGCTTTGTTATTATTTTTTTTCCGAAATTTTCTGCATGTCTCAAATCGTTAATAGTGGGGCGCGATTTAGCTATTGGTAGTTCCGAACTAGAAAAAGAATGTTCTCCTATAAATGTAGCTCCTGCTAAAGGAATACATCCTGCTTCGACAAGAATATCTTTAAGTTCTAATAAAGCATTTCCATAGGTTCTGTTTCCGTATACAGCAGTAAAAACCACAGGGGTTTTGTTTGCCTTTATATTGGTTAAGCACTCTTTGATAATAGCCGGAACTCTTCCCATATAAACAGGTGTGGCAACAATAAGAAGTTCATTTTCTTTAGCAATTATTTCAGTATCTCTTTGTTTAGGATTTGTTAAATTATAACAACTTTTTGTATTTATTTTAATTCCCTTTGCTATACTATTTACAAACTTTTCGGTTGTTCCGGTTGGCGAAAAATAAACTAATTTAAGCGACTGTATTTTCATAATAATTCTTGTTAAATTAAAAGTAGTGGCAAAGCTATATTTTAAAGAAAAACCAAAATAGTACAAAAACGACGGTTATGTTAACTTACCTATTTCGAGGATGGAGTTTTTTTTGTCGATAAATTTTTTGGGAGTCTCTCCTGTAAAGCGTTTAAAATCTTTGATAAAATGCATTTGATCAAAGTACTCATTAATGTAAGCTAAATCTGCTAATTTAGAATATTCTGAGCTTATTAATTGATTTAAACTTTTATGAAATCGGTTTAAGGTTCGATATGTATTAGCTGGCACTCCGACATATTTATTGTACTTACGTTCTAGTTGACGCAAACTGGTATTGTTTTGTTTACAATGTTCAATTATAGGCAAAGAATAAACCTGATTAATAGATTTGAAAATGAATCGAAAATCATTAGGGAGCAGAAAAGAATTATCTAGTAATGACATTAATTCATTTTCTAAAATCATTAATCTTTCAAAAGTGTTATTTGTTTGTCTTAGTCTGCTAATAATTTTTTCTGCTCTTTTAAAACCAATTTCATTAGCTCCTAATATTTGATTTCTGAATTCGGAAAGAGGTATTTTTAAAAAAGGGAACAATCCATCAGGGTAAAAACAAATACCAATAACATTAATCTTCCCTTCGAACCTCAAATAGGCATTTGTAAATTTATTTTGCAATCCACAGAAATATACATCTTCAAGAGTACTTGTCTGGTTGTTTTGAAAAACACGATGAGGTGTATCACTTAGATTAAACCGAATATTAATATTTCTTTGTGGAAGTAGCTTGTGATTAATCTTTGTGTGATCAATACATAGCTCCCAGAAAAATTTAATATAATTTTTCAGAACCGGATTTTGTACCTTATATCGTTTAATTTGGTTTTGCATTAATTTGTCTTTTTGAAATTTCAGTTCCAAAGAGATAGGCGAAATTATTTATTTTCCAAGTACTCAATTAGCACTATTTTTCTTAATAGCATTATTAATATCTGCTATCATCTGTTCGATCCCATTTTTTGTACTAAGTGATAGTGATTCTGCCATATTGGTTACAAAATCAGCTCGTAGTTTAACTTGATTTCGTCTTTGTACATTTAAAAAAGGCTGAGCTGTATAAACTTGGTATTTCTTTTCGAAAACTAAATTATCTCCTTTATTAAGCTTTACGTTTAGCAATAAGTTTGTTTCGGCAGGGAATCCTATTTCCTGAAAACTCATAGAGTAAGCAAAGAGTAGAAATACAACCGTACAGTTACGTTGATATTTTGATTCAACTTTACATGTGTCGCATGTAATTTCTAGAGAATAATCCGATTCGTTAATATTATCGGATAATAAATAGCAACCTGTTCTTTCGCTTTCTGTAGCAAAAGCGTTTTTAAAAAAATCTGGATAGTTTTCTTGAAGGGAGCTTTGTCCAAGTTTAACAGCTAAATTTATTTCTTCGTAGTTATATATTATAAATGGAAATAATTTATGATTAATTTTTGAAACTGAGGTTAATGTATTAAGAGACTGGAAATTTGTTTGCTTAATAGCTAGCTTTGCAGATTTATCGTGATTGATAATTTTACTGTCGTGCACATAGTTTAATGGAGCTTGGAATTGATTTAAACTTTTTAAAAGCAATTTAGACTCTGAACATGAAATTAAAAATATAGGAATTAGAATTAATAAAAGTTTCTTCATAATAATAATAATTGTTAATAATTGTATCTAATATATCTTACTCGTAATGCAATAATTTTTTTCAGGTATTCATTATCGGGATATTTATCAATGATCTTCTGATAGTCTTGAAGGTGTTTGTTGTAGTTTTCCGAATTATATTGTTTTTCTAATTCATAGTTTAAATCTACAAACAATAAATCTCTGATTAATGAATAACTTGTTTCATCTATCTTTTTCAAGTTTATAAAAGCTTCGTTATATTTTGTTTTTGATATGTAGTATAAGGTTTTGCATAAATAAAACTCTGAGTTTTTAGTTTGAATTGAAGAGAGGTACTCATTTAGCTTTGAGTATTGCTTTGAAACAATTAAATCATAGCTTGTTTTTAAAACAGGTGAATTTTCTAAATCAGAATTTTTTATAGGAAGGAAGTTTAAAATATTACATTCCCAATTAATTAGAGATAAATCCTTTTCCGATTTCACAAAATATTTTGTTTGTATACACGATGTTAATCCTAAAACTAAACTTAATATTATCCCTGTTTTTTTCATATTTAGCATTCAATTTTTTTGCGTATAGACATAGAATATCCTATAACTCTGAATACAATTGTCCAACGGGTGTTTTTCTTATTCAATTAATGCGTGAAACTTTTCTTATTACAATACAAAAGTAATTAGAAAGTCAAATGTAGTGTTTTTTTCTGAAACCCTTATTAAACCTGCGTTTTTGTTAGTTTAAAAAAGGTTTGTGTGTATTTTTATTTTGATGCTCTTTTGATATTCATAATTAGAACAAATAAGAAGAGGGATATTTCCCTCTTTTTTTGTCTAAAAAACTATTTATTACCATTGCTGGTATTTATCTAAGGCATATTTAATGCCGCCACCAGTCCATTTTGTTGTTTCCGAAATCATTTTCCTTGTATACTTAACTAGCTCTTGATTTCCAGTTCCGGCTTTTTTCGGATAATTAGAACTTTTATAAGCTAACCAAGCTTGTTTGCCATAGCTGCTATAATACCAATTCGATGATTTTGCTGCTAACTTAATTGCTTTTTTGGGGTCGTTAAATTTATAGTAATCGTTGGGCGAAACAGCTAAAGCATCGTTAACAAAACAATGTCCTTTGCTCCAGTTGTTATCCATCCAATCTTCGAACCTAAAGTGATAAATACCCATAGGGATATTAGGAAACGAGGTGTGTAATACAAAGCCTATGTCCTCCATAAAATGACAAGCATAACCAACATACCAGTCCCCAAGGTCTTGGTTGCCTTTGCTGTAATAATATCCAGCCCATTTTTTGTTATATCCTTCGGGGCTTTCGCTTTCGCCCGAATCTCCGTCTAGATTATCATGAAAATCATCATCTGCATCGCCCCATATCCAACTTGCACCAAAAATTGTTTTTTTAAGCATAAATGCATGAGACCATTGCTGATTAAATCCATTGGCAATACCTGTCTGATAAACATCGGGCATAATAGATGCATCTCGCATTATGATTGCTCGTTTTTCTGATAGCCCCAGCTTTTTTGCACATATATAAGTAACCCCTTTATGTGTAGCTGCATTATACTTTAGCTTTTTTCCTGCAAGCTTTTCGTATAATTGATGTGAAACTTGGATCAATTTATCTTCGGGGATAATTTCGCCACAGCTTTGACCCTCGGGTTCGAATCCATCAGGACTTTCAGTAATTGGTTGTTCTTCGTTTTTGTAATCTTCATCGTTTTCCGAACAAGAAATTAAACCTACTACTAAAAATAAGTAGATTAAATAAAATAGAGTTTTTGTTTTCATTTTAGTATAAATATTAAGTGAAAATTTAAAGTTCTGTCTAATTTCGAATAACTATCGGAATATCAGTTTAATTTCAGATTAACAAAAGGTTAATTCTATTTTTAAAATAATTGTTATAATGTGTTATGTGTATGGTTGAATTGTTATACAATTAGGATGCAAAAAAACTCAAACTTCAAGTTTTGTTACGATATTTAACTAAATAACATTACAGTATTAATGATTTTACTGTAAGATAATCAAGAAACAATATAGATATCGTTTCAAATCTTAATTTTTTACAAATATTGAGCTCAACGGAAGCTCAAATGACATCTTTTTGCAAATATTGAGCTCAACCGAAGCTCAAATGTCATCTTTTTACGAATATTGAGTTCAATCGAAGCTCAAATGACATCTTTTTTACGAATATTGAGCTCAACGGAAGCTCAAATCGCATCTTTTTTGCAAATATTGAGCTCAATCGAAGCTCAAATGACATCTTTTTTACGAATATTGAGCTCAATGGAAGCTCAAATCGCATCTTTTTTACGAATATTGAGCTCAACGGAAGCTCAAATCGCATCTTTTTTGCAAATATTGAGCTCAATCGAAGCTCAAATGACATCTTTTTTGCAAATATTGAGCTCAACCGAAGCTCAAATGCCATCTTTTTTGCGAATATTGAGTT
>JAKSCO010000001.1 GCA_022360575.1 Bacteroidales bacterium | reverse complement strand
TCTTTTTTTTATTCATTAGTATATATCTCCATTCATTAGACTAGCTATAATCATTAGTTAGACTAATTTTAGATATACTTAGTTCCGTATATTGTAAATTAGATTATTCGTTTTCAGGAGCTAATATATAGATCTCGGTAAATGATTTTTGAACCTGTTTAAGTTTAAAAACTCCAAAGCACATTATTGCTCCTAAAACATTAAGTATCAAATCATCAATATCACAGCTACCTGCTGATAATAATAATTGCAATAATTCAATAATTGCTACCATACTTACCATTACCAAAACAAAGGGAATAAATCTTCTTAGTTTTTTAAATAGACTTGGCAATAGTATTCCCATAGGCATAAAAACAACTAAGTTACCTATTAGATTTGTAACAACTATATCCGTATTAATATGCCCTTTCATAAATGAATTAATATAATTGAATATGGTCTTGAATGGTATAAAATTAGATCTTAGGCTAAGTTCCACACCTAATTCATCCAGATTAACTAATACAGTTTGTCTATGGCCATTTCTAAATAACAAACCAATAAGTACAAAACTATAGTATGCTAGTATTATTGATAAACAATACTTGACTGACCTTAATTTTATTTCATCCTCCTTATATGTTGATATAAGCATCGATGATGCAACTGCAATAGGTATGCAAACACATAAAGATAGTATTATAGTTCCTTTAGGTGTTAAGAAAGCCTTTCCACTTAGAATTAGGAAAATAACAAAGATACCTAATGAAAAACCTACAGTAAATAAGAATGATGCAATAACCCTTTTAGCACTAAATTTATTCAATAACTCTCCTCCTCTTAATTAAAACTGCCTTAAACATTAGTGTGAATATTCTCTATAATCATCATATAGTTTGATTTCTTTTATAGATGGAGCTTCAAATATCTTACTCCATTCAGATAATTCCTTTTCATCAATAAACAAATCTGAATCAGTAAGTCTAGAATTACGTTCATTTATTCGTTTGATTAGCACATCATAAGGGATATTAAGATAATAGAGGTTAATACGTGCACCAGTCGGTTTTAAAGTATTGAGATATTTCATACGTTCATCGGTTGTCCAAAAACCGTTTTCAAGTATAACATCAAGGCCTGCCTTTAGCAATTTATAGGTTAACTGAAGCTGAATGTCCTCTATAGGACCACGCATAACTTGGAGTTGTTTTTCATCATTTTCATTCCAAATTATCTTTTTTATCCATTCGTCAGGACTGAAACGTATTGTTCTACCATGCTCCTCAATTATCTTAGCAAGTGT
>JAKSCO010000249.1 GCA_022360575.1 Bacteroidales bacterium | reverse complement strand
ATTATATATTACATATACACGCTTAATTTGGCTGTGTAAATGTATCTTCTTTGTTCAAGGCTCACATCCTTCAGATATTTTGTTGCATTCATGCTTAATATTTTCATCCGTAATTAAAGATTTGTTAGCCCCCCTAAGAAAACCTCCTAAAAGTACTACATTTATAGTAATAAAACCAACCAGATTAAAGAATCCCTATAATCACTTCTGGCTTCTGTTCCGTTAATAGGGCTTTGGGGTTGGGTGGGGTACGATAGATGGAAGGTTAGATGTTGTGCTTTCGTGCTTAGTTTCAGGCTAAGCAAAAATACTATAAAAACAGAAAATATCTTGGTGTATTTTTCATATAATCAATATAGTCATTGCCGTATCTGTCAATACAAAACTGTTCTTGTGCTTTAAATGTAGGATATACTGTAAATAACTGAATTACGCAGATTCCAATTATAAAGATACAATTTGTCAATGTACCTACTCCAATCCACATAAATATTGTTGTTATCTGCTGTGGATTACGGCTAAATCGATAAATCCCTTTTGTGACCGGTTGGTTAGGATTTGAAGTTGCATAATTGACTAATGAAATTATGTAGGTAACAAATGAAATGACAAAAAGCACTAAGCCCAAAACAAAATAAGAAGTATCAAATTGTAATGGCATAAACACTACAACAATTAATAAGCCTTGGAATATAAAAAAGTTGAATGTGCTCATCACTCTTTGAAAAATTCCTTTTAATTTTGGCATCTTTAGTACCCTATCTTTATAATGTGTCGGGTAAATTCTTAGAATAATCAGATTACTTATCCAGAAAAGCATTGAAAACCAAAATGCATTAGTGATTGATATTGAAAATTGTGGTAAAAAGTCCATTTTTTATTCCTCCATTTTTATTATTATAAACTTATTTGAGTTTGCTATAAAAGAAATATCACAGAATCCAAAAGGAAATTTCTTTCCAGTTTTTCATTGCTATTTAAATCGTGAATGCAACGGATTCCATAAACTCCTTTTTCCCTTACTTTAAATTTAAATTCGAACTCAGGTTAATACTATCCATATAATTTATATCCTTTTTAAATTTATTTATTTGTTAATATTCCAAGCAGATTGAAGATGGTAAGATGTTTTTTCAGAAATATCAAAACTGGCTTCATAATCGTAGAATGATACCCACGATTTTCCTGGCATTGGTTGCCATCCTTTTTCAGGATTCATTCGGAAAGTGATTTTGTTATTTACACGTTCAATACTGTATGAACCACCAACTACACATTGATTTGAATTTACATCAATATAAAATTTCCCTTCTGTTGTAGCTCCATCTTTTAATGAAACAAAATCTGGCAAGGCAGGAGAAAATGTCATACACATATTTCTATCCGAAAGCTGATACCCAAACTCTTTTATTTCACAATAGCCATTGTTATTATCATAAACATAGCGTATACCATTTATTGTATCGCTTTTTTGTCCATTAAACTCTCCATAGGGTAAATATGTATCGCTTTCTTGATT
>JAKSCO010000188.1 GCA_022360575.1 Bacteroidales bacterium | reverse complement strand
GTTACTTGCTTAAAGTTAGGACATATAAGTTTGTTCTAATCTTATTTGGTTTCTCGGTATTGCTGGGGGCTATAACTACTTTTTTGCCAGAACCAGAAATAGAAAAGCCAATGGTAATAGAAGGTCTACTAAACGATATTCTATTTTATGTATTTTTGGGTCCTGTTGTTGAAACACTCGTGTTTCAGGTTCTTATAATCGAAGTAATTCGAAAGATAATTAAAAGACCCAAAAAGAATATTTGTTTGGCATTATTGATCTCTTCTATGGCATTTGCATTAAGTCATACATATAGTTTAAGTTATGTTATTTTTGCTTTTTTGGGAGGATTTATACTAGCCTTGGCTTATTATTTTGGCATATACAGAAGAGAAAATGCTTTTATAATGGCACTTTTAATTCACTCGTTGTATAATTTATCTATAGTTCTTTACAATTATTTTTTTTGTTAAAAATAAAGAGGGAGTATATAAAATCAGATTATGAAAGAGAAGATCTTAAAAACATTAAAACCTTATAATTATAAAATAGTTGATCAAGAAGACTCTATTTTATTAAAAAATTATTATGGGTATCTTAAAGTAAGGTGTTTCAATGATTCGTATGAAATATCAAAGAAATTCAATTTTAATCATTATTTGCTTCTTGCCTCTCTAATTTTCTTTTGTATTGTGGTATATGAAAGTAGATCAGAAAATAGTGTTATAATATATGCAATTGTAGTTGTATCAATTATTATTCAGATATATTACAATTCAATAATGCTAGAGTTAAGAAAAAATAAGATTCACTCTATTTTAGATAAACTATATAACTAAAGTTTTCTAAAAAAAAGATGAAACTCACAACCAGATTGATTAGACCTAATTATTCTTATAAAAACTAAAAAGGAACAGCATATAAAAATGAAAAAGAATAGGCTAATAATAATATATATAATTGCAATTTTGAGTGATTTTTCTACTACTTACTTTACTACGCCCGATTTGAATTGTGAGTCAAATTGGATTGTGAAATATTATGATAAAGGATGGGTAGGATTAATAATTATTAATATAATCTCAGCAGTTGTCGTTATATCTTTATACAAGTTTTACAAAAGAAATCCGTTTAGTATAAAGAGCTATATTTCTTCAATTAATAATACTTTTAATATTCGAAATTGGTCATTTTCTAGAAATAATATTAAAACCGTCATTAGTATTGTTGGGTTCTTGTTTATCAGAGGAATGATAATATCAACATTTATTGTTGCAATAAGTAATCTATTACAAGGGTTATATAAAAATAATATAATTGTGAATGCCCCTTTTCAGGCATTCATTAAATTGTATCTAATTTACAGAAACATACTTGGTTTTGATTTATTATATGTCCTTTTCACCTTAATTTTTATTAGCATTTGTTTATATTATTATAGATATTTTAAGAGAAGCATATACTCTAATTAAGAAGTAATTATTGTTTGAATTTTATATGAAGTATTAAACCTTATTCACTTGATATTTTTAACCCAATTATGTTAATTGAAATTATTAATTACAGTAAAAGACCCAGAATAAAATCTCTTCAAAAAATTTCGTTTGTAGAATTTATGACGTTTGCTGTAAAAAGCATTTTATTGATCGTTATATTAAATGCGCCTAGTTCTAGTATAATAAAATTATTGGGCTTAAAACATAAGTTAGGAGGCTTTCCTCCTGAGCTAATCTTTGTTCCAATACTAATAGCACCAATCTACGAAGAGGTAATTTTTAGAATCTTATTAAAAGTAACGAAACTTAATGTTGTGATTTTTTTTGTTACAATCTTAGCATTAACATCTTATTGCCTATATATGCAAAACTATTCTTGGGTTATATTTCTGGTAACTATTACTCTTATTTGGAGCATATATATTTTTCTGAATAAATTAAGTTTAAATATGTATTTTATATTTCGATTAGCCTATTTGCATTAATGCATATGGTCAATTTTGATGGATTTAAATTATGGATGTTTATTCTCGCTCCTATTATTGTTATTCCGCAGCTTATTATGGGATTATTGTTGTCGTATTTAAGAATGAATAATGGATTTATATATGCTGTTTGTTTACATATTTTCATTAATTTAATTTCTCTACTTCCTATTTTTTTAATTTAAACATTTTAATAATTATGAAAAAAGTCTTTTTATTTAAATATTTTATTACAATTGGAGTTCTTCATTTAATATGTGGAGTTACCTTCTTTTTTTTAGATTTGATAAAAACAGAGATATTATTTCATTTTGTTACATTGGCATATTCTTTTTGTGTTTATGGATTATTAAGGATAAAAATAGATCTGAATAAAGAAATATCCACAAGAGCATTAGATATAAGTTTATTTATTTATTCTATTGCATGTATCTTAAGTATAATAGTCAATTTATATAATTATCTAGAAAATAATTCTTTCAAACTTGCAGGTTTTTTAAGCTATACCAATATTTTTTTAATGGTATTTATTACCATAATAATTTTTCAAAGAAAATATTTGCAGAATTTAAATAAATAAAGCTTTGTGAAATTATTATAGTTATTTGAAATATGGCAAAATAAAAAAAGAGCCGAAGCTCTTTAGTGTTTTATTAGGAGAATTTAGATTTATTGACGTTTAAAATATAAAGCAGTTAGTTGATGGTATTGTGGACTTGAAGCTCCGTAAAGTGATTTTACGTATGCTTTTACGTTGAGGGCTGTATCGATAATTCCTGTATTGGGTTTGTAAAGGATATCGTTGCGGGCAATACGAGCATTGCTTAACTGAATTGATGTCTGAACTACTGCTTCGTTTTTTACTCTTAAACTTTCGAGCAGTGTGGTTAGTGCGGCTGTTTGCAACTCGGGTTCGTTAGGCTTGTATTCGGGGATAGCAGCAAGTAAATTGATAAATTTATCGAAGTTGTTAATGCGATTATCGAAACTTAACTGCGAAGATGATATTTCGTTTACTTCTTTGCCTTGTGCTATAAGTTCTTGTTTTTCTTCGTCGGTAAGTTTTGCTGATATTCTCAGCCCCCGAAGCTTACGCACCAAACTTAATACTCTTTTAGTTATTTCGGAATTGGGGCTGGCAGCTTTAAGAGAGTTGATGACACGGGTAATTAATTTACCCATAGGTTTAAAAACAACTTCGCGAGCAGCTATTGCACTATTGTATACAGGTAAGGTTTCGTTTACTATATTAAGAGCTTTTTTAGACTCGATTTGTTGAGCTTTTAAGGCTTCGATACCTATACTTGTGTTAGAAGGATTGTAGCTTTCGCCATAAGCTATGCAATAGGATACCAACTTATTGAAATTAGCTACATTTTTAGCATTCCCGGTTTCTGATTGAGAACTTGATTTTTTTCGTAATTTTAAATTTACTCTCATAACTATTGTTTTAAATTAAAGAATTAGATTCGTTTTAATACACAACAAAGATTATACCGTTGCGCATACAACTGAATTTAGAATTACTATAAATATCTCACAATAAATAGTTCGAAAGAAAATAGCACCAATGCAAATCGTATGCAAGGCCTGCGAAATATAGGGTTTTTGATT
>JAKSCO010000233.1 GCA_022360575.1 Bacteroidales bacterium | reverse complement strand
TTCTATTTTCTGTTTCAGGGCACTAAGACATAATATATTTTTTCTTTCTGTTCTTTGAGATTTTAGGATCAAGATATGAGCCTCAAGTATTGAGATTAAAAGTAATGAAGGTTGTCTTGAGGTTTTTTTAAAAATAAAACGAAAGTTTTATAAAAGAAGGCACTAACAAGCGCAGCTTGGGTATCCATTCGACGAAACAATCGTTAAAAATAAAAAGCTGTTCGAAGCTTTAGCTAGTTCTTTTTTATTTAGGTTGTGAGGCGATAATGGGTAAGCGAGCTTGTCTGCCTAGATTTTTTCGTTTCCTTTTTCATCGGTGGAAAAAGGAAAGATGAGAATACGCATTAAGGCAATCAACATTCTCTCACTGCTGCAAATTTGTATCTAGAATCAAGATATGAGTATCAAGTATTGAGATTAAATGTAATGAAGGTTGTTTTTAGAGTAGACTTATCGATAGAAAAAAGAAAGATGAGAATAAAGAAACATAAAAAAGCCCTGCAAATTATGCAAGGCTTAGTATCTGGTTTGCTAAATTATTTTTATACAATTAAATGATATAACAGGTACATATAATGAGCTATTGTTCCAGCAACAATACCACCTATAGTGTGCGACAATAGAGCTTTTGATGTTAGATGTCGAAATTTTAATGTATCTAACATAGCTGTGTGTGTACTCAAATATCCACTCCAACACATCCCCATCGCAGTAAATACAGCAATCTCGTTTCCGGTAATAATACCCTGCGATACAAAAGCTTTTACTAAAGATAAAGCCGCCCCAACAGCACCAAGCGATGTTATAGGAAAAGCAACCAATTCGGGATTTTTAAATCCGAACAAACCATCGAACAACCACGAAATCCAACCTGCAATTTTAGGCAAAATAGGAACTCCTTCGTAAGCCAAACCCTGATACCCTAAACTAGCATCCTTAGGTCCAAAGGTAACCATCATAACAGCAGTACTAATAATTAATACTCCAGGAATAATCTGTAAACCTAAATCAACTCCCGATTTACCTCCATCTAGTATTGAGTTTAAGAATCGTAAAAAAGTCCCTCCTTTCGATTTAAACGAAATATTCGACGAATCATCTTCGATCTCTAAAACTTCATCTTTTGAAAATTCATTTCGTATCATTCGTTGCATTAATCGGGTCGAAACTACAGCTCCGATAATTGCACCAAGAAAACCTAACATTGCCGGACCAAAATATCCAAAACTCGACATAAAGGTTAACACAATTAATCCCATACCGAAAGCTGTTCCGAAATTTGTTAACGATATTAGCTCATATTTTTTAAAGTATCGACTAAAACTTTTGTCGTTTGACAAACTAATAATAGCCGGATTATCAGAAAAGAAAGTCATTAAACCCGCTAAAGAGGCTACTCCGGGTAACTTAAAAATAGGGCGCATTAATGGAGCTAAAAACACTTCCAATAAACGCACTACCCCAAACTCAATCATTAACTTACCTAAAGCTCCTGAAAGCACTGTTATCCCCATAATAAAAAATACAGTATTCATTAACAAATCCCAAGCTGTATTCATTATTGTATTTAACAGGTTGGTTACACCCATTACATTTCCTAAATAACCAAAAAATCCAAAGAAAAGAATTAAAAATACGAAGGCTTCGTACCTACGGTATTTCAGAAAATTTGATTGTTTAATACTCTTAAAAGCATTCATTCTTGTAGTGTTTATATTTTATAATCTTTAAAATTTTAGGCGTTAAAAGTATAATTGCGTACAATAGAAAAACTTGACAAAACTCATACATCTTTGTTCAAATAGATGTTGTATAACAATTAAACACATGCACGAATAATCCTTTTTCATTTTGTATTATTTATTTAAACTCATAAACACCACCTATTACTTCACCTCAGAATCTAAACATCTATTACAACAAATTGCAGCTAATGCCCAAATACATTAATATACAGAGATTCACTGTGGATTAAACACAATTTATGTTTAAACATTTTTTATAGATTAACATTTATTTTCTTTTATTAATCTAAATTATTTCCTTACTTTAGGCTATTATTTTAAAACCCTATTAATAATATCATGACAGAAGAAATTAAACGGAGCACCGTTGTTGATTTCATTTGGGGGACACTACCCGGAGACCAAATGTTATTAATTGCTGATTTAATAGAAAATAATTCTGAGCTCACCCAAATTTATAAAGAAGAAAAAGAAAGAATCCGGATTCAACATTACGTTGATAAAGAATTATCGCAGTACGAAACCGAACTGTTCGAAGAAGAACTAAAAACCAATAAAAAACTGGTTTCGGAAGTTAACCTACACAAGGATATTGATGAATACTTTAGTTTAAAAGGCACCTTAGACGAGATACATCAAAACTTATTCGGGAAAAGATCGATACTATTGTACGCCAGAAGATATAAGAACTGGATTGCTGCAGCATCGGTAGTTCTTTTTTTAGCTTTAGGCAGCTCTTTTTTCATAAAATCGTACTATAGCGACTCTTTAGAAAATCGTTTATTTAAAACATACTACTCCCCGTTTAATGATTACACCGATATGTATATCATAAACAGCAATTCGTTTTGTGTAGCACGACAAAAATATCTTGATGGCGAATATAAAAATGCTTTGTTTCTTTTAAAAGAACAACCTTCGTTTTTAACAATAGAAACTGAACGCGATTTCTTTATTGCTTTATCGTTAATTGAAATGGGACAATATAAAGGTGCTATCGAATATTTTGAACAGACCTTAAATAAAAAAGAAGAATTTGAATACATTCCTCAAATAAAATGGTATATGGGGCTTTGTTATCTTAAAACAAAAAACCAAGATAAAGCCATTAATATATTTCAATCGATTGTAGATAATAGCGAATACAATTACAAAAAAGCCAAACGAATATTAGAAAAACTAGAAAGTTAAAAAAATCGAGACTTTGACTTGTACTTAACAATTAGCCAAACAAGTAAAACAATACCAAGCAATACAATAATTCGTTTCAAATACCAATATTTGTAAATTGGTTTTTGGTTACCATAAATAACTATTCCGCTCCAAAAACGAGGGTGAGCCAATATGCTATTTGTATTTTCGAGATATTTTAACTTGGCCAATTGCAAAGCCTTATCTTTTCGCTGAGCCTTAAATAAATTAAAATAAAAGGTATTGAATATTATGTTTGCAGGTTTATGAAAAGCCAACCACAATGACACAATAACAGATTTTGTTCCGGCATAGCTAAAACTACGGCTAATACTCATTACACCCTCGCCTTTTGATAACTTCCCGGCACCCGAATAACACGAGCCCAGAACTACCATCTCGGTATTTAAGTGCATATTGTAAACCTCCCAAGCATGCAAATAGCCATCGTTTAAAGTATCTATAGGGTTCGATAATATTAATTTCGAATTGGTAGGATTAAGCGTATCTTCGAAACCATGAGCATAGAAATGAATAATATCGTACTTACCACACTGTTGTTTAAACTCCTTTTCGGTTGCTCTGGTTCCGGTTAGCGATTTTCCGAAGGTAATAAAAGCTAATTTGCGCATATTTTCTAGTCCTAAAGGTATATGACGCAATGAATCTTTCGAATTTTTGTAGCCCGGAGCAAGCCCTAAAAATCGGGGTGATTTTGAATTCTTACTTTTTGTATTACTCGTATATAATGTAGCCGAATATGCATAAGCAATAGGATGTTTGCGCAATAAATATGCTTCTTTTTTATAGTTAAGCTTGTCAGTAGCAAGGTAGGGCTTACATATTAATGCATCAAACGAGATAGTACTAATTTTATCGTCAGGGATTATTAGCAGGTTTTTACCTTTTAATACATTATTGAACGGACTTATTAAATACCGATAAAGCTTATATGCCGACTTTCGGTATAAAGAATAACTCGATGTATATGGACTATGCAATGCTTTTGAATAAAAATTTAAGCTCGAATAAAAACTACTATCTGCCTGTTGTTTCTTTATCAAAAAAGTATCTTGTGTAACAACAAACGAATACAAAGTACTATCGCCTAAAACATATTCGATTATAGCATCGTTTTTGTCGATTGATTTTTGTAGTTGTTTTATGCTTATAGTTTCGGTGCTATATTTTTGTTTGTAGTATTGAGGGTAGTTTGTTTCGAGATGCAAAATTAATTGATCGAGCTTTTGCATTAAATCAAATATTTTTTTGTTATGCTTATCAATCTCTGCTTTGTCTGGTTCTACAGACCTTTTCACTTGTTCTATTCGTTTTCGCAATGCTCCAATTTCTTGTTTTACTTCGTGCTCGTTGTTTCTTATACTATCGGGTATTCCGGCAAGTATTCGCGACTGTTCTTCATTTTTTATCTCGCGTAGTAATGAGTATTTACTTAGCTCAGAATATCTAAATGCTGTTTGTGCATATTGGTCATTGCCCGAAATTTCATATAAAGAGTAGGCTATATCTATTATCGATAAATAGGTTTGGTGTTCTTGCTCTGCCAGTTTTAGTTTTGAGTTTTCGTACAAATAGCCGGTTTTTAGTTTTTCGATAAAAACAACAGCCAATTTTAGTGTAGACAATGCTGCGTGTAAATTTTGTTCTTTGTTTTGCCGGGTAGCCAAACTTTGTAAATCGAGAGCTTTGTATTTTAATATTTCTATTAATTCTAAATCGGCAAAAGCATTTGCCTTAGGGTTAGAATATATACACGTATCGTTAAAATCATTTATTTTAGCTACTAAAGCTTTTTGATAATAATGCAGGGCTTGTTTATAATTTTGTTGTTTCGATTGCAATAAACCTAAGTTTTCACAACAATAAGACATATACAAATGCTTATTAGAAAGAATTTTACTAAAAATAGAATAAGCTTTTGATATATGGTATTTGCTTTTATCTAATTTATTAACTTTAAGAAAAAACTCACCATAGTTCAAATGAGCCATACCTGTAGTATAATAATCTTTTCCTGAATTTTGTGTGCATTTTTCTATTGCTTTCTTAAAGTAAGCATCGGCTTTATCTAAGCTATCTAAATTTTCATAGGCTAAAGCAGCATTGTAATAACTATCGCTATCAATTGAGATATTATTTTTTTCTGAGAAAACAACCCCTTTTAAAGCATATTCTAATGATAATTCAAATCTTTTTGCATTATAATAAGTAAAACCTAAGTTATGATAAACATTTGCTATTCGCCTATATTTATCTTTAAAATCACTTTGCTGAAGTAAAGTTAGAGTATTTTTATGGGCAGAAATGGCCTTATCATAATCGCCCATAAAAGTGTGAATATGTGCTACATTACCATTAATTATTGATGCAATTAATTCGTTGGGGCTATACTCTACAGCTTTGTTATAATAATCAATTGCTTTGCTAAAATTTCCCTTTTTACGGTAAATAATACCCAAGCGATTGAATATTTTGTAATAGTGTGGATCGTTATCGGCATCCAATGCCTTTTTTTGTTCTAAAACTTTATTTAGATCGTTTATGGCTTTGTTGTAATAACCTGCCTTGTAGTAAACTTTTGTGCTATCGTATAAAATTGCTAGATCCGAAGCTTGTTTTTGCGAAAAAACACACGAAAATATTAATAAATTTATCAGCAATAAAACAAAGCGAAAAATAGTAGGCTTAAAAGGATTCATTAAATTACGTTGGTATCTGTTATATACACAAAAATAAACAAATGTTTAACTTAAAATCTATAAATTATGAAAACTTCAATTAAAACGAACAAATCATTAAAAAATTTCGAAAATTTAACACCAATACAATTAATTAAAGTCATAGGAGGTTCTAGAACTTTTAGAGATGAAGATTTTGACTCTGAAATTAACACAGTTAGAAACCAAATAAATAATTCAATACAAAAAAAGGAAGTTACAAAACCAACAAACTAAACTTTAACACATGCCAGTAATTATACCAAAAGAATATGAAAATGTCACAAGAGAAAAAAATTAAACACTGGTACTAATCAGAACAAGAAGAATGTATCAATATTAATTATAAGAACTAGCGCAGGCGTTTTGTTTGCGCTAATTCTTTGTTTAAAGCATTTCTCAACAATAGCTTCAGCTATGCTAAGCCCACAAAGCTTGGTTACTATACGGCGTATAAGTGCCTGAAATAATAGCAATTAATTAAATTAATATAAGATTGCTACTCATTAAAAAAGTTCATACTTAATATTGAATATCTAACGGTACTTCTTTAGCAACATCAATTACTATTTTAATATCATTTAAGCCAATATGTCCTTTGTAAATACTTTTTTCTTTGCTTAATTGATTTACTTTTTCGTGTAACTCATTAGCATCTGCCTTACTTACTTTTTCGAGAGTATCGAAACCTAAATTGTATAACATTTGGGCAAAAGTTGTTCCTACCCACCTTATTCTTGACAAATCGGTGAGTTTTGTTAATTCTATAATTTCGTTTTCGGGAATGTTGGTATCTTCTGCCAATTTTTTTCTCAATTGTGGGTTTATTACTCTATCAAATAGCTTTACGGTATTCTTTATTCCTATTTCTTCGAGTTTGGCAATTGTTTCTTTCGTAATTCCTTTAAAATCGCGTATGGGGCTTGGTTTTGGAAGTAAACTGTTTAGTTCGCGCAGTAATAAAGTAAGATAATCACCCGACAAACATTGTACTTTTTGTAGATGAGCAAACTTGTCTTTTTTCTTTAATATCACAATTAATTCTTTGATATTTTTAATGTTTATAGTTTTAAAATATCCAAATCGCTCGTCGAGTTTATTTCTTAACTCCATTCTGCTAGGTGGCAAATATGCCGTTTTTAACTTATCGCGATAATCATCAATTGAGATTTTGCTTAAATCGATATAGTATCCCATTTTATTTTTGTTTTGATCTATACAACTTCTTTTTTATTTGCAATAATTATTGTCATTTGTATTGCTTTTTTTGAGAGGAATGATGTGGTTTTGTTTGTTCTAAGATAATAAAAACACAAGTAAAAGTCTATCTATAAGTAAAAAAGGAATATCTAAAGCTTCGATCAGCTTTTTATTTTTAACGATTCTTTCGTCTTTGCACAAAAGAAAAAGCTGCCTTTGTAGGCAGCTTTCTTTAGTATAATGCTTATTTAATATCTACTTCAATCCATTTTGAACGATCTGGAGCTTTAGGGCTCTGAGGTTTTTTTACCGGATTTGCTTCTAACTGTTTCAATAATACTTCAACAGCTTTTTTAATACAAGGGTCAATTCCTTTAGCAGTTAAATGAGGCTCATCAATAACTTCAATGTCAGGATACACACCAATACCTTCGATAATCCATTCAGAGTTTTCGTCGAAAATACCAAATCGAGGAACAGCAATATAGCCACCGTCAACTAATCCGGCGTTTGTGCTCATTCCAACTAAACCACCCCAAGTACGAGTACCAATTAATGTACCTAAACCTTTTTTACGGAAATAATAAGGGAAAGCATCACCACCTGATGATGAATATCCATTAATTAACATTGCTTTAGGACCATCGTGAGCTATGGTTGGCGATTTCATTCCAAGTAATTTGTTGCGATGCCAGTAGCTTAATGTTTCGCGATCGAGCATATCGACCATATTAACAGGAATAAATCCACCTCCATTAAAACGATCGTCGATAATTAAAGCTTCTTTAGAGTGAAATTCGTACATTCCACGATGTAACTCGTAGTTACCTTCGATTGCTGTGTTCGGAACATGGATGTATCCAATTTTACCTCCCGATAGCTTTTCAACCATTTTACGTCGAGATTCAACCCAGTTTAAGTAAAATAAGCTTAACTCGCTTTTGATGGTTTTTACTGTATATGTTCTGGTATCTTTTGCCGAAGGGCTAGAACTTACAGTTATTTCGATGTGTTTGTTAGCTGTGTTTTCTAAGAACTTGTATAGATTGTCGTTGGTTGTAACATTGTATCCATTTAAGCTAATTAAATAATCGCCTTCGTTTACGTTTATTCCTTGCTCGGTTAGTGGCGACCGACGTGCTTCATTCCAATTTTCGCCTTTATATATTTTTGAGATGATATAGCGTCCTGAATCATCAGATTTGAAATCGGCACCTAGTAAACCTCCGTTAACACGTTTTACTCGTTCGAAATCGCCATAATTATCGTATGCATGACCTGTATTTGTTTCAGAAATAATTTCGCCTAAGATATAATCTAAATCGGCTCTGTGGCTAACATG
>JAKSCO010000019.1 GCA_022360575.1 Bacteroidales bacterium | reverse complement strand
TATTTTTTTCAGGATTCTATCTTTATTCTCCAACAACTACTTTTGAAAAACGAATAATTTTCTCATTTAAAGAATAACCTTTTTCGATAACATCAACAACTTTACCTTTTAGCTCTTCGGTTGGAGCAGGAATTTTTGTTATAGCTTCGTGCAAATCAGTATCGAAATCTTTTTCTTTAGCTTCAATTTCTTTGACTCCACGCTGTTTTAAGAAATCTTTGAATTTATTGTAAATTAAAACAACACCTTCTTTTACAGCTTCAACATCATTTGCTTTATCTATATTTTCTAGAGCTCTTTCAAAGTCGTCTACAACAGGTAATATATTAACTAATATATCAGCTCCTGCTGATTTGGAAAGATCCATTTTTTCTTTTAAAGTTCTTTTTCGATAATTGTCATACTCGGCAGCTAATCGAAGATACTTATCATTCATCTCAACTAACTTTTCAGCATCAGTTTTTTCTACTTTAACCTTAGGTTCTTCTTTTACTTCTTCTTTATTTTCAGAAGCATTCACTTTCTCCTCGGTATTTTCTGCTTTCTTATTAGTATCTTGTTGAGTAGCTTTTGTATTTTTCTTTTCTGCTGCTTGTTCTTTTGCTTTTTTAGCCATTTTCTTTATCTATTTAAAAAAATGATTGTATCAATAAAATATTAAACACGCTTGTGTTATCAAAATTTTTGCCAAAGAAAAACTTTGCGCCATTTTGGCACGCAAAAATATATCATATTTAATAATCTGACAACTAATCGCTTATTTTATTCGCTTAATATCTGCACCTAAAGCATTTAATCGAATATCTATATCTTGATAACCACGATCGATTTGATCTATATTATGAATTGTACTTATGCCATCTGCTGACAATGCGGCAATCAACAATGCTACTCCGGCACGAATATCAGGAGATGTCATATTTGTAGCTCGCAAACGTATTTTATTATTTAATCCTATAACAGTAGCTCTATGAGGATCGCATAATATTATTTGAGCACCCATATCTATTAATTTATCAACAAAAAACAATCGACTTTCGAACATTTTTTGATGAATTAACACGCTACCTTCAGCCTGAGTTGCTGTAACAAGCAAAACACTTAACAAATCGGGAGTTAATCCTGGCCAAGGAGCATCGGCAATGTTCATTATTGAACCATCAATAAATGATTCTATTTCGTAATGTCGCTGTTCAGGTACAAAAATATCATCGCCAATTTTTTCTAATTGAATACCTAAACGTTTAAACGAATTAGGTATTATTCCTAAGTTTTCGTAGGAAACATTCTTTATAGTGATTTCAGAACCTGTCATTGCAGCTAAACCAATAAAGCTTCCCACCTCAATCATATCGGGCAAGATAACATGTTCGCAACCACTTAATTCTTTGACACCTTCGATAGTTAGAAGATTTGAGGCTATACCCGATATTTTAGCTCCCATTTTAACTAACATTTTACATAACTGCTGTACATAAGGTTCGCAAGCAGCATTATATATTTGGGTTTTTCCTTTAGCCAAAACAGCTGCCATTATGATGTTAGCTGTTCCGGTAACCGAAGCTTCGTCGAGTAGCATTGAAGCTCCTTTAAGATTTCGACCTTCTACTTTAAAGGAATTTTCTTTGTGTCTGAATTCGAACTTAGCACCTAGTTTTTCGAATCCTACAAAATGAGTATCAACTCTGCGTCGCCCTATTTTATCGCCACCTGGCTTTGGTATGTATCCTTTACCAAAGCGCGCTAAAAGAGGGCCAATCATCATTATAGAACCTCGTAAGCTTGTTGATTTTTCGCGATATTCTTCGGTATGTAAATAATCGAAGTTTATATCTTTTGCTTTAAAGGTATATATAGAATTTGATTTTTTTTGAACATCGACCCCAATACTCTGAATTAAGTCTATGAGTTTTATTACATCTCGAATATTTGGAATATTTTTTATAGTAACTTTCTCGGAAGTTAATAACACAGCACAAATAACTTGTAAAGCTTCATTTTTTGCTCCTTGAGGGACAATTTCTCCACTAAGCTTTTTCCCGCCTTGAATAACAAACGAACTCATAGATTTATTTTTAGAATATAAAATTACTTTTTACGTTGTATTCTTTTTCTTTTATTTTTTGCTAAAATATCTTTTGTTTCAGCAAGTTTATTTTCTTCGGCATTTAACTCAATTCGGCCTCTTGAGATCATCCTTAAATCTTTGAATATTTGCGCATCGTTAACAGCTTCTTTATTCCAAGTTAGATAACTTTTTTTCATATGATTGGCAATTAAATTAACAAGGATATCTTTTAATTCGCCATTCTCCATTTCGACTGCAACATCAACCATTTTTTCAAGAGTTTGTCCATAATGTTTGAATTTAGAGACTTTTGTTTTATACTCTACTTTCTCTGGTTTTTCTTGAAGTTTTTCGATAACAGGGGCATCGTAAGGAGAATCAATATCTAATTGAAAATCGGATATAATTGCTAAGTGATCCCAAAGTTTGTGTTTGAAGTCGGAAATATCTCTAAGATGCGGATTCATATTCCCCATAATATAGATAATGGCATTTGCCATTTTGTTTCTTTTTTCTCTATCAGGCTCTTCCATAGCCAATTTTACCATTTTTTGGATATTACGTCCATATTCAGGTAGTACCAGTTTTTGTCTGCTAGTATTATATTCCATATTATAATTAAATGATTTTGAGCAAAAATAGTTTATTTTGAATTATCAATCAAAGTTTTATAAATTATTTATTCACTTATAATTTGCAATTTGGCAAATTTCAGTAGAAGTTGTTTGATTCCTACAACTTCAAATTTAACTACAGCTTTGTTATTTGGGGCTGTTCCTTCTATTTTATCGACAACGCCCAGACCAAATTTATTATGTCGAACTACCATTCCTTCTTTTATTAAATCGGGGTTATCGGGTTTAAAGTCTGAATTTATTTTTTGTTGAGCTTTATTTCGACCTGCTTCGGTTAGTTTAACAAGTTTTTTATTTACTTGAGGTACATCAGGGTTTACTCCTGGTTTTCGTTTTTCGAACCGAGGCTTTGAAGATCGCTCGAAAGGATCGTCGTTTTTAAAAGATACCTCAGGCTCGTTAAATGATTCGGGAAGGTCGAGGTATTTTTCGTCGATTTCTTTAATAAAACGGCTAGGGCGACAATTTGTTGGATTTCCCCATTTGTATCGTTCTTTGGCATATGATATCATAGCCATTTCTTCGGCACGAGTTAAAGCTACATAAAACAAACGACGTTCTTCTTCGAGTTCTTTTTGTGTTCCTGTAGACATACTGGAAGGAAAAAGTTCTTCTTCTAATCCTGCTAAGAAAACATATTTAAATTCGAGACCTTTAGCCGAATGGATTGTCATTATTGTAACCTTATTAAAATCATCGTCTTTTTCGTTATCTTGATTTGTTAATAAAGCTACATTTTCCATAAACCGCTCTAATGTAGGAAAATTCTCTGGGTTAGGATTTTCATCGACAAACTCTTTGATCCCGTTTAATAACTCTTCGACGTTTTCGTATTTTGTCATCTCTTCGTGCGAGTCGGGCTTGTTTAATGCAGCAATAATACCTGATTCTTTTGCTATTTCGCTAGCCGAATCGAAAGCATCCATACTACGAATGTCTTCAGAGAATTTCAGAATCATCGCTCTGAACTTTTTTAACTTAGTAATGGTACCGGCATTTAGTCCTGATTGGATTTTTTCGACATTAACTAATATATCCCAAATGTTTAGGTCTTCGGCTCGAGCAAAGTTCTCGAGTTTACTAACAGTTGTTTGTCCAATGCCTCTGGTAGGATAATTTATTATTCGGAGTAATGCTTCGTCGTCTTTGTGATTTACTGCTATTCGGAAATATGCCAATAAGTCTTTTATTTCTTTACGCTGATAAAAGGAGATACTCCCAAACACTTTGTAAGGGATGTTTAATCTGCGTAGAGCTTCTTCGAAACTTCGCGACTGGGCATTGGTTCGATATAGTATTGCAAAATCTTTAAATTCGTATCCCTTATTTATTTTTTCATCGTTAATAGTCATTGCTACACGAAAAGCCTCATCTTTATCCGTTTCGGCCTCGACAACTGGGATTTTATCTCCTTGAGGATTGTTTGAAAAGACTTTTTTAGGGATTTGCTCTGAATTTTTCTTTATAAGAGAGTTTGCCGCTTCGACAATAGTTTGAGTAGATCGATAATTTTGCTCTAATTTAAACAGTTTGTAATTAGGATAATCGTTTCTGAAGTTTAATATATTTTCGATTTTAGCTCCGCGAAAAGCATAAATACTCTGAGCATCGTCGCCAACTACGCATATGTTTCCGTTTTTTGCGCTTAATTTATTAATGATAAGATACTGTGAAAAATTTGTATCCTGATACTCATCAACCAATATGTATTCGTATTTATTTTGATATTTCTCTAATACATCAGAATGATCACGAAATAATATATTTGTATTTAATAACAAATCGTCGAAATCCATTGCGTCGGCTTTTTTACAACGATTGGCATAAATCATATATATCTCAGCAATTCGAGGTTTTTTATTTTTTTGATCTTGGATAATTATTTGTTGATTAGCAGCATAAGCTTTGGCTGTAATTAAATTGTTTTTAGCACTAGATATTCGACCATACACTTCGTTGGGTTTGTATACTTTATCGTCTAGACCTAATTCTTTAATAATTTTTTTAACAAGATTTTTAGAATCAAGAGAATCGTATATGGCAAAGTTTGAGCTATACCCTAAATGTTGGGCTTCTGCGCGCAATATTCGAGCAAAAACAGAGTGAAAAGTTCCCATCCACAAATATCGAGCAGTATCTTCGCCAACGATTTTGGATATTCTGGTTTTCATTTCGGCAGCAGCCTTATTTGTAAATGTTAATGCTAATATTTTGTAGGCAGGTACACC
>JAKSCO010000334.1 GCA_022360575.1 Bacteroidales bacterium | reverse complement strand
TTAATATGATAAAGAATATAATCGAGTAAATTCGATAATTTTAAAATAATATCAGGCGTATATTTAGATTGTTTTAATGCAAATCCGTAAATAGTATTCAGAGTGTTAAACAAAAAGTGCGGATGTATTTGCATCTTTAAATAATGTAGTTCTTGTTCTTTTAATTGCAATTGCGTTTCTAATATCTTATTCTGAAGTTCTTTATTTTTCGAAATCGATTTAAAATTTTGATTTAAAAGATATATAAAACTTACTATACCCGGAATTAAATACACCAACACCAAAACAAAAATAATATTCTTGCTCATTAATGGCATGTGTTTAATATTATAATTGGATTTAAAGATAAAACTACCAAATATCAAGGGGATAATAATATTTGATGATATTACAATGGTATAAAAACTATAAAGAGTAAATCTCCAGTATTCCTTTTTTAATAAAAAGCGAGGAACCAAATAATAAACCATAAAATAAGTAAGAATTATGGTTACAGGTAAGATAGTGCTCGAAAACCAGATAATATAATCTCTATTATCCGAATTAAAACTAAAGAAATAGAAATAGAAAAACCATACTGCTATCCAAAATAATAAATGAATAAGAATAGTTTTAATAATTTTAAAGTTTACTATTTTCATCGAAGCAATATACATAAAATCCTTAAACATTATTTTTTTATAGACCAAATACTAAATTAGATGACTTTTTAACAGAAAAAGAAAGCTAAATTCAACTTATAGAATTAAATTCGTTAAAACGAATGTATAATCATTATCCTATCGCAATAAAAAAAAGTGTACTGATTCCCTTATTACATTTGGATTAGTATTAATTTAATTCGAATTGTTATGAAAAACATTATTGACAAACTACAAGATGGAGGAGTAGGAATTACTCTCATAGTATTAATTGCATTAATAAGCATTGTAGCTCTTTTTGTAAAAGAGCTAATTTTAAAAAGCGATAGAGAAAAAAACATAAAATTAATATCCTCAATCGCTTGGTTTGCCTTAGCATGGGGCTTTTTTGGGCGCACTATAGGATTAATCAAAGCCTTTGATACAATTCAGATAGCAGGTAAGCTCACTCCCGAAATGGTTTCTGGTGGTCTGAAAATGGCTTTGGTAGGCCCTATTTTTGCCATTTTTGTATTTGCAATCGCCCGAATAGAAATTATTATTCTTATTCTTTTACCTAAAAAAGAGAAAACAGTATTGGACAGTTAAGCATTTAAAAGTATTGATAGTTTGTGTCCGATCTACTTTTATAATTCTTAATTGAAAATACAGATTTAAGTTGCATTTTTCCTATTTTGAGTAATACCAAATGAGCATCAAGATGAGGGGTTTGTAAAAAAGAAACATTTTTATCACTCATTTTGATGCTCTTTTAGTGTATAACACACAAAGAAACAAGGTAAATAAAACTTGTATCTTCGAAAAATACAATTGTAATAAAGAAAAATAGAAATGCAACTACGAAAAATAAAAATGTAATCCCAAAAAATACAGTTGCAAGTGCGAAAAATTGAAATGCAATTAAGAAAATTATAAATGTATCTTCGAAAAATGCAATTGTAATCCCGAAAAATAGAAATGCAACTACGAAAAATGCAATTGTAATTCCGAAAAATACAGTTGCAAGTACGAAAAATTGAAATGTAATTAAGAAAATTACAAATGTATCTTCGAAAAATACAATTGTAATAAAGAAAAATAGAAATGCCTCCACTGCCGCAAGTCTGAGACTTGTGGCTTGTGAGAATAGTGCGAAGCAATAGAAGAACGACGAGAAGTAACGGAAGAGTGCCTCGAAGCAATCCATCGGAAGCTTTGAGCAAATGCCGAGAAGGTCTGAGCACTCCCTTAGGAACCCACCTAAACTAGCTTAACCAGCTATGAATTCATTTCTACTCACTCATTTTATGACAATACAATAACAATATCTACAATAAATGATTATTATAAATAAAAGTATACTAATACCTTGAGTAAACTTATTCGCACTTAGGACAAGTACCCTTTAAATAAATATGCTGTTCATCAATTTTAAAGTCAGATAAATCAGGGAGATTCAAATTTTCAGCTTCTAATCTAAAATCATAAATCTCTCCACATTTTATACATTTAAAATGCCCATGATTTGATACATCAGCATCAAATCGGGTTTCATTATCTTCAATATTTATAACTAAAACAATTCCTTTATCATGAAAAAGTTTTAATGTATTATAAACAGTTGTTTTCGACAAAGTAGGTATTTCGCCTACCAATTCTTTATAAATTGTGTCTACTGTAGGATGATTTCGGTATCTGATTAAATAATCAAACACCTTAATTCTTTGATACGAAGGTTTTATTCCTCTTACACTTAAGTATTCATCTACCTTTCCAAATTTTTCCATACTCCCTTACTTAAAATTATAATACCAAATGAATTTAATTATCAATTAAGTTTTTTTTCTTCAATAAAAAGAATGCTAGTTTAAACGAGATAAAAATAACAATAGGCCAGCATAAAAACCAAAGTATTGAGCTTAAATATTCCATAATCCATTTATTTTAATATTTATCAATGCTAGTTTCAATTTCATTTCTGTCAATCTTTTTACTTGTCAGTGATTTCCAAGCATAAACTATATAGGCTATAATAAAAGGTACAAATAATGAAACATAACTCATTACCGTAAGAGTATAATGGCTTGATGAGCTATTTTCGATGGTTAAAGAGCTTTGTAAATCAAATACCGAAGGGTAAAAAGAGGTATTGTTATATCCAGCGACAAAAAATAACGAAAGAACAGTCAAGATTGTTCCTGCTCCCGAATACCATATTCCTTGTGTTGATTTTTTTACAAACCCCATAAAAATTCCAGTTAAAACAAAGATTACTCCTAGCAAAAATAAGATGAATACCCATGGCATCTGAATAAAATTATGCAAATACTTAAAAGGTTCCATAAAAATGACCTTTGTCTCAGGGTTTACAGCAAAACCTTTGCTTGTTAAAAGCAAGCCTACAAATAGTAAGAAAAATCCTAAAAAAGGAATCGAGTTGTAAAGAAGGTGCTTTCTTGATTTCTCGAAAATGTTATCATCGTTTATTGTACTCATAAAATATAATAAAGCAAGAATTCGAGCCAAGAAAAATACCGATAAACCTAATGCTATATTTGTAATGTTTAAAGCAGCTTCTAGTCCTCGGGTAACATTTTCCCAACGCGAAATAATTGTAGACTCTCCTCCAGTAATTCGCATCTTATCAACAGAGAATTCAGAGCCGGTAAAAAATGTTCCTACGGCAGCTCCTATTAAAATAGTTCCTAAAAATCCATTTATAAATAAAAAAGTATCGTATGTTTTTTGACCTAAAAGATTTTCGGGCTTTGTTCTAAATTCATACGAAACAGCTTGTATAACAAAGCTAAATAAGATTATTATCCAAACCCAATAAGCTCCACCAAAGCTGGTCGAGTAAAATAAGGGAAAGGATGCAAAAAACGCCCCACCGAAAGTAACCAAAGTAGTAAATGTTAAATCCCATTTTTTACCAATAGTATTTATTAACATCGAACGTTCAGTTTCGTCGCTAGCGATTTGTTTTATTAAAGTTTGACCTCCTTGTACAAACATCATAAATACCAATGCAGATCCTAATATGGCAATAATAAACCACCAGTATTGTTGAAGAGCTAAATGTGATAAATTTTCAAACATAGTTATAATTCTTTTGGTCCAGATTTTATTTGGCTAAGCATAATTTTTACTTCGGCAATTAGTAAAATTGTAAAAAGAGTAGCAAACATGAAAAATGTAATTATTACGGATGAGGTACTTAAATGTGATGTAGATATTGAAACAGGAAGAATATCCTGTATCGTCCACGGCTGACGACCTACTTCTGCAACAATCCATCCTAACTCAGAAGCTATATAAGCTAAAGGAATGCTCCATAATAAAAGCTTAAGTAGCCATTTCTTATTTTTAAGTTTATCTGTGGCAACATTGTATAAAGCAATAATAAATAAAACAATAAAGAAAAAACCTAGTCCTACCATTATATGAAAACTATAGAATGTTAATGGGACATTTGGGACAGCATCTTCAGGTTTATTTAAATAGCCATATCCAAAATCTTTATAGTTATCTTCAAATATTTTTAATGATCTTTCTGCTTCGGTAGTATTGCCTTGTTTTTTATGTTCATTAAATTTTTTTAGATGTTCAATTGAGGTTTTCCCTTTTTTCATACGTTCCGAAATAGGAACGATCCCTTGATCTTTATTTCCGTAAACAAGATCATTTACTCCCGGAACAAAAGCATTAACATCTCGTTCTGCTAGAATTGATAATAACGACGGGATTTTAATCGAAAAAATAAAAGGATTTTCAACATCTTTTATTTCTTTATTTGGAGCTAATATTCCAATTGCTACCAATCCTGCATTTGTATCTCCTTTGTATAAGCCTTCCATTGCAGCTAATTTCATGGGTTGTTGTTGTGCTACATCATAAGCAGAATTGTCTCCTGTTGCTGCAACAAAAACAGATGATAATAATCCAAAAATCGATGCAATAAGAATGCTTTTTCGTGCAAAAATGATATGTCTTCCCTTCAGAATATACCATGCCGAAACACCAATAACAAAAACAGCTCCTACAATATAGCTAGAGGTTATAGTATGTAGAAACTTATGAACAGCTGTAGGCGATAGTAAAACATCCCAGAAATTTTGCATTTCGTTTCGTGCTGTTTCTGGATTGAATTTCATTCCTACAGGATTTTGCATCCATGCATTTGCAACTAAAATCCACAAAGCAGATAGATTCGAGCCAAAAGCAACCAACCATGATGATATCATATGGAATTTTTTGTTTACTTTATTCCATCCAAAAAACATTACTGCAATAAATGTTGATTCGAGAAAGAAAGCCATTATTCCCTCTATGGCTAAGGGAGCTCCAAAAATATCACCAACAAACCACGAGTAATTAGACCAATTGGTTCCAAACTCAAATTCGAGAATAATTCCGGTAGCTACACCAATGGCAAAATTAATTCCGAAAAGTTTCATCCAAAATCGAGTTATTGACTCCCATTCCTTATTTCCTGTTCTGTAATAAATTGTATGCATAAAAGCTACAATAAACGAAAGTCCTAATGTTAAAGGGACAAAAAACCAATGATATATTGCTGTTAAGGCAAACTGGGCTCTCGACCAATCAACTAATGATAAATCAATTTGACTCATTATTCTGTTTTGTTAAATTATTAATAATATACTCTGATTTTTCTTGTTCATTTAGGTTTTTAGATTTCAGAAAATCTTTAAAGAAGAAAACCTTTAAAATAGCAAACATGATAAATAGTTTTATTAAGATGATTACCCAAAGTCTCTTACTCGATTTGCTTTGATTTTTAAATCCTTCAATATAAAAATTTAATATTTTTTTAATAATTGTCATGTTTGCTTATTGTTCACATTTAATAGCACATTAAAATGTGAGTATTTAAGTTACGAAAAAAATAATTTGGACAAAATTTACTCATTTTAATAAAATCAAAATAAGCCTATCCTAATAAAAGACAGGCTTATTTATCCATATTTGTTAGTTTGTTGTTTGGTTTAGCATATTGCTAATTTTTGTTGTTATTTACTCTACTTCAACCAACACCTCGTCACTTTGCCATAATCCGTGTTTAGTACAAAAAGCTTGAGCTGTTAGTTTTAAATTCTTTTGAGGAACAATGTAAAAATCCATTTCTAAGTTTCCGGCAACTCCACCAAGGACACCTTCGGTAAAGTTAGCTTGAGTAAGCATTTTTTCTCCATTCCAAAGTTGAACCCATGATATATAATGATCTGGATCGTCGGGATGTTGATATTCATCTCCTATTTTTACTTTTACTTTAAATTGTTCTTCTTTTTTTGTTTTATTTTCACAATAAACAAAAGCTGAATGTCTATCTATATAATCTTTTTTTGATTCTCTGTCGATCTGAGAAATATCTTCGTATTTATTAATTTTCATTTATTAAGTTATTAGGAATTTATTAATGTATTAGTTTTGATGAGAAGATAAATATTCGGCTACACCTTCGGCTGTAGCTTTCATTGCATCAGCTCCGTCTTTCCAATCAGCTGGACATACTTCACCATATTCTTCAAAATGGTGAAGAGCATCAATCATACGTATAGCTTCATCAATATTTCTGCCTAAGGGAAGATCATTTACAACAGAGTGACGAACAATCCCTTTTTTGTCAATTAAAAACAGACCTCGATAAGCAACGGGAGCTCCTTCAAATTTTATTGTTTCATCTTCGTTGTAAGCATATTCGCCAGCTAATACACCATAGTTTTCAGCAATGGTTTTAGACAAATCTGAAACTAAAGGATAAGTAACACCTTTGATTCCTCCTTTGTTTAAGTCGGTTTGTAACCAAGCTAAATGTGAAAATTCTGAGTCAATAGAACAGCCAACTACAGCAACATTACGTTTCTTAAACTCATCTAATTTTTTTTGAAAAGCTAATATTTCAGTAGGACAAACAAAAGTAAAATCTAATGGATAAAAGAAAAAAACAACATCTTGTTTTCCTTTATATTGTTCTAAAGAAAATCCTTCTACTATTTTATTTCCATCTACTACAGCATTTGCTTTAAATTCTGGGGCTTTTTTTCCTATTAAAGTTTCCATTTTATTTAGTTTTATATTTAAATTTATTTTGTTTTTGTAATCATTACAATTCAATAACGAGAGCAAAAATAGATTTTTATTATTTGTTCACAAATTTTTTTATATAAAAATTACGAAATAAAATGCAATTAATTGGAATGCAGGAAAATATTTTCGAATAAATCTCGAGTAGGTTATTTTTTTGTTAAAGAAAATGAAGTAGAATCAAAATAGAAATGAATTATTTCAAATAAATTTCTTGTGTTTTATCTTACTATATCCGTTTAATAATACATTTTGCGATTCTAGTGTGAATTTAGAAATTGAAATTTTGAAGGTAACTTATACCAAAAGAACATCAAAATGAGTGATAAAAACGTTTCTTTTTGCCTTATCCATTGCCAAAAAAGTTGCAAGGTAACTCGGCTATCTTTTACTTTTTCGTCGCGTCTAAGACAAAAATTATTCATTTTTATAAACCCCTCATTTAGAAATTCATTTGGTATTTTTTATGAAAAGGTTTCTATTTTGATTTGTTTTAAATTAATTCAATTAATAACGATATAGGGTTGCTAATCTAAAAAATATTGTAACTTGCTGATCTATGTGTTTATAATAATCCATTTGTGATGATTGAATTTATAAAAAAACTTAAACCTCCAGCAAGCTGGCATATGGTAGTTATTATTCTAATAGGAATTATTGTGGGCTTGAGTTTTTATTCTGTATATGTATCAAAGGCTTGGTCATATATACTGGATGAGCCTAAGGCTTGTGTTAATTGTCATATAATGGCTCCTCAGTATGCTACATGGACTCATAGTTCGCATCGCGAAACAACAACTTGTAATGATTGTCATGTTCCTCATGATAATGTAGCACGAAAATATTATTTTAAAGCTAAAGATGGATTAAATCACGCATCTAAATTTACAATGCGAGCTGAACGTCAAGTTATTTTTATTGGCGAGGCAGGGAAAGAAGTAGTTAAAGAAAATTGTGTGCGTTGTCATGTAGATTTGTTTGATCAAGCTAAACTGGTTTCGCAAACTAAAGGCAAATTTACACCTCATAATACAGATCGGGAATGTTGGGAATGCCACAGGGAGGTTCCTCATGGAAGAGTAAATAGTTTATCGAGTGTACCTAATTCTAGAGTTCCTGTTCCTCAAAGTCCTGTTCCTGATTGGTTAAAGAAAATAACAAAAGAATAAAGATAAATTTGAAGTTATGAAATCAATAAATGAGCAAATAAAGAAAAAACCATGGATAGCATGGGGATTGTTTTTAGCAACAGTTGTTGTAGTTTTTATTCTGGGCTTATTAGCTTCATCGATAGCTGAACGAAGAGCTGAAGCTGTGTTTGCATATACACCTCAGGTTGAGTTGTCAGAATGGGAACCTCGAAATGAGGTGTGGGGTGAAAATTATCCTCGTGAATTCCAATCATATTATCAAACAGCCGATACATCATTTAGATCAAAATATAATGGTAGTGCAATGATAGATATGTTGGAAGTTGATCCGCGGTTAGTGGTTCTTTGGGCTGGATATGGTTTTGCAAAGGATTATAATCAAGGACGAGGGCATTATTATGCAATTGAAGATTTGCAGAAGTCATTGCGTACAGGAGCTCCCAAAACAGCAAATGATGGGCCTATGCCTTCTACTTGTTGGACATGTAAAGGACCTGATGTTCCAAGAGTAATGAATGATCTAATTGAAAAGCTTGGACCTAAAGAAGGTGTTGCTGAGTTTTATAGAGGTAAATGGGCTAAGTTGGGAATGGAAATAATTAATCCAATAGGGTGTGCTGATTGTCATAATCCTGAAAATATGAATTTAAGAATTACTCGCCCGGCTTTAGTTGAAGCATTTCAGAGACAAGGGAAGGATATAGCTAAAGCGAGTTATCAAGAGATGCGTTCGTTGGTGTGTGCTCAGTGTCATGTCGAATATTATTTTAATAAAAATAAATTTGAAGGTGCAAATTATTTGACTCTACCTTGGGATAATGGAATGTCATGTGAAGAAGTTGAAGAATATTATGATAATATGAAATTTAAAGATTGGATTCATAAATTAAGTAAAGCTCCAATGTTGAAAGCACAGCATCCTGGTTATGAGATTTATTTAACTGGAGTTCATGCAGACAGAGGAGTTTCTTGTGCCGATTGTCATATGCCTTATAAGAACGAAGGTGGAATTAAATTTACGGATCATAAAATGCAGAGTCCACTAAATAATGTTTCAAATTCGTGTCAGGTTTGTCATAGAGAAGAGACTGCTAAGTTAGTAGCTAATGTAACCGAACGTCAGGATCGTATTATTGAAAATAGAGATAAGTTAGAAGAATTAATTGTTAGAGCGCATATCGAAGCAAAGTTTGCTTGGGATAAAGGAGCAACCGAAAATCAAATGAATGAGATATTAATGGATATTCGGCATGCGCAGTGGAGATGGGATTATGCTGCGGCGAGTCATGGTGGTTCTTTTCATTCGCCTGTAGAAACAGGTCGAATCATTTCAACAGGAATAACAATCGCACAAGAGGGTAGAATAAAATTAGCTCGATTATTGGCTGAACTAGGATATAATAAACCTATTCCATATCCTGATATTTCGACAAAAGCTAAGGCTCAAAAATATATTGGTTTAGATATGGATAAGTTGAATAAAGAAAAGAATGAGTTTTTAAAATCAATTGTTCCTAAATGGACGGAAACTGCAATGGAACGTGAAAAATCATGGAAGACTAAAACTCTTTAAGTAATATAATAAAATGCAAAATGGGCTGTTAAAAACAGCCCATTTTTTAGTAATATCTAATTTATTTTATTTCCCATCTTTAAGCCATTTATCTAACCAACTAAAGAATTCACGTTGCCATAAAATTCCGTTTTGTGGGCTTAATACCCAGTGATTTTCTGTTGGTAAGTGTAGGTATTTGCTAGGAATTCCTCTTAGTTGAGCGGCATTAAAAGCACTCATCCCTTGAGTGTAAACTATTCTATAGTCTTTTTCTCCGTGAATAACCATTATAGGAGTATCCCATTTATCTACAAATTTATGAGGAGAATTATCGAATGTTTTTTTATTTGATTTATCCCAGTATGGGCCACCCATATCCCAATTAACAAAGAACATTTCTTCTGTTTCGAGATACATAGCTTCGAAATTGAAGATTCCATCGTGAGAAATAAAAGCATCAAAACGTTTGTTATGGTGTCCAGCAATCCAGTATACAGAATAACCTCCATAGCTAGCACCAACAGCACCTAAGTTTTTATTGTCAACATAGCTTTCTTTAGCTACGGCATCAATTGCACTAAAGTAATCTTTCATGTTTTGACCTCCATAGTCACCTGAAATCTGATCGTTCCATTCTTTACCAAACGAAGGTAATCCTCTGCGGTTTGGAGCAACAATAATGTAGTCGTTAGCAGCCATCATTTGGAAATTCCAACGGAACGAATAAAATTGACTCACTGAGCCATGTGGTCCTCCCTGGCAATAAAGTAATGCTGGGTATTTTTTATTTGGATCAAAATTAGGAGGATAAATTACCCAAACCAACATATTTTTATTATCAGTTGTTTTTACCCAACGTTCTTCTACTTTTCCATATTTTAACTGGTCATGTAAATTTTTATTTATGAATGATAACTGTGTCTCGTTTCCATTTTTAGTGTCTATAGCAAATATTTCAGTAGGATAAGTCATGCTTTGCTTTGTTCCTATTAGCTTTTCTCCGTATGGATGAACTGATTTGTAGTTGTGTTTTCCTTTGGTAACTTGAGATATTTCTTTCGTTTTTACATCTAAGCGGTAAACTTGAAATTTAGCATGATAATCACTGGTAAAATAGATAGATTTACTGTCTTTAGTCCAAGATAAACCATGCACATCTTGATCAAAACTAGCAGTGTAGTCCATTCTTTCTCCATTCTCGAAATTTAGAATGAAAAGTCTGTTCTGATCTGATTCGTATCCGTCGCGTTCCATGCTTTCCCATGCAATCATTTTTCCGTTAGGCGAAAAAACAGGACTAACATCATAGCCTTTTAAACCTTTGGTTATGTTTTTAGTTTCTTTCGAACCTAAGTTATAAAGATAAATTGCCGAGTTGGTTGATAAAGCATAGGCTTTGCCGTTCATTTTTTTGCAAGTATAAGCAATTTGTTTGCTGTCAGGACTCCAATTTATTTGCTCCATACCTCCGAAAGGATTCATTGGGCTGTCGAATCTTTCGCCCTTCATGATATCTATTGAATTGCTTAATGATTTTCCATCATAATCAGCGATAAAAATATGACTGTATTTGTAATCATGCCATCTATCCCAGTGTCGGTGCATTAAATCTGTTTCTATTCGAGCTTTAGCTCTAGGTAAATCAGGATGTAGGTCGTGTACTGATTTATCTAGTTTTACATCTTTTGTATAAATAATTTTTGTTTGATCTGGAGAGTATTTAAAACCATTAATCCCTCCTTCGATATTTGATATTTGAATAGGTTTGGTTCCGTCAGGATTCATTTCCCATAATTGCATTTCTCCACTTTGTGAACTAAGATATCCTATCTTTTTACCGTCAGGACGCCAAACAGCTGAATATTCTCCAGAAAGAGAATTTGTTATGTTTATTGCTTTCCCTCCTGTTGTTGGCATTACAAATATTTCTCTATTTCCTTTATCCTCTTGTATGTTATAAAAGGAAACTCCAAACAGCATAGTAGTATTGTCTGGTGAAATTTCAACACCACTTACTCGTCCGAACGACCATAAAACTTCGGGGGTCATTATATTTGACGTAAGTTTTATTTTATCTACAGGGTTCCCGATCTTGCTTTTCTGAGTAGTTTCTGGGGTACATGAAAACAAAACTAATAAAGCAATTATATTTGATAAAATTTGCAGTTTTTTCATCTGGTTGTGTTTTTATTGATTTTGTATTTATTTTCTTAATCTATAATCATAGTAATTTTAGTAGAAAACTTATAACCTTCATCTTAATATAGTTTTATTAAAATGAAGGTTTCATCTAATTTGGATTTACATTGAGAAATAACTACATAAAACTTATGTAGTTATTAAATTTATCAGATGTGTTAATCTTTATTTTAAGATTAATTTTTCATTTGTTCAGGTATCGAAAATGATTCTATGATTTTAGATTCAAGTTCTTCGGCAAGTTCAATATTATCTTTTAAAAGTTGTTTTACCGTTTCGCGACCTTGCCCTAGTTTTGTCTCGCCATAACTAAACCATGATCCACTTTTTTTGATAACGCCTTGTTCAACTCCCATATCTATGATTTCTCCGATTTTAGATATCCCTTCGCCATACATGATATCAAATTCGGCTTTTTTGAATGGTGGAGCTAATTTGTTTTTTACAATCTTTACGCGAGTACGATTTCCAGAAATATCTTCTCCGTCTTTTATTTGTCCTACACGGCGGATGTCCATTCGTATTGATGCATAAAATTTAAGAGCATTTCCTCCTGTTGTTGTTTCAGGGTTTCCGAACATTACTCCAATTTTTTCGCGCAATTGGTTAATGAAAATACAGCAAGTATTGGTTTTGTTGATATTAGCAGTAAGCTTACGTAATGCTTGAGACATTAAACGAGCTTGTAAACCCATTCTTGAATCACCCATATCACCTTCTATTTCGGCTTTTGGTGTAAGAGCAGCTACCGAGTCGATAACAACAATGTCAATAGCTCCAGAACGAATCAAATGATCGGCAATTTCTAATGCTTGTTCTCCATTGTCGGGTTGAGATATTAATAGATTTTCAACATCAACGCCTAGTTTTTCTGCATAGAAACGGTCAAAGGCATGTTCGGCATCAATAATTGCAGCAATACCTCCTTGTTTTTGAGTTTCAGCGATAGCATGAATTGCAAGAGTTGTTTTTCCCGATGATTCAGGACCATATATTTCGATAACTCTACCTCGAGGGAAACCATTTACTCCTAACGCCATATTTAAAGCAATAGAACCTGATGAAATTGTTGGGATATCGGCAACAGCTTGATCTCCTAATTTCATAATTGTTCCTTTGCCGTAATCTTTATCGATTTTGTCAAGAGTAAGTTGTAAAGCTTTTAATTTTTCTTTGTTGATGGTATTTTCTACCTTTTCTTTTTCCATAATTATATTTATTAACTTTTAAATCTTTAATTCTCCAAAAATCTGATTTGTGTGATCTTTAGTTTTAACCTTGGTAATTATTTTCTCGATATTTTGATTTTTATCAATTACAAATGTTTTTCGTAAAACTCCATCATAAGTTTTACCATACATTTTCTTTTCTCCCCAAGCATTATATAAATTCAGTATTTCTTTATTTGTATCAGAAATTAATCTGAATGGTAAATCATTTTTTTTAATAAAGTTGAGGTGTGATTTTTCAGAATCGGGACTAATACCAATAACCTCAAATCCTTTATCTAATAAATCGGTGTAATTGTCTCGTAAATTACAAGCTTCGGCGGTACATCCCGGAGTATCATCTTTAGGATAAAAATATAAAATTACTTTTTTCCCCTTGTAATCATCTAATGATATATTACTTCCATTTTGATCTATTCCTTTAAAATAGGGAGCTTTATCACCTTCTTTTAAATTATTCATAATTACTAAGTTTAAGATTTGTAAAATTAAAAAATAACATTGATAAGATAGCTATATGGATATGTTGTTTGTAAATCTTTTATCAACAAAAAATAAGTAAAATAATTAAGTTATAGGCAATTTAGGTTTAAAATAAGTGTATATTTTGTTTTTATCATACAATTTCGAGTAAAGTTGTTTAATTGTTTTTGTTTTGGGGCGTAATGTTTAAGATGTTTTCAGAAAACATTTAAATCAATCGAATAAAAGATATTATATTTTTCTTTCGAGAATGTTTTTTGAGTATTAAATTTGTAAATATGTTACAATACACGCCATACGTGATGATAAAAACAAAACCTATTATTTCTTTATTAATTTTTATTTGTATTTCGTTTACAACTACAGCTCAATCAGAATCTGAATCGGATTTTGATGAGCTAAAGAAAGCATATATTAATATTCAACAAGAGCAATATCACGAGGCATATCCATATTTTAAGAAAATGTTGAGCGTTTATCCTCAGAATCGTGCATACAATTATTATGCAGGACTTTGTTTGATTAATTTAAATAGTGATGTAGAAAAGACTATTCGATATTTTCATTTTGCTGTTTCAGGAAATGTTCCTTTGGATGTTTATTTTTATTTAGGAATAGCTTATTTAAAACAGTACGAATTTGAAAAAGCAATAACAAATTTTAAATTGTTTGAGAAAAAAGCAGGAAAGGTTCAAGCTGATAAAAAACAGTTATCAAACTATATTGCAATGGCTAAAAATGGCTTGTACTTGGTAAAATATTTTAGAGAACCTTTAATATATAAGAATAAAACTGCTTTTCGAGAATATTTTTTCGAGTCGTATGATTTAAAAAAACAAGAAGGAAGATTAGAAAATCGATATAATTTTTTTGAGCACGAGAAAGACTCTATGATGAGTATTGTTTTTGTTCCCGACTATCTCGAAAATCAAGAGATATTATATTTTTCGGCACGGAATAAACTCCGAGGAGACTTAGATATTTACAGAACAACTAAAATAAATGATACTACATGGAGCAAGCCTGAAAATTTAGGAGATCAAATAAATACTCCTTTCGATGAAGATTTTCCATATATTCATTCTGATGGTTCTACTCTGTATTTTGCATCTAAAGGTCATTATAGTATGGGGGGGTATGATATTTACGAAAGTTCGTGGGATTGGGAAACACATAAATGGAGCAAACCTAAAAATCTGGATTTTCCTATAAATACTCCACACAATGATTTCTTATTTATTCCTACTCCCGATAAAAAATCGGCATATTTTACATCAGATCGAACGCAAGAAAAAACACAATATCAGGTATACGAAATAAAACTTGATAATACCAAATCTTATGTAGAATACAAATCGGCTGAGCAGCTTCGTAATTTTGCTTGTTTAGCTCGAAATATTTCTCATGAAGACGATGATTTGAAAACAAAAAAGAAAAAAAGAAAACCTAAAATTGAAAATACAATAGTTAAGGTTACGAATAAAGAAAATTTTCTACAGAAATCAGAGTACGATAGTTTGCTTAATAAAGCAATGGAACTTCAGTTAAAAGCCGATTCGGCCAAATGGCTTATTGAAGATAAGCGAAGCTTATTTGATAAAATAACTCAAGAGCAAGAAAGAACGAAGCTAGGCGAAGAAATAATAAATCTAGAGCAGGCTGTTTATGTGTATCAGAAAAAAGCTGATAAATGTTACGAAAAAGTTCGCGAGATAGAACAAATTAATATAGCATCGAAAAATATTACTTATCGAAGTAAAGAAAGAGTAAATAAAGAAAAAGAAATAGCTAAGCCAATCTCTATAAACTCTGGGGAAATAGTTAATGAACCCACGAATAATCCTTATCAAAAAGTATTTTTAAAATCAATAAATCCTATTAAGGAAGAAAAGATAGAACCCAAAGATATAGGGTTAAAAATAAAAAGATCGGCATATAACTCGAAAAATCCCATAAGACTTAACGAAAAACTACCAGATGGGATTATATATTTGATTCAGTTGGGAGCATTTAGTTCGAGAAAAAATCCAGCGGTATTTAAAGGAATGTATCCTATTGTGTGTCGAAAAAAAGCAAAGAGTAGGATTTATAAATATTATGCAGGAAAATTTAGAAGATTAAAAAACGCCGAGAATAAACTACGATTAGTTAAATCGAAAGGGTTTAGAGATGCATATATAGTTGCTTTTAATAACAATAAATACATATCGGTAAAAAACGCAGTTAAAATAGAAGCAAAACCGATGATAGTTTATGCTCAGAAAGAAACAAAATCTAAAGAAACTATTGATGTAAACAATTTGATAATAAATTATGTCATAAAAGGTACAATAGACAAAAATAATAAAGAGTTAATCGACGAGTTTAAAAAGCTTATCGATAAATCACAAAATATTATAGTTGATAGCTCGAAAGATAAAAATAACTTGATTATTAAACCATTTAAAACCTATAAGGATGCGGTTAATATAAAAAACAAGTTGGTTATTTTTCTTGAAGATGAATTTGAGATACAAGCTTACTTTATTGACAATCAAATTCCTTTAGAACAGGCAATGAAAATAACGAAATAACATATACAAAACAGTTTTTTATTAAAAATATATTGTATATTAGAACCTTTGAAAATCAATTAAGAAATTATGAATAAGAAGAGTGATTTTGATGAAAATAATGATGTAAAAAAAGCTTCTCAAAAAGGAAAAAATTGTTCATTAATTTTACATAATGATGACATTCATGACTTTGAATATGTTATCAATTCATTAGTTGATATATGCAAACACGAACCTATACAAGCAGAACAATGTACTTATTTAGTTCATTATCGAGGGTCGTGTAGTATAAAAAAAGGACATTATATTCGATTAAAGCCGATGTATGACAAATTGGTTGAGAGAGAACTTACAGTTTCATTTGATTAAAAATATAAATATGTCGTTAACCGCAATTATTTTCCTTATTATTTTAGGTATTATATTATTTTATGTTGAATTTTTAATTATTCCCGGAGTTACAGTCGCAGGTATCGCTGGAGTAATTTGTGTAGTCGTTGGTGTTTATTTTGGATATAAACAATACGGATCTCCTACGGGACATTATATATTATTATCTACAGCAATAGTCTCCATAGTGTCAGTAATATTTATGTTACGATCTAACACATGGAATAAAATAGGATTGAAAACAAAAGTTGAAGGCAAAGTAAGCGAATCGCTCGAAGATAAGATACAAATAGGAACCGAAGGAGAGGCTGTTACTCGTTTAAGTCCTTACGGAAAAGTATCAATTAACGATAAGCTTTACGAAGCAAAATCTATTGATTCGATGATAAATCCTAAAACAAAAATACAAGTAAAAAAAGTTGAGGGAACTCAAATTATAGTAAAATCACTTAAATAAAAAGAATATGGCAATTTTACCTTTGTTAGGAATAATTGTAGGAGTAATTATCCTACTTTATTTGTTTTTGTATTTAATACCAATTAATTTATGGTTTCAGGCTCTGGTATCAGGAGTTCGAATTTCGCTTTTACAGTTAGTATTTATGAGATGGCGAAAAGTTCCTCCATCAATTATTGTTAGAGCAATGATTGAAGGAACCAAGGCTGGACTAAGCTTAAATAGAAATGATTTAGAAGCCCACTTTTTAGCAGGAGGAAGGGTTGCTGATGTTGTTCATGCATTAGTTTCGGCAGAAAAAGCAAATATTGATTTGCCGTTTAATATGGCTACAGCAATTGATTTGGCTGGACGTAATGTACTAGAAGCAGTACAAATGTCGGTTAATCCGAAAGTTATCGATACTCCTCCGGTTACAGCTGTGGCAAAAGATGGTATACAGTTAATTTGTAAAGCTCGTGTTACAGTAAGAGCAAACATTAAGCAATTGGTTGGTGGTGCTGGCGAAGATACCGTTTTAGCTCGTGTAGGCGAAGGTTGTGTTTCGTCTATAGGTTCTGCCGAGTCTCATAAAGAAGTATTAGAAAATCCCGATTCAATATCGCGAGTAGTATTAGAAAAAGGCTTAGATGCTGGTACTGCTTTCGAGATATTATCTATTGATATCGCCGATATTGATATAGGAAAGAATATTGGAGCTGTATTACAAATGGATCAGGCTAATGCTGACAAAAATATTGCACAAGCAAAAGCCGAAGAGCGAAGAGCAATGGCTGTAGCTCAAGAACAAGAAATGGTAGCTAAAGCACAAGAGGCGAGGGCTAAAGTTATCGAGGCCGAAACTAAAATTCCGTTGGCAATGGCCGAAGCTTTTAAGCAAGGAAATTTAGGTATTATGGATTATTATAAATTCAAGAATATTGAAGCCGATACTAAAATGCGCGATTCGATATCGAAGCCAAAAAAAGACTAAAAAAATATACTTGCAATAACAAAAGAGTTGATTCTATATTGAGTCAACTCTTTTTTTGTGATCAAATCTTAAAATATTTTGTCAAAATAACAGACAAAATCGACCATTCTATTTTTTATTGAAAAAAATGATATGAGGTAATGTGTTATAAATGAAGGTTAATAGGAATCGAAGGAAAAAATCTTGAATCTTTTTCTTCGATTCTTTTGGTAATAAAAATCAATTTTATACTTTTGTGCAACGTTTTGGAGAGGTGGGTGAGTGGCTGAAACCACCAGTTTGCTAAACTGGCGTACCGAGCAATTGGTACCGGGGGTTCGAATCCCCCTCTCTCCGCTAACTTTCGATTAACGAAAATTAGTTTTCGGGGTGTAGCGTAGCCCGGTCATCGCGCCTGCTTTGGGAGCAGGAGGTCGCAGGTTCGAATCCTGCCACCCCGACAGAGAGACAAGTTTGAAAAGACTTGTCTTTTTTGGTATACATATAATTTAGATTTGAAATAAAAGTTTAATAAGATTAATTTGTATTTCTGAGCATATAAGCTGTTTGTAGTTTAGTTTTAACACATAACGAGAACTATTTTTGATAACAGCTTAAAATAATTGTATAAATATTTGTGACTTGTGCAAGCCATAAATAAAGACATTTCATTATAGGGGGAAAATATAAAAAGCATTTAAATATCAATTAAAAAGAATAAAAATATGAAAGTAGGGAAGGCGTTGATGATTGGATATTTGTGGGTTATAATACCTACAGTTATAGTTTTTTTAGCATGTGTGAGTGGTGTAGTTATTTTGTTTCTTAATTCGGATTTGAGTGTTAAGTTCTTACCTGTAATCCCGGTATTTGCTATAGCTCCATCGATTTTTGCATATTCGTATTTAATTGTTAAATGGAAAGTTTGGGTATTGACCCGAGGATGTGATATTTCTCAATTAGATAGTAAAGGAAGAAAGCATTTGTTATTTTATTCTCAAAATTCTGTTTTTTCAGATTCTGAAATTAAAAATAGAAAAGAATCAGACATATTATCGAAATATTATTCGCAATTGTTAGTAAAGGAATAAGGTGGTTGAACAAACCAATAGAAATTAGTAAAAATCAGTTAAGCTATTTAGTGAACTGCATTCTGTGGTTATTGGTTTTTTTATTACATAGAATTTTGGACTTAACTCGGTATTGAGTTTTGCGTAATCTGGGATTTTGGACTTAACTCAGTATTGAGTTTTGCATAATCTGGGATTTTGGGCTTAACTCAGTATTGAGTTTTACGTAATCTGGGATTTTGGACTTAACTCAGTATTGAGTTTTGCGTAATCTGGGATTTTGGGCTTAACTCAGTATTGAGTTTTACGTAATCTGGGATTTTGGACTTAACTCAGTATTGAGTTTTACGTAATCTGGGATTTTGGACTTAACTCGGTATTGAGTTTTGCGTAATCTGGGATTTTGGACTTAACTCAGTATTGAGTTTTTACGTAATCTGCAATTTTTAGTCTTTTAGAGCAATTGTTTCGATCAACGAAAAGATATTTCGATAAACACGTGTGTTGCTTTTATATCAGCTAAAGCAGAGACAAGATAAGCCGGATGAGGTATTTTAAAAATGGCAGTTATACTGAGATAAAAATTAAAGGATACTTATTTGGACTATGATTTTCTTTTCTTTTTTAAAGTGTTAGTTTTGCTAAGGATTTTATGAGTTAAGTTTTATCCTGTATGGCACAAAATTCAGAATTTATCAACTTTAGTTTTAATGATTCTTGTACAGAATACCACGATTGTGTTTTTAAGAATTCGAACTTTGCTAACCTCGATTTATTGGGATACGAGTTTTTTGATTGCTCATTCGAATCGTGCGACTTTTCTTTAGCACAATTAAATAATACAGTATTATCGAATGTTAAGTTTATAAACTGTAAGTTGCTGGGAGTTGATTTTAGTAAGTGCTCAAGGTTTATATTTTCGGTTTATTTTAAAGATTGTATTCTGAATTTTAGTTTCTTTCAAAAGAATAATCTGAAAAAGACCATGTTTTCGAAATGTATATTGAAAGAAGTGCAGTTTGTAGATTCAGATTTAAGTTCGGCTGTTTTTGCGCATTGCGATTTAACAGATAGTGTCTTCGAAAATTGTAAACTTTTATCGTGTGACTTTCGTACAGCCCAAAACTATTCATTTATTCCAGATAATAATAAAATAAAGAATGCTCGATTTTCACATCCTCATGTAATAGGATTATTAGATCATCTGCAAATTATAATCGACGAATAAGTATCGCTTAATAAGACCGATATAATTGATAATTTTAAATTTCGATAAAATATTATGATCCGATTTGTAATAAAGGTTCTGATTACATCCCTTTTAGTTGTTCTGATTTCGGAAGTAGGTAAACGTAACTCTATTATGGCAGCAATATATGCCTCGTTGCCATTAACAACTATTTTAGCAATGATTTGGCTTTATATTGATAGCAACAATGAGCAAAAAGTATCAAGTCTTTCGTGGAATGTATTGTTGGCAGTAATTCCCAGTCATGTCTTTTTAATAGCATTTCCGTTGCTTGTAAAAGCAGGTCTTAACTTTTGGTTTGCACTATTGCTTTCGATGATACTTACAGCTTTGTCGTATTGGTTGTATATAATGATTATGAAATATTTTAATATAAATATCTGATATAAGTAATCGAGGGCGATTAAAGATGTATTATTGGTAATTAAATCGAATAATTGGTTTCGACAATTTTTTTTCTGACTCTCGAGATCGTTTTTTTGAGTTTGTAAAATTCCTTACGTTTCATTTTTAGTATAGGACCTCCTCTGAGAGTTATTTTTTCGTCGTTGGTGCGTTCAACTCGTAAAATCTCAACTTTCTGAATACTTACATTATTATAAATATCTTGTATCTCTAATAAATCGTTTAATATAGATGTGATTTCTTTGTTTCGGGATTTAAATTCGCAGCAATTAATTAAATTGTTGAAAGCAAATTTTTGTTTAGCCACAATTTGTATTAACGAGCTATCTTCTTCGTATTTAGTTAGATTTAATGCAATGTAAAGACACTCGATATAAGCTCCGGCAACAATTAAACTCATGGCGCTGGCACTGTAGTTTTGCTCTAGCTCGTTAATCATTCTATAATAATAATCGTGTGTAAACTGATATATAGAGTCGAAATCGTTTGAGTGTTTAATGAAATTACTAATTAATTCTTCTTTTGTTTCGGGCGAAATAAGCAGATGGTTTGTTAATTGCTTTACAACTCCCAGATAGCTTTTAAATTTATGTATTTGCCCAAAAAAAGCTGAGTAAGCCATATCGGCAAGATAAATTCCTAAATTCAGACTTATAGATTGATCGTTGGTGTAATTAGAAACTTTATTCTCGGGATTTAATAATGATTCGTTAAAAGCTAAATCTTCTTTTTTAATGATTTCGTTAATTTCATTTGGAGTAGGATATAGATAATAACAATTGCTTGCATGTTGAGAAAAAACAAAAATCGGGAAAAATAAAAAACATAAAATTAAATACTTGTGGTTCATCTATTTTTTGCTTTTTCTATTAAATTTAATATGTAAAAAGAAAAAATCAAAAATTATTTAGGCATATTATAAGTCTCGGGTTAAAAATATTTTAGCATTCTATATTTGTTATATAAAGATTTGATTTTAGATATAAAAAAGCACATAGGCTTAAGCCATATTTCTGCGATTTATAAAAATTATATTATTGTCCGAATGATAAAGTGATATACTTAAATAATTGTTAACTTACGTATTAAATATAATAATTGTTGATATCTACTCGGCGAAAGTGACAGTAAATACGAGCTAATTAAAAAGAAAAATCAGTTATGTCTGAAATAAATGAATGCATGTGTGATAAGATTTGAGCTGTGAATAAAATTTTGGGCAGGCTACAACTTATAAGCGGATGAAAGATACTATAAACTTACAATTTACAGATCAGTATAAGCTAATAAAGAATATGCACGAGGCCTTAGCTGTGATTGATCTGAAAGGGAAAATTCAGTTTTGCAATCAATCTTATGCTAGTATGTTTAAATCAAATGTACCCGAGATACAGGGCGAAAAAATAACCAATTTGATATTAGCCGAAGATGCAGAGAAAATATTATCGAAAAATAAAAAGATTTCGAAATATAAACTTCAGATACACACAAAAGATAATACGACTCGAATAATAAATGTATCGTCTATTCCGTGGAAAACAGATGAAGGCGAGATAGTAGGGGTTATAACAATGTTTTTTGATGTTACAGAGCAAGAGCAGATAAACGAGAAACTTCAGAAACGGATATCTATCGAAAAAATGATAGTTAAAATATCAACACAATTTATTTCTCCCGAAAATTTTAGTAAAAAACTTGATAACACATTAAAAGAGCTTAAAAATATTATTAATGCCGAGCGTTATACAATGTTATTTATTCAGAACAATAAAGTGAGATTAACTAACGAGCAGTTTAGCGAAAGTGCTATTGAGAGAATGAAAATAGAAGAGGTAGATAAAGATTTTTTACAATATAGTTTAGATATACTTAAAAGTTCTGATTTTATATTTTATGATGACATCAGAGAGTTGCCTGATGAAGCAAAATTCGAAAAGGCTCTTTTTGAAAGATATAAGGTTTTTAATTTTTTAGCTATTCCGCTTTATTCAGATTCTGAGTTATCGGGATTTTTAACAATTAATAATATTTACGAGAAAGATAAGTGGACAGTCGAAGATTTAGCAATATTAAGAACAATAACCGAGATAATAGGACATGCATTTAGCCGAAATAAAGCAGAAGAACGAATAAAAAAACTAAATCAGGATATTGTTAATAAAAATAAGGAGCTAGAACAGGTTGTATATGTTACTTCGCATGATATTCGTTCGCCAGTAGTAAATATTTTAGGTTTTAGCGACGAAATGTTTAAAGCACTGAATAAGTTATCAGATAAAATATTTGATAGTAGAAATGCTATTAATAATAAAGATGATATCAAATTGCTATTAGAGCGAGATATTCCTCAAATTATGAATTTTATAAAAGTTAGTGGGCAAAAAATAGATAAACTATTAATTGCATTACTAAAACTTTCGCGTTTGGGGCAAGCAGCAATCAATAAAGTAAATGTTGATATGAATATTTTGGTGCGTAATGTTATTAAAACATTTGAGTATACAATAAAGCAGCAAGGTATAAAAATAGAGCTTGGCAATTTAGAATCTTGTTTTACTGATGAGGTTTCGATAAATCAAGTTTTTTCGAATTTAATTGATAATGCAATAAAATATAGAGCTCAAAACCGAAAATCAGTAATTACTATAAGTTCAACAATCGACGAAAATAATGTTGTTTATTGTATTGCCGATAATGGAGTAGGGATTTCTGAACAGCAAATAAATAAGATCTTTGATGTTTTTTACAGAGTAAATCCCGAGATACAAAATGGCGAAGGAATGGGGTTGGCTCTAATAAAGAAAACAATTGAGCAAGTTGGAGGAAAAATTACGGTAAATTCTAAAGTAAATACAGGCAGTAAGTTTTATGTTATCCTCGAAAAATGAATTGGCTAAATTGTGAGCTTTGTTTAAAGTTTCTTAAATTTAATAAACTATTTATCTAACGACTATGGGGTTAAATACAGATATTAATCATACGATACTTGTTGTTGAGGATGATATGGGATTGCAATATTTGATAAAAACAAAACTCGAAGATGATGACTACAATATAATTACTGCTGCTTCGGGGGCCGAAGCTATTGAACACATCAAAAGCAAAGATATTTTTCTGATGTTGCTTGACTATAAATTGAGCGATATTACCGGGAAAGAATTATTACAACAGCTAAAAGAAGAAAATCTTGAGCTGCCGTTTGTTTTTATGACAGGTTTTGGCGATGAGCGTATTGCTGTAGATATAATGAAATTAGGAGCAAAAGATTATCTGGTAAAAACTGGAGGTTTTCTTAACCAATTGTCTATTGTTATTAAGCGTGCTATAAAAGAAATAGAAAACGATTCGAAGTTAATAAGGATGCAAAAAGAACTCGAGAGTTTGAATAATATAAAATCGCAGTTCTTAAATATGATTAGTAATGAAATAAAAACTCCACTAACTGGAATTTCAGGGGCATTGCATTTGCTCCGAAATCAAGAGTTTTCGTCGACAATAAAAGAACTATTAGAAACACTTCAGGATTCGGTATATAGACTCGATAATTTTGCAAATACAACTATTTTATCAACACAGATAAGCTCTGGTGAATATAAATTAAATATTACTCCGATAAATATTAAAGAGTTGCTACAATATTCGTATTTAAACTTAACAAATAAGGTATTGAAAGAGCATATCGAGATAATCGAAGATATAGATTCTAGTATTATTATAAATAGCGATCGTGATTTATTGTATAAGTGTTTTGGATACATTATGGAGGATACTATTTCGGGAGTTGCCGAAGCAACAAAAATGGAAGTTACTGTTGCTACAGAAGATGAGCAGGTAAAGTGTAGTTTCTTTTCTTATGGAGATGTATTGATCGAAAATCCAGATGAGTTTTTGTTAAATCCGTTTCAGATATCGCCAGATTCTGAAATTGTAAGTAATTGGGGTTTAAATTTATTTGTAGTAAATCAAATCGTGAATCTTTTTAATGGAGATATAAATTTAACTAATAAAGAAGAGGGCTTGCTTGTTGAATTGATATTAAAAGATATGGATTAAAAAATGCTTGATGAATAAAATCTTAATTGAATATATAATCGATTTGTTTTCGATAATATCAAATATTTACTCGACCATACCACGAGTAAATGTAAAGGATTTTATTTCGTTGTTTTTGCGCAAAGAATTTGATCAGTATGCAATAAAAGAGTTCTTAATTAGGTTCGATAAGAATTTTGATGAATATCAATCTTACGATAATAAAAAATTAAGTAGGTTATTAATACAAAAAACAAACGAGGTAAACGATAAATTACCCAAGCTAGAGCGGTTTATTTTACTAATAAGATTGCTTTTGTTTAATAAGTTTTTATTACGCTATCCTTTCAGAAACGACAGCGAAATACATTTATCGGATTTATTAAAACAAATATCGGTCGAACTAAACATTAATTACAAAGAGTATATCGATTGTAAATCGTTTATCGAAGAGAAACTTTATAACTTACAGAGTAAAGAAAACTTATTGTTAATTAGCAAAGCAAATTCGTTTAGTTCTGATATTAGAATTCTCGAAAGACAAAGTTTAAACGGACAGTTGTTGTTTTATATTATTCGCAGTGTTAATCTTATAATATTTTATTACAGAGGCTATGATAATATAACTCTTAACGAACAAATTGTTTTTCCCGAAAATATATATTTTCTACCCAAAGGCAGCGCTATACGTTGTGATAACCAGCTTGTAATATATTACAATGAGATATTGCGCCAGTTTTTATCTGAAAATTTAACGCAGATTAATTTTAGTGCCAATAATATCGATTTTCATTTTAAAAATAGTAACAACGGAATTCACAACTTAAGTCTTTTTGTAGAATCGGGGCAATTGGTTGGTGTTATTGGCCGAAGTGGAGTAGGAAAGTCGACATTGCTAAATTTATTAAACGGAAATACTATCCCTCAAAAAGGAATGGTAAAAGTAAATGCATATAATGTAAATCGCTACAAATCGAAACTAGATGGGCTAATAGGCTATATTCCTCAAGATGATTTGTTGATTGAAGAGCTTAGTGTTTTTAGAAATTTATTCTTAAATGCTCGACTTTGTTTTGGAACTTTAAGTAAAATAGAAATAATTAATAAAGTTGAGGATTTATTAAAAAGTCTTGATTTATATGAAGTAAAAGATTTAAAGGTAGGATCGCCCTTAAATAAATTTATTAGCGGAGGACAGCGCAAAAGATTAAATATAGCATTAGAGCTTATTCGCGAGCCGCATATCTTATTTGCTGATGAGCCTACTTCGGGTTTGTCGTCGTCCGATTCGGAAGAAATTATGCAGTTGCTTTCGAAACAGGCTTTAAGCGGAAAAATAGTGGTAATTAATATTCATCAACCTTCGTCTGAAGTGTTTAAACTATTCGATAAAATACTTTTGCTTGACAAAGAAGGTTATCCTGTTTACTTCGGAAATCCTGCCGAATCGATTTCGTACTTTAATAATTTGGGCGAAAGTTTTATCACTTTTGCTGATACTTGCCAAAGGTGTGGAAATATAAATTCAGAGTCGATATTTAAAATCCTTGAAGAACGAAAGGTAAACGAAAAAGGGGAGTTTATAAACTTACGAAAAGTACTCCCACAAGAGTGGCATAAACATTATAAGACAAAATTATCGTTAAAATTTTCTGAGCAAGATACCCAAACAGATATTCCTAAAGTGAGGTTTAAAAAGCCAAACTTCTTAAAGCAATATATGATCTTTTTTGAACGAAATTTACTTTCAAAAATAGCTAATAGGCAATATGTATTACTCTCTATTTTAATAACACCAGTACTATCTGTTATATTATCTTTTTTATGTAAGCAATCGAATCACGATTTCGAGAGTTATGTGCTGTTTGGTAACGACAATATTCCTGCATATTTATTTATGGGGGTTATAGTTGCATTATTTGTTGGTTTAATAATTAGTGCCGAAGATATTTATCGAGATCGAAAGATATTAAAAAGAGAGGCTTTTTTACGATTGAATAAAATAAGTTATTTAAGATCTAAAATTTCATTTTTATTTGGGTTAAGTGCTTTACAGGCTTTTTTATATGTTTTGTTCGGAAACTGGATTTTAGAGATAAAAGGTATGCTATTCCTTTTTTGGATAATTCTTTTCTCTACTTTTTGTTTTGCAAATATCACAGGTTTATTAATCTCGACAATATTTAATTCGGTTATTGTAATTTATATTCTAGTTCCTCTTTTTATTGTGCCTCAAATTCTTTTAAGCGGCACAATGATTAGTTATGATAAATTAAACCATAAAGTTGTAAATAAAAAATATGTTCCACTTGTGGGCGATATAATGGCTTCGCGTTGGGCCTACGAATCGCTAATTGTTGCCCAGTTTAGAGATAATAAATATCAAGATTTTTATTTTAACCTAGACAAACAAGATAGTCGTGCCCGATTTAATGTATTGTTCCTAATACCTGAACTAAAAAAGGCTATTCGAGATTTATTCGAGATTTTAAAAGATGAAAATTCACAAAAGAAAAAGCAAGTTTATACTTTTTTAAAAAACGAGATAGAAAAATTAAATACCTTATATCCATTTGTAAAGCTAAATACTATTCGTTTTAGTTCTTTATCGTATTCAGATTTAATATTAATCGAAAACTATTTAAATAAATTAAATGCAGAATTTACAAATATAATTAGTCAAATTTCATATAAGAAAGATAGTATAACCTATGCTCTGGTAAATAAATTTGGAGGTGTTGATAGCTATAATGAGTTTAAGAATTTACATTCGGTAAAAAGCTTATCTGAACTTGTTTTAAAACGACAAAGCTTTGTTCCTTATGTAAAAACATCAAGAGAGATAATTCAGAAGATAGATCCTATTTATCATATTTCCGATTCTTCATTTGGGCGAGCTCATTTTTTTGCTTCCGAAAAAAAAGTCGGAAACAGGCTTGTTGATACTATTACTTATAATGTAATTGCGATTTGGCTAATGACTATACTTAGTAGTCTTTTTCTGTGTATTATTTTTTATAAAAAATATTAGTGTAAACCTTAAAATTTGTATTGATGAAAATAAAATCACTTCTTATTTATAGTTTGTTAATTATATTAGGTTTAGTACAATGTAAATCCAATAAAAGATCAGAAACTAATGAGAGTAACAGCGAAAGTACAGTAATCAGTACCGAAGAGCAGGTTGTTTATATGCTTCCAGCACCCGACGAGATATTTGCAGAAATCTTTATCTCAGATATTCGTTTAGATATTCAATATATAAACTCTGTTGATAATGCAGTAAATTATATTGATGTTAAATCTCAGGCATTAAACCTAGGTGTTTATATTACTGATTTTGCTTATTTAAGTGTGTTTGATAATACAGCTAATGAGTTAGATTATTTGAAAACAATTAAAGAATTAACCGATAAGGTTAATCTTTATGGTGTTGTAAGCGAAGGCATCATTGAGCGAATTAATGCCAATTTACTGATAAAAGATTCTTTGAATAAAATCTCACGAGAACTTTATTATAAGATGTCTCAGATACTAGAAAATTCGGATCAAAATAATCTTCTGGTTTTAGTTTCAACAGGAGCTATTATCGAAGCGCTTTATCTTGCTATTAATAATATAACATTTAAACATTCGGCAGATATTGTAGAACGTGTTCTTGAACAAAAATTTGTATTTGATAACTATTACGAATTTGCCCAACAATATTCTGATGATGTATATGTAAAATCAGTATTGAGCCAGCTTTCCGGAATAAAGAAAATATTTGATGATTTTTCTTACGACGAAACAAATATTAAGGTGACAAAAGACAAAGATTGCTTTATTATTATTGAAGGGGGGAAAGAAATTATTGTTACCGAAGACGTTTACTTAAAATTAAAAGAAAAAATAATTGATATAAGAATGATGTTTGTGGATAAGGCATAAACAATAAGTTAATTACAAACTCATAAAAAATAAGATTTATGAATTGCAATAAGAAAATATCGATTTTACTAATAGCTCTATTAATTGGATCTGTATCTTATGCACAGCGTTGTAATAATTTTCATAGAAGAGGAGATTGTAAAATTTATCGGGTAGACGGTTTTGAACCATACGGACAGGCACGAAGCGCCTTAATTGAAGTAAAGAAACCTACAACATTTAAAGCTGTTTTTTACGGGCAAAGAGATTATAAAATTGTTTTGTGTACTCAATATGGATATTATCCAATACATTATGTAATTAGTAATGCCGATACAAAAGAAATTTTATATGATAATCAAGAGGATGATTATGTTGAATCTGTAGGATTTACTATAGATAAAACTCAGAATCTGATTATCGAGATAACATTAATGGCCGAAAAAGCAAAAGTTAAAGATGCTTTTGATTTAAGAGTCTGTGCCGGTGTAAATATCTATTGGAGAAAAGTTCCTAGAATGGGTTTCTGAAATGAGAAGTGTTAATATTATAGTTATAATACTTTGGGCTGTGGTTTATACTAAAGCTCAGAATCTGGTTTTTAATCCTAGCTTCGAAATGTTTGACGAATGTCCGGAGGAAGTAACAATGTATTCGATAAAAAAATTAATCCCATATTGGAATATCCCAACAAGAGGAACTACAGATTACTTTAATGCTTGTGCTATGTATCAGGTTGGGGTTCCTAATAACGTAATGGGAAATATGTTAGCTCTTGATAGTAATGCATATGCAGGAATAGTAATGATTGAAAGTCCTCCTTTTTGTACAAAAAGAGAGAATGCTTTAGACTATCGCGAGTATTTACAAACAAAACTGAAGAAACCACTAGAAACAGGTAGCTTGTATGTTTGCAAATTTTATTTTTCTATAGCATCTTACTCTACTTATGCTGTAAACCGAATAGGAATGTATATTTCAACCGATAAAGAACAAGATCGTTTTTCGGCAAAAGCCCTAAGCCTGAAACCTCAAATTGTATACGATACATTGAATATTGCTTGCGAACGAGATTATTGGTATCTAGTGTGTGATACCTTTAGGGCTCGGGGAGGAGAAAAGTATATTACAATAGGTAATTTTTATGATGATCTAAATACCGATGTGATAACTTTAAATAATTCAAACTATCGGAATTATATAAGGCAAAAAATAAAAAATAATAAGATAGCATATTATTATATCGATATGGTTTCTGTTTTTCAGGTAAGCGATACAGCATCTAATTTTTGTAAAGATAAGTACTTGATAAAATAGAGGGGGGTCAAGATACAATAGAATACTTTTTTTATTGATAGGGTTTAAGTAATGAATATAAAGATCATGTTTTATTACCCATTATGTAGTGTTGTTTTTATTTTGTTGTATGTATCGTTTTAAAAATATTTTAGAATTATCGATTTGTTATGTTGTTGCTATGTAATGACTTGATTCTAGATGTAAAATAGCATGCGTACTTATTTTAAATAAAAGTTTTTCTAATTTAATTTTTATAATTAAATTAAATCTTTCAAACGAAATCGAATAATAAGTGAACATTAAGCAACAAAACATTTTATTATATCTTGCAATTGCAGGGTTTGTATTAACTGTTACTCTTATTCTTTTTTTTATCGAAAAAACACCAAAGTATAGTATTGATGTTTCAAATAAACTTGTTTTAAGTGACAATACAAGAATGTTCTTTTCTGATTTAAATTTTGATGGAAATAGCGAAAATATAAAATGCTTCATTAAAGAAGAAACTTCCTCATTTCGTATTAATGCTTGTGATGAGAGAAATAATATAAAATGGAAGTGGAAGTTGGTTGAAGACACCTTTCACTGTATAAATGTAAGTTTTAATGATTATGACAATGACAGCTTGAAAGAAATTTTTGTGTTTACTCAAGTTAATGATTCATTAGTGCTTTATATATTAGATAAAGAAAAACGAAAGAGTTTGTATAAAAAACGAGTGTTGTTTGATGTAGCAAAAACAAATTCTACTTTTAATGTTGAGGTTATTGGGGCATACAACATGAACCAAGATGAAAATAAAGAAATTCTTTTTTTTGTTAATGGGATTCCTGAGTTATCGCAAAAAATATTTTTGTACGATACAGAAACTGGCAAATTACAAAAATCGCATGATCTTGGAGTCAAAATTTTAAAGCCTATAATTGTTGAGGATTTAGATTTAGATGGGAAGCTAGAGGTTTATATTTCAAGTCGATCGTTACCTCAGGAAAAAGAGCAAGAACAATCATTGTTTGTTGGTTTAAATAACAATTTAGAATATTTGTTTGAGCCAATAATGTTTCCAGGAAATGCTTCGAAAACAACTATTACGAAGTATAAGTTTAAAAAACAAAACACCATTCTTGCTTTAAATAGCAACTTAGAGAGTGAGAATAAATTCACAGTTTTTAATCCGAAAGGAGTTAAGTTAGAAGAGAAGAAAATAAAAGAGAATACGTATTTATCAATAATAAATAATGATAGTACAGGGCTATACTTATTTTCTGGATATAAAATATTGAAATTCAATAAATATTTAGAAATACAAGAAAAGCATACATTTAAAGATAAAAATTGTTTTATAGAGTATGTCCTTTGTGCTGATATCAATAAAGATAGTACAAAGGAATTCTTATTTAAGAAAGATGATGGGTTATTTATTTTGGATAATGACTTATCAGGAGAATTAAGATTTAGTTTTAAAAAGGCAAAAAATAGTTATATTGATTTATATACAAACGAAATTGATTCGAAATTATCGTTAACTATTGATAACTACTGGTTTTTATTGAAATATGAGAAAGACAAAACATTCTTTTCTTGTTATATGTTTTATTTTTCAATTTTTATCGTAATCTTCTTTTTTGCTTTCCTATTCATATATATGGCGAATAAAAGAAATAAAACGAAAAGAGATCTGCTTTTGAAAACAAACGAAGAAGAATTTTATAAGCAATTAGAGAATAATATTGCACAAAAAGAGTTAGTAATAAAACAGCAACAAAGCGTATATAATACGTCTCATACAAGTAGGATTTTAAATTCTCGAAGTAAGCCTCAAGGCGGAGGGGTTATTGATATTTACAAGAATATTGATTTGAAAGAGAAAATTAGTAACATAATAGAATACTACGACTTTTTTAATGTCAATATAACATTCTTCCCCCTGAATAAATGGAGAAAAATAGAATCCGTCAAAGAAGAAATGTTAAAATATATATTGATTGAGCAGCTCGAAGTTATAAGTTCTTGTCTAAATAAGACAAATAGCGTAAGTATACAATTGGTTCAGCATGCAAATTCAATAAATGTATTGATCGAGTTAGATGATATTTTAATCAATAAAAACTTATTTGAAGATACTTATTTGTTAGAACAACTTAATAACAAAAAAAGTAAGATAGAAATAGTTCATTTTAAGGATAAAAGTTCTTTGATAAGCACTTCTGTTCCTCTTGTTAATAATGAAGTAGTAAATACTAATCGAAAAATAAGAATAGTATTGGCCGAAGATCACGATGTCTCTCTTTTTGGTTTAATGTCGTTGTTTAAAACAAAAAGAAATATCGAAGTAGTAGGTATGGCTAAAAACGGGATGGAGGTCTTAAAAATTTTAAAAAAGCAAAATGTTGATATTGTTATTACTGATATTTCTATGCCCGGGATGGATGGCATTGAGTTGTCCGAGGAAATTAAAAATCAATATCCAGATATAAAAGTTATTGCTTTTACTATGTATCTCGAAAATTGGTTTATGGATCAATTAGTCAATAAGGGAGTTATGGGATATGTCTCGAAAAATTCGAAAATAACTGAGCTTATATGTGCTGTAAAAAATGTTTATCAGGGCGAAATCTATTATTGTCCTCAATTTAAGTCAAAGTTTGGAGTGTCGATAAAAAGCCAAGAGCCTAATTTAGACTCTTTGACTATTAAAGAGCAATCAATAGTTGATTTATTTGCCGAAGATTTAAATAAACAGCAAATAGCTTCAATGTTAACCATATCAGAAAATGTATTAGAATCAATCATAGCCAATATCTTGTTGAAATTAAGAGCGGCAGATGAAGATGAGATTAAACGTATTGCAAAAAAACAAAAATATATTACCGAATAATTCTTATATTTAACTATAATTTATTGATTTAAACTAAATTTGTATCTTAAATTTAATAGATTTATGAAGGATTTAGTGAAAGAGATAGAAAGACTTATTCAGCAACAGAAGACAACAGAAGCTCTAAATAAATTAAATGCAGTGATAGCAGAAAATGTACAAAATATAGAATTGCTCAGAATAAGAGGAGATTTATTTTACGGACAACAAAAATATTCACAAGCATTAAATGATTATAACAAAGTTTTGAAAGTTGATAAAAATCAAACATTAATAAAATCTAAGGTTGAAATGATAAAAGGAATTTTAAAATTTGAAGCTTTAGATATTTTTGAGTCAACAAATTTAAATAACGATCCTTGGTTAGATTAACTTATGCAACTAAACTATTACTCGACAGAAGAAGACTTAAGAATTATAAAAAGGATTTTCTTTTTTATGAAAAGAAACTACTGGTTATTTATTCTTGAAATATTGGTATTAATTTCTTTAGTGTTTCTTCCATATAACAACGAGGAACTGATAATGCTTATTTCAATATTATTTCTTCTAATAATCCGCGATCTTGTAATTTTAAAACTTAGCTATAGACATATGGGTAAATTTATTGCTCGCGGAAAAGAAATATTTATAGAGATAATACATGGTTCTAAAATACGAGTAAAGAAAAAAGAATGGTTGTCTGAAATCGAACTTGAAATAAAATATACACTTGGCTTTCCTGTCCTTTATTTCACAAAAGGTAACGAAACAATATTTAAACAATATTCGTTTGGCATGTGGTCGGCTCAAAAGATGAACGAATTTGTTAATTCGTTTTATAGCCATAAAAAAGATCAGGCATTGTGGAAAATGTATAAAGGACAAGATTAAATAATCTTTATGAAATATAAATCAGAGTTACTTAATAAATTAGACTTTATTGATAAGTCGTGGGATGCTTTTGTTTCAAACGAAACTGAAAGCGAGCTTATAGCAATCGAAGAAAAAATTAACTTAGAAAAGAATCAACATACTCCCAATACTCATAATGTTCTTCGGTTCTTATCTAAATCGTTGAAAGATATTAAAATTGTTATCTTAGGGCAAGATCCTTATCCACAACAAGGAGTTGCTACCGGAAGAGCTTTTGAAGTTGGAACTTTAAGATCATGGCAAGATAAATTTAGTAATGTATCTCTAAAAAATATTATCAGAGCAATATATTCGGCATACAATAATGAGTATTTAAAATACAGTGATATAAAAAAAGAGCTTGGCTCTACTTTCAACTTAAAGTCTCCTGATGATTTATTTGTCGAATGGGAAAATCAGGGGGTATTATTACTGAATACTTCGTTTACATGTAAAATAGGCGAATCGAATAGTCACGAAAAATATTGGAGAAACTTTACAAATAAGCTATTGCATTATATTGCCGATTCAAATTCCGAAATAATATGGTTTTTATGGGGTGCCAATGCTCAAGCAATAGTTAAAGGCATTGATATTAAACATAAAATAGAATCAATGCATCCAATGATGTGTTTTAATAAAGAGGGACGTGAAAATGATTTCCTGTTTGGGAAACAAAATTGTTTCAACCAAACAAAATCAATAATTAACTGGCTAGGTTAGTTATATTCCAAATAGTCATTAACTAAATTGTTATATAAATCTTTAATTTTAATTAATAGATTATTGTTTGTATTTAAGTTTTTGCCATTAATATTTTTAATAGGCAAAATACCTATTGAAGTTCCTGTTAAAAAAGCGCAATCCATTTCTTCAATTTCCGAAAGAGATATTTTTCTTTGATCGAGTTCTATATTATTTTGCTTGAATGCTTTTAAAAGTTTTGTTCGTGTGACACCATTCAAAACATCGTGTTCGAGGCTTGTAATAATTGTATTGTCTTTTATAAAGAAAACATTCGATCGACTTCCTTCGGTAATACATCCATCCGAATCAAGCAGCAGAACCTCGAATATATCATTCTCTGCAATTAAATAATCTGTTTTTGTTCTTATCGGAGTATTTAAGATCTTCGCATTTGGTTTTGTTCTTTCTCCACAGTGTACTCCAACATTAACTCCTGTCTTTAATTCGTCTTCCGAGGGAAAGTAATGAGATGTAAAATAAATAAGTATATCTTTTTCTTGACGTGACTCCTTATCGAAGTTGACAACTATTTTTATTTTTCCTGTAGAGATTTTATTCTTCTCTAATAACTGTTCAACCAGAGTTTCAAAGTCGCAATAACCTTCGTTTATTTGTAGCGAATGAATTTCCGATGAATAATATAGTCGACTTAGATGTTCTTCTAAAAACAAAGCAATATTTTTTTCAATTCTGATAACTTCATAAACGGCAATCCCATCGGTTAAGATATTTTCATCGAAGTTAGAACTATCGTACAATTTAAAGTTATGAATGTAATAATCGTGAATGCATTCCATTTTTTACGCGAGTAAGGTTATATAACCCCCAAAAATATAATAATTTCGATTATTATTATTGTTTTTAGGACGAATTATTGGTGCGAGAATATGCTTTAGAATACTTATTGCTATGATCAATCTGCATTGAAAGACTCAATAACTAAATCTAGCTGAATTTAAACCTCTACTATAATGATAGATAGATTTTGAACTTATCTAAATATTGTTACATTTGTTACCATTACTAACCTATATAAAATTTATTATGCAATATTTAAACGATTTCTTTAAGAGCCTTCATAGTGTTTTAGGAGGTCATTACTGGTTTGTCTTTTTTTTAGTGGGGACGGGTGTATTTTTTACATTTTACCTTAAGTTTCCTCAGTTACGATATTTCAAGCATGCTTTAAAAATAGTTAGAGGGAAATTTGATAAAAAAGAGGATAAAGGAGACACTTCTCATTTTCAGGCTTTAACTACGGCTTTATCAGGAACCGTTGGTACAGGAAATATTGCTGGTGTTGCTTTTGCAATTCACTTAGGAGGACCGGCTGCACTATTTTGGATGTTAGTAACGGCTTTTTTAGGAATGTGTACCAAGTTTGTCGAAGTTACTTTGTCGCATAAATATCGCGATTTTGATAAAAAAGGTCAGGTAGCAGGTGGCCCAATGTATTATATGAAAAAACGGTTGAATATAAATCTTAAAAGTGGTCGGGTAATAAATACTGGAAAGTGGCTAGGGATATTTTTTGCTGCAGCAACAATATTATCTTCATTTGGTTCGGGAAGCATGCCTCAAATTAATAGCATTACCGATTCAGTATTTGCTACTTTTGGTATTAAACGTATAATAACAGGAGCCGTGATGTCTATATTATTGGCAATTGTTATTGTGGGTGGAATAAAACGTATTGCTAAAGTAACAGAGCGTTTAGTTCCCGGAATGGCCTTTATTTATTTACTAGGAGCTTTGGCCGTAATTGTTACAAACTATCATAATATAATCCCTTCGTTTGTGTCGATTTTTACGGATGTATTTTCTGCTCCTGCTGCTGTAGGTGGATTTTTAGGAGCTAGTTTTGCTTTTATGTTTAATCAGGGGGTTAATCGAGGCTTGTTTTCTAACGAAGCAGGACAAGGTTCGGCGCCAATAGCTCATTCGGCTGCTCGTGCTCACGAACCTGTTTCCGAAGGTTTGGTTGCCATACTCGAACCTTTTATTGATACAATTATTATTTGCACTATAACAGGACTTGTCTTGCTCTCGTCGGGTGTATGGAACGAAAAATTAGATAATCAATTTCAGAATGCCGATATTATTGTATTTGCTGATACCTACAATGAAAATGATCAAAACGACAGAAAAGCTATACTTGCTCATTTATCGCAAGAAGATGAGTTGCCTCTATACACAGGTAAATTAAGTATTGATAACGGACAGATTCTAGAAAACCTAACCATTATACATGCTCGTTCGGTTGCCGAGGATATAAAAGTGTATCTCGATGATAAATTATATACAGGCTCGGTAAATGTAAATAATGGTGTTGTACTTAATGGCGAGCAAACAGTTATTTTTAAAGGAAAATCATTAATACATAGCGCACCTCTTACAGCTCGGGCTTTTACACGGAGCTTTATGGGCGAGTGGGGTAAATATATTGTTTCTATCGGATTGTTGTTGTTTGCTTTCTCCACTGCAATCTCATGGTCGTATTATGGCGATCGGTCAGTAACATTTCTATTCGGATCTAAATATGTTGTATTTTATCGCTTATTATATGTTGTCGGTTTCTTCTTTGCCGGATTTTCTGATACCACAATCGTTTGGAATTTATCTTTGTTGACAGTTGTATTTATGGCTGTCCCTAATTTATTAGGTATTCTTTTATTACAGAAAGAAGTTAAATCAACTATAAAAGATTATTGGTTTAATTTTAAGAAAGAAAACCCAAATGTAAGAATTCCTGAAAAGTAAATATTGATTAACATTAGAAAAAAATATTTCAAAGATATGTAGTATTTATATCAAGAAATAGACTAGAACATACAAAACCAATAAAAAACGGCTTCGTTTAACTGAAGCCGTTTCGTTATTATATTTTATCGATTACAGATTACTGAATCATAATTTTTGATACTTTTCTTGAGATACCATTGTTTATGTTTACATAGTATACTCCATGTGCCATATTGGTTAAATCAATTTGTTTTAAACTACTCGTAGTTTTTGTCTTATAAACCAAGTTACCTGTTACATTAAATATTTCTATAGTAAATACTGTATTTTTTGTATTGTTAAGTTCTAAAGTAATTAGTCCGTTACTTGGATTTGGATACAATTTAATCGAATTTAAAACAGTGTTATCTTCAATCCCTGATAGAATCTGAATATCGCTTTTTTGACGAGGATAAATTTGTCCTACTTTCTTAAATACTCCGCCAATACCAGTAACTTTTAATAGTTCTGTACTGATATTATTGCCTATATAGTTGGCTTTGGTAAATTTAGTTCTTACTATTAATTTGCTAGTACCATTTGTTAGGGTGTAATTCTTTTTTATTTCGAATTTACCTTTTTCTTTAAACCGAACATCTTTTATTGTTACTAATTTATCGATATACTTTTGATAGTCTTTGTTGTATTCATCAATAGTAAGTTCTGGAGTTTCAACCTCATTATTAGATGATATTGCTGCTCCTGGATCTGATTTTGCATACGACTGAACAGCTCCAAAATAATCGCTTAACGATAAAGTTATGTTTTTAACATTATCACCAATTTTATAATTCGTTGTAATACCTGTTTTGGCATAAATCGAGATAGCTCCTGTTTTATCTTGTATGTAATAGCTAGGTTTTGTTGCATAAGTAAAAGTTACCTCGCCTGTTACTTTATAAATAGTCTTATCTCCTTTTTTGTATTTAGCTTTTAGTGCTGCTATATTCGCTACTTCAACAACTGTAGGTTTTTCTATAGTAACAACCCAATTTTTAGTATTTCCATTTTCGGCAGTTACTACATAGGTTTGTGGTTTTGTAAAATCACGAGCTAGAGTTGTATCTGCTATAGAAGCTAAACAAGATATTTCGAATACAGGGTTTAAGTTTGTAATATCTGTTCCATATTTTACTTTCACATGAACAGTTCCATCTTCGATAGTTGCAAGACCTACCATATTTTTTACTGTTATTCCTGTGATAGCATTTTGCAAGCTTTCCTCTTTAGCAATAGTAACAGTAATTGTCCATACTTGTTCTTTCCCGTTTTTCGAGCTAACAATATATTTTACTGGATTGGTAAAATCGTTAGTTGTTGTTCCGCTTACCTGAGCTACTTCGCCAACTTTTGCTGTAGCTCCTTCCGACAACATAAACGAGGCAACTAATTTAGTAACATCAGCATGTACCGAAACTTCAATATCAATAGTGTGATTTTCAAAGTTCATAATACCATATGCCGTTTGTTTATCAAGCGAAAAATCTAAAATATCGTTTGATGTTTCACCAAATTTCCCAAGGTTATCAAAAGATGTAGCTTTTTTAACTATCCATTCCGAGTTTTCAGCATTAGTTCCGGCCGAAGCATCCCAATTGGTATTTCCTTTAGTTATGTCCGATTTTCTTAATAACACATGATCCTTAGTAGCATGTTCAACACCCGCTACATTCCAACCCGTACCCGGATCTTTTAAGTCGTATCTTCCAATTACATCAACAATAATAGTATCGGTTCCTTCTATCTTACATAAAGCTCTTACATCGTCGCCATTAAATACAGCAACATACGATTTCCCTCCATTCAGGTAAGGATTTACAACAGCAAAGTCTGCAAGTTTTATTAAATCTTCAGATGTTTTATTTACAACAACAAATACATCTTGGGCAGCTATTGTTTTTCCTTTCGGAAATTCAAATGCTTCAGACCATTTTTTCCCGTTGCTATTAACTCGTATAATATAATTCGATAAATCAATATCTACATCGGTCGGGTTATAGATTTCTAAAGCCTTGTTTTCGCCAAGACCTTCAATATATTCCGAAAAGAATAATTCTCCATTAGGGCGATTAGTAACATTAAATGTTTCTGTTATTACTTCTTTAAATGCTACACTTGATGCAATTAAAACAACATTTTCGGCCTTAGCATTAAAAATAAGTTTATTAAACTCAGCAACTCCTTTTTTAGCAGCAACTTTTGTAGTCGAGTTGCTGAAACTAGCTCCTTTAGCTTTTATTATTATTTCGCTAGTGTAGTCTGTATCTATATTTCCGTTAGCATCGGTAGCTTCTACAAAAACATTTTTAATACTTTCGTTTACATAAGCAAATTTAGGATCAGCTTTAAATTGTAATTGTGTTGCTGTAACATTTAATTTAATGTTATTTCCTACAATATCTTTTGCTAACTCAGGTTTAAGCAACGATCCTGAAGTATAAGCACTAGCTTCGTTATCGTCGGCATCAATCATTAACTGAATTATTCCTCCGTCAGGTATATTCTTGTTGTTTAATGATAAATTAACCGTAAATGTTTCCTCTTTAGTATCAGCAATATTTAAAGCATCTTCGGCAAATTTCACAGTTATTGTATTTGCTTCAATAGTTTTTATTGTAAATGGAATTTTTTCGTTTTTACTATTTACTAAGTTTCCGTTATATAAAACCTTTGTAAAATCAACTGTATTATTTTCCCCGGCTTTTATCTTTAATGTCGAAACCTTTGTTGCGAAACCATCGCTTGTTACATCGCTAATAGTAAACGAAAAAGCAGCAATACTTGTTTTTGTT